>NZ_BAABGZ010000010.1:0-315174 GCF_039541835.1 Hymenobacter saemangeumensis | reverse complement strand
TGGCTGGCTTGGCACTGGCTCGCCTTTACCGTCCTGTTGCTGCGCAAAATCGCCCCAACCCCGACTTCCTAAACAGCTTCGATAATTTCAGAGTGGGGTCCATGGTTTAATCATAAAATAAAAAAGGCAGACGCTAATGTAGCGCCTGCCGGTTTTCAGTTGAGCTCAATCGAATGGCTTACCTCTGTGTGGTGAGTGCCATATAGCGCTGCTCTCTGGTTGCTGTACAGGCGTGGGAGATGGGGCCGGGCTTGCCCTCGCCCGTCGTTGAACGACCATTGCTCTGACGGCGGACAGGGATAAGCCCCGCCCCTACAGCTATGGTAGAGCAACTGGAAAGCGGTGCTAAGAAATAGCAAAAAGTCCTACCCTCAATCCTCCCACAGCCTGCGGCCGCCTTTGGTGAGGTAGCCTTCGTTGCGCGGTGAATTGAGCAGCTCATAAGGCGACGGAGGCCTATTGAGATTGTCCCACAGCACTTTGTCTACGCCGTATTGGAATGGCAGGCGCTCTTCGTGCTGCTGCGACAGACCGGCGCCTACTATTAGTATCTCCCGGCTCCAGGTATACCCTCGGGGAGCAGCCCACTGTTGGCCGTTGGCCGCAATGAGCACGGAGAGCGTATCGGCCACGCGGCGGCCGACATGCCAGTTGTTGGAGAGCAGTCGCAGGGAACTGAAAGAGCCCGTGGTAAATGGCTGCAGGGTAGTTGCAGACAGCAGGCTATAGCCCCCACGCGGGGTAGCTGTTCGGTAGGCTCCGGAAGATGCCGGAGCCGTTTCCGTGGTCAGCCAGAATAGCGGCGGGTAGTGGTGCTCCAAAGCAATGGAGGCCAGGTGAGCAGTGGGTGGCATCCCCGAATACTGCAGGCCATCCTGGAAAGGCACCACTACGTGCCCGGCCGAATCTACCACACCCACGCAGGGAAACTCCTGTTTTCGGCGGGGCAGCTCCTTCCAGCCCGGTGCATAAGGCTCCTGCACGATGGCCCGTCCTTCGGGCGTGAAAAAACCTGTTCCAGGCAGCCAGGGCAGCCGCGGCCGGCCACTGGTATCGACCACGCTCCAGGTGCCCTCGGCCGGCCGAAAGAGGTGCCGCGGCTGGCCGCGGTAGTCGTACCAGTCGCCCCGGTACTCGCCCCGTGCCAGCTCGCGCCCTTTCGCATTAATCAAGTAGGCCTGCCCGCCGCGCATGGCGCAGGCCAGGCCATCGGAGAGGTAATACAACACGCTGTCGTAGCGGGTGGGGATGACTTCACGGCCGCTGCGGCGGGCTACCCAGCCGTACTTGCCGGCCCGGCGGCAGAGCATGTAGGCCGTATCGGCCGGATGCCGGTTGGCATAGGTTGCCGCGGCAAAAGCGGAAACCGCTACCGGCAGGCTGTGGATAAACACCTGTTTCCGGGGCAGGTAGGGGCGGAACCGCTGGGCCACGCTCACCAACAGCTCATAATCGGCAGCGGGGGTTACCCACTGTCCGCGGGTGTCAATCAGTCCCTGCCGGCCATCGGCGGCCTGCACCCAGGCCCGGTTGTTGAAAAAGGGCCCGGCCCGCCGGAAAGCCCGCCCCCCGCAGGCGGGAGCTGCCTGCGGGGTGATAAAGCGCACCGCAGTATCAGCGCCGCTGCTTTGCGTAATTCGAAAGAAGCCCGCCTCATCGGGGCCCTGCAGCCGGCTGGTAATGGGCAGCAGCATCCGGCCCATAGTATCCATAATGCCGCCCTGGCTGAGGCCAGCCGGACTGGGATGGCGGCCGCGCGTCACCTTGCGCCACAGTACGGCAGTGCCTTGCGTGAAATCGGTGGCCGCGGCCACATCCTGAGGCAGGCGCAGCTCCCGGCCCTGCCGGTCGAGGTACAGCAGGTCGGCGGTATGCGGCTCAGCTGCATTGTTCGCAGATGCTATGGGCCGGTACCGGTGCGGGCGGTAGTCGCGCACCAGGGCCCGGCCATTGTGAAAGCGGGCTATCGAGCCAAAATACCAGCCTGTAAGCCGGCGGCCGACGCTGTCAGTGAGCGCAGCGCGCGGGCCAGCAGGGCCACGCCGCTTTCCTCTGCGCTGGTCAACGCTATAGGTACGGTACGCCGCGTAGCGCCCGGCTCCTACCGGGTAGCGCTGCACCCGGCTGCCGTGCCGGTACCGGGCCGCATCAGCGGGCACCCGGCTTACCGTCCACTGTGCACGGCCGGCTTCGGAGCCGTAGCGCAGCATGGGCTGGCCGATGTGCTGTTCCTGGCGGCCGGCCCGTATGCTGCCATCGGGCAAAAGCAACGGCACCTCATTCTTTCCCTGATTAAGGAGCAGGATTTCGCCCCGCGCATTTATCAGGCAAATGCTCTGATAATATTCCTTGCGCGGCTGGGGTAAGTTGCCGGGCCCATAATGGCTGAAGAACAAGGGAATATCCGACAGGCTAAGAAAAATAAACTCCTGCATGAAAAATGGCGGCTCTTCCAGCAGCACCGGCTGCACTACCACCCGCCCGGTGGTGTCGGCGTAGCCCCAATTCCGGCCTTTGCGGTAGGGCACCAGCCCGCCCGGCGGCAGCGGCACCCGCTGCAGCACTTGCACCACCCTGAACGGATGCCCCACCGGCGGCGGGCTACCCTGCCCCACTGCGGGTAGTAGCCCGCCTGCCAGCAAGCCAAGCAACACGAGCAACACGAAAACTTTCACGCCGTCAGCCATACGAGTAAGCATGAGTTAGTCCTCCCACAGCCGGCGCCCACCCCGCGTTACCAGGCCACCCTTGCCCTGCACCACGGGCCGGTGATAGCCGCTTTCCGCCACCGAAGCGGTGCCGTTGGCAAAGGGCACGACCCGGTCTTTCTGGTGCAGGGTTTCGTCCCACTCGTAGTTCTGAGGGGCAAATATTTCTACTCCTTCGGGTGAAATCAGCACCGAGCGGCTGTCGCGCCGGGTCAGGTGCCAGCCCCCGGCCAGCAGCTTTAAATTGTGGTAGGCATGGCCGGTGGCGTCGCGCACCCGCCCGTTGCGTGCCAGCCACAGGTGCTTGCCATCGGGCTGGTCGACCACGAAGGCGTGGCTGAAGGTGGCCGGCCGCTCGCGGGAGGAGCCCCAGTAGTACACGGTGTTCAGCCAGGAAGGCCGGCCGGAGTACTCAATCGCCCCGCCGTAGGATACCAGCACCCGGCCCGTTGTATCGGCAATGGCCTGCGCCGTGGCGTAGCTGCCACCCTTGCCCTCCTGCGACAGCAACACCAGCTTTTCGGGCGTGAGAAAGCACATGCCCCGCTCGCTGGGCAGCAAGGCAGTGGCCGGGCGGCCGCTGCTATCCACTACCAGCCAGCGGTGCGGCGACAGGTATACCTGAAACATCGGCCCCCTGCCGGGCAGGTTGTACCACTCGCCATTGTACATGCCGGCGGCCAGCTCCCGCCCACCCCGCGCCGTTAGTAAAAAAGACTGGTTATTGCGCACCCCACAGCCGTAATCCCCTACCCAGCTTGTTAGTCTGTCATAGCGGCAAGGCAACACCTCGCGCCCGGTAGCACGGCTTACCAGACCATATAGGCCGGCCCGGCGCACTATCAGGTAGCTGCTGTCCGGGTGCTGATAATCGGCAGCTGTGCTGCCGCTCAGCTTTTTCGCCATTGGCCAGCTGGGCGAGAAGCTCAGAAGGTCGTTTCCTTCCCGGCCGCTGCTGCCATCTCTCAGAGTCAGCTCCCGCCCTAAGTGCCGGCTTTCGTTGTAGATATCCTGCAGCAGGTCGTAACGGCCCGGGGCCACCACCCAGCGGCCGTGGGCATCCAGCAGGCCAGGGCCGGCATCGGTCAGGGCCCAGGCGCGGCCCTGCCAGAACCCCTCGGCCTCCCGCAATTTAAGCGCAGACTCAAAGGCCGGCTGCCCCTGCATAGTCAGAAACTCCACCGTTTTATCGGTGTGAAGGCGACGCACCAGCCCGTGCGCATCAGGGGCCGAAAGCTTATCGGCCTGCAGGGGCAGCACCCACTCGCCTTGCTGGTTCACTATGCCATACCGGCTTTGGCCACCATGGGCGCCGTCACTCGCCTGCTGCACCACGGCCCCACCCGTTACGCCCACCGATACCTGGGTGTAGCGCGTGGGCAAGACCTCGCGCCCCTGCCGGTCGAGCAGGCCGTAGCCCTGCTTGCGTCGGTCAGCGCCAAGCACTACCGCCAGCCCGTTCTGGAAGTCACCAATGCTTCGGTACCGATACCCGGTCAGCAGCCGGCCTTTCTCATCCATCAGGGCCATTTTCGTGAGCTCTCGACGCCACCCTTTGTGGTCGCGGAACGAGCCGCAGCGGCCGTAAATGCGGATGTTGCCATACACGCGCTGATAGTCGGCATAAGCCCAGCGGTCGGGCGCGGCGGGGTATTCCAGCTCCGTTGCGCCCCGTGTCAGGCGGCGCTCGAAGGCGGCGGTACCCATGCGCCGGGTGGTCAGCTGGTTTTTAGGTGTGTCCCATTCCAGCTGCTCTACCACGCCCACGGCCGGCGACACGTCCAGCAGCTCCAGCTGCCCGGCGTTGGCATCGGCATAGCGCGGGCGCAGCAGCAGGCTGCCATCGGGCTGAATGAGCGCGGCTTCATTGGCCTTTACCCGCATAAACTCCCCGCGGGCATTGACAAACAGGCGCACTTGCGGCTGGGAAACGTCCTCGAAGTCAGGGCACTTGTCGTCGTACTTAAAGTCGCGGAGCAACTCTCTTTCCGACCCGGAGTCAAAGTAGGCGTCGACGCGCACGAAGCCGGCTGCCGAAAAGGGCGGCGCGGCCAGAAGCACCGGCTCCACCACTACTCTTCCGGTCGTGTCGGCGTAGCCCCAGCGTTGGCCCCGGCGGTAGGGCACCAGTCCACCGGCCGGCGCCACCACCCGCGGCAGCTGCTGCACATAGCGTACTGCGGTGGCACTACGGTGCGGTGCTGGCTGCTGCCCCAAAAGGCTGCTTAGTAAAATGATACATGTACCTAAACCCAATGGTGGAAGCTTATAGAATAAAAAAGCGGCAGAGCACCCGCCCCGCCGCTAATTTACTCGATAAAAGCCGACGCCCCTACCCCTTCGCCGTCAGTGTCACGTACGGAATTATGCACTCTTCCAGCGAGATGCCGCCGTGCTGGAACGTGTCTTTGTAGTAGTTCACGTAGTAGTTGTAGTTGTTGGGGTAGGCGAAGAAGTAGTCGCCCACGGTGAATACATAAGCTGTGCTCACGTTCTCCCGGGGCAGGAAGATGCGCTCCGGCTTGCGCACAACGTACACGTCGCGGGAGTCGTCGAAGCCCAGGTTTTTGCCGTGCTTGTAGCGCAGGTTGGTGTTGGTGTTGCGGTCGCCCACAATCTTGTAGGGGCGCTTCACCCGGATGGTGCCGTGGTCGGTGGTGATGATGAGCTTGCCCTTTTTCTCGGCAATGGTTTGCAGCATCTCATACAGCGGCGAGTGCAGGAACCAGGAGCGGGTGATGCTGCGGTAAGCCGACTCGTCGGCGGCCAGCTCCCGAATCATGGCCATGTCGGTGCGGGCGTGCGAGAGCATGTCCACGAAGTTGTACACGATGACGTTGCACTTGTAGTTGTTGTGCAGGTTGCTCATCTTGCCAAGCAAGTCCTTGCCTGCCTGCAGGTTGGTCACTTTGTTGTAGCTGTGCTTTACCTTCTGGTTGTTCTTCTGGAAGTTGATTTCCATGAACTCG
The DNA here is from genome assembly GCF_039541835.1 of Hymenobacter saemangeumensis. Classification (NCBI taxonomy): domain Bacteria; kingdom Pseudomonadati; phylum Bacteroidota; class Cytophagia; order Cytophagales; family Hymenobacteraceae; genus Hymenobacter; species Hymenobacter saemangeumensis. The sequence continues at coordinate 309,497 of NZ_BAABGZ010000010.1, read as the reverse complement.
GCCTCGTGTAGGTTTTTGCCCTCGTCGTCGTCGTCGTTTACCCACAGGTTGGGGTACTTCTTCTGAATGTCGCCAGGCATCATGCCCGAGAAAATGGCATTGCGGGCGTAGGCCGTGGTTGTGGGTAGGATGGCGTAGTACATCTCCTCACTGTCGACGGTAAACATCTCGGTGATGATGGGCTCCAGCACCTTCCACTGGTCGTAGCGCAGGTTGTCAATCAGCACGAAGTACACGGGCGTGTCGCCGGTGGCCTTAAGCGTAGGGAACACCCGCTCCTTGAACAGCTGGTGCGACATGAGCGGGGCGTCCTTGTCGTCGCCGTTTACCCAGTCCTCGTAGTTTTCGGTGATGAAGCGGCCGAAGTAGGTATTGGCCTCGTCCTTCTGCATATTGAAGACCTCGGCCATGCTCTTGCCCTCGGTCTCGTTGATTTCCAGCTCCCAGTACACCAGCTTCTTGTACACCTCGGCCCACTCGGCGGGGGTGAGGCGGTCAGACAGCTGCATGCCCAGCTGCCGGAAGTCGCGCTGGTAGCCCGAGTTGGTTTTCTCGCTTACCAGGCGCTTGTTGTCGAGCACCTTTTTGATGGAGAGCAGAATCTGGCTGGGGTTGACGGGCTTGATGAGGTAGTCGGCAATCTTGGCGCCGATGGCCTCTTCCATGATGTGCTCTTCCTCGCTCTTGGTAATCATCACCACCGGCACCGTGGGCCGGATTCCTTTTATTTCGGTGAGGGTTTCGAGCCCCGTGAGGCCCGGCATGTTCTCGTCGAGAAACACCAGGTCGAAGGTTTTTTCCTGGATTTCCTCGATGGCATCGGCCCCGCTGTTGACGGGCGTCACGTCGTAGCCTTTCTCCTTGAGAAACAGAATGTGCGGCTTGAGCAGGTCGATTTCGTCGTCGGCCCAGAGAATGGAAGTTTGCATATGGTAGGGACTTGGGGTCTTGGGGACTTAGGGTCTTGGGTTATGTTGAGGAAAGCCAGGTGGCGCCATCATAAAAGCAGCTGGCTCGACGGTGCGCCGTAGCTTCGCGCTGAGTCATTGACGGGCATTGGCTGCAAATGTTGCCATTTGCTTTTTATTGGTAGCGGTTTAAGCCCGGCTATGTTCGATTTTCGCAAGCTAAAAATCTGGCAGGAAGGCTATGCCCTGACCTTACAAGTGTATCAGCTGACGCGGGGTTTTCCGCGCGAGGAATTATTTGGCCTCACCAGCCAGATGCACCGGCTGCCAACTCCATCCCGCATAACATTGCCGAAGGCTGCGGCCGCCGCTCTAAACCCGAATTGCTCCGCTTTATTGTCATTGCCATGGGCTCGGCCAGTGAATTAGAATCGGAAGTACTGGTAGCCCAAGGCCTGAATTTCCTCGAACCAGCCCAGGCTGAAACCCTCCTCGAAAACATAAGCCGCCTCCGCCGTATGCTAACCGCGTACTACCAGAAGGTAAAAGCCACACCGGAATCAGCAGAAAAACCAAGCCCCTAAGTCCCCAATAAAAAAACCAAGACCCCAAGTCCCCAAGTCCCCAAGTCCCTTGAATAAAAAGAAGATTTTCAACGACCCAGTGTATGGGTTCGTGACCATTCCCACCGAGCTGCTGTTCGACTTGATTGAGCACCGCTACTTTCAGCGGCTGCGGCGCATTCAGCAGCTGGGGCTCACGGGGTTTGTGTACCCGGGGGCGCTGCACACGCGCTTTCACCACGCCCTGGGGGCCATGCACCTGATGCAGCTGGCCCTGCGCACGCTCAAGGACAAGGGCGTGAAAATCTCGGCCGCCGAGGGCGAAGCCGCCCTGGCCGCCATCCTGCTGCACGACGTGGGCCACGGGCCCCTCTCCCACGCCCTGGAAACGGCCATTTTCCAGGATGTGCCCCACGAGCAGCTCTCGCTCTACCTCATGCAGCGCCTCAACGAGGAGTTTGGCGGCAAGCTCAGCCTGGCCATTGAGATTTTCCAGGGGACCTACTCCCGGACCTTTTTCCACCAGCTGGTGAGCAGCCAGCTCGACATGGACCGGCTCGACTACCTCAACCGCGACTCCTTCTATACCGGCGTAGAAGAAGGCCGCCCCGGCGCCGACCGCCTCATCAAAATGCTGCGCGTGGCCAACGAGCGGCTGGTGCTGGAAGAAAAAGCCGTGTACTCGGTCGAGAACTTCCTGGTAAGCCGCCGCCTGATGTACTGGCAGGTGTACCTGCACAAAACCGTGACCAGCGCCGAGCAGATGGTTATCCGGGTAGTGCAGCGGGCCCGCGACCTGGCCCGGCGCGGCGTCGACATCCCCGCCACCAGCTGCCTGAGCTATTTCCTGGGCCGGTCCGTGAGCCTGCTCGATTTCGAGAACGACGACAAAATCCTCAGTCGCTTCGTGGAGCTCGACGACCACGACATCTGGTCGGCCATCAAAAGCTGGGCCGGCCACCCCGATAAGGTGCTGAGCTACCTGGCCAAAAGCATTCTGCACCGCAACCTGCTGAAAATCGTGCTTTCCGCCGAGCCCTTCGACGAGGAGTTCCGCCTCGGCATTCAGGAGCTTATCGAGGCCCAGTTTAACCTGCCGCCCGACGAAGCCGCCCTGCTCATGATTACCGGCAGCCTCAGCAACAGCGCCTACAATGCCCAGAGCCAGGAGCCCATTGAGATTCTGACCAAAAAGGGTGAGGTGGTAAACGTGATGGAAGCCTCCGACCTGCCCAACATCCGCGCCCTGAGCCAGCGCGTGGAGAAGTACTACATCTGCTACCCTAAGGAAATTATCTAGCAGTCTAGTTGTCAGTTGTTCGTTATCAGTTGTCAGATGCTCAGCAAGTGCTTTATGAGAACTACTGGCAACTGATAACGAACAACTGACAACTGCCTCCCCTACTTTTGCCCTCTATGGAATTCACAGTTCAGCAAATTGCGGAGGTACTGGGCGGCACGGTGGAAGGCGACCCCACGCTGCGCATCGCCAGCCTGGCCAAGATTGAGGAAGCCCAGCCCGGCTCGCTTTCCTTTCTGGCCAACGCCAAGTACGAGCCTTTTCTATATGAAACCCAGGCTTCGGCCGTAATAGTAGGTCGGGGGCAGGAGCTGCGCCAGGCCATCAGCCCCACCCTGATTCGGGTCGACGACCCCTACTCGGGCTTCAGCCGCCTGCTCGAGTTTTATGCCCAGGCCACCCGCACCGGCAAGCGCGGCGTGGAGCAGCCCTGCTATATGGGCGAAACCTCGGAAATCGGACCCGGGCATTACCGGGGCGCTTTTTCCTACATCGGCGACAACTGCCGCATCGGGGCCAACGTCCTCATCTTCCCTCACGCCTACATCGGCGACCGGGTCACGATTGGCGAGGGCAGCATCATTCACGCCGGCGCCAAAATCTACCCCGAAACGGTAATTGGCCGCTTCTGCGTGGTGAAAGCCGGCGCCGTGGTGGGAACCGACGGATTTGGCTTCGCCCCCCAGCCCGACGGCTCCTACAAGGCCATTCCCCAGATTGGCAACGTGGTGCTCGAAGACAACGTGAGCATCGGCGCCAACGCCACCGTTGACTGCGCCACGCTGGGCTCTACCATTATTCGCCAGGGCAGCAAGATTGACAACCTGGTGCAGCTGGCCCACAACGTAGAAGTGGGCCAAAACACCGTCATCGCCGCCCAGAGCGGGGTGTCGGGCTCCACCAAAATCGGCAGCAACTGCGTGCTGGCCGGCCAGACCGGCCTGGCCGGCCACCTCACCCTGGCCAACAAAACCACCGTCACGGCGCAGTCGGGCGTGGGCAAGTCGGTAAAGGAAGAAGGCGTGCTCCTGCAGGGCTCCCCGGCTTTCAACCTGCGCGACAGCCTGCGGGCCAATGCCGTATTCCGCCACCTGCCCGTGCTACAGCAGCGGTTGGAACGGCTGGAAAAGGCACTAAACGCAACGGAAAAGCCCTAGCTTTGCGGCGGTTTTTTAGTTTCTGGTTCCTGGTTTCTGGTTTCTGGTTGTCGTTCAACTAGCCAAGAGACCAGCAACAAGAAACCAGAAACAAGAGACTTAACTACATGAACGACAAGCAACACACCATCAAAGCTCCCGTGACCGTGCGCGGCATTGGGCTGCACACGGGCGTCGAGGCCACCATGACGTTTTGCCCGGCTCCGGTAGGCCACGGCTATAAGTTCCAGCGCGTCGACCTGCCCGGCCAGCCTACGGTAGATGCCGACGTAGACAACGTAGTGGACCTGAGCCGTGGCACCACCATCGAGCAGAACGGCGCCCGCGTCAACACCGTTGAGCACACGCTGGCAGCCCTGGTGGGCTTGCAGCTCGACAACGTCCTGATTCAGCTGTCGGGCCCCGAGCCGCCCATCATGGACGGGTCGTCGGCCGAGTTTATCAAAGCCCTGGAAACGGTAGGCTTCGAAGAGCAGAACGCCCTGCGCAACTACTACGAGATTCCGGACGCCATCCGCTTTGTCGACAACTCCCGCGGAGTGGAAATTGCGGCCCTGCCCTTGTCCGACTACCGCCTCACGGTGATGGTGGACTACAACTCCCCGGTACTGGGCTCCCAGCACGCCACCCTAACCGACATTGCCCAGTTCAAGGACGAGATTTCCAGCTCCCGCACGTTCTGCTTTCTGCACGAACTGGAAATGCTCTACAAAAACAACCTCATCCGCGGCGGCGACCTGAGCAACGCCATTGTGGTGGTTGACCGCGTGGTGAGCGACGACGAGCTGAACGAGCTGGCCAAAATGCTGGGCAAGCCCCGCGTGGCGGTAAAAAAGGAAGGCATCCTCAACAACGTGGACCTGCGCCATAAAAACGAGCCCGCCCGCCACAAGCTGCTCGACCTCGTAGGCGACCTGGCCCTGGTGGGGCGCCCGCTCAAGGGGCAGATTCTGGCCGCCCGCCCCGGCCACGCGGCCAACGTAGCCTTTGCCAAGAAAATCAAGAAGAAGATGCTGGAGGAGCGTACCAACTCGGTGCCTACCTACGACCCCAGCCGCGAGCCGGTGATGGACGTGAACCGCATCATGGCTACGCTGCCGCATCGCTACCCTTTCCTGCTTATCGACAAGGTGATTCACCTCGACGACCAGGTGGTGACGTCGGTGAAGAACGTGACCATGAACGAGCCCTTCTTCCAGGGCCACTTCCCCGGCAACCCCGTGATGCCGGGCGTACTGCAGATTGAGGCCATGGCCCAAACCGGCGGCATCCTGGTGCTGAACACCGTGCCCGACCCGGAAAACTACTGGACCTACTTCCTGGGCATCGAAAACGCCCGCTTCCGCAAGAAGGTAATTCCCGGCGACACCATCGTGTTTCACTGCCAGCTGCTGGCCCCCATCAAGCGCGGCATTGCCAAAATGAAAGGCCAGGCCTACGTCAACGGCAAAGTGGTGTGCGACGCCGAAATGAGTGCCGCCATTGTCCGAAAAGACGCCTAATTTTTAAGTTATGAATTATGAAATATGAATTATGAGTTGGCAAGTTTCTTCAGGTTGGCCTTTCGAATAATTCATAACTCATAACTCAAAACTCATAACTCCCCTTAGAATGCTTTCCCCCCTCGCCTATATTCATCCCGATGCCCGCCTTGCGCCGGGTGTGACCGTTGAACCATTTACGACCATTGCCGCGGATGTGGAGATTGGGGAAGGCAGCTGGATTGGTCCCAACGTTACCATCATGAACGGGGCCCGCATCGGGCAGCACTGCCAGGTGTTTCCGGGCGCCGTGGTGGCGGGCATTCCGCAAGACCTCAAGTTTGCCGGCGAGCAAACCACGGCCCACATTGGCGACTACACCGTGCTGCGTGAATGCGTGACGGTAAACCGCGGCACCGTAGACCGGGGCGAAACCCGCGTGGGCAGCCACTGCCTGCTGCAGGCCTACGTGCACGTGGCCCACGACTGCCACATCGGCGACCACTGTGTGATTTCCAACTCGGTACAGATTGCCGGCCACGTGCAGGTGGGCGACTGGGCCATTCTGGGCGGCACCTCCGCCATTCACCAGTTCGTGAGCATCGGTGCCCATGCCTTTGTGGGCGGCGGCTCGCTGGTGCGCAAAGACGTGCCGCCGTTCGTGAAAGCCGCCCGGGAGCCCCTCACCTATGCCGGCGTCAACTCCGTGGGCCTGCGCCGCCGCGGCTTCACCGACGAGCAGGTGGCCACCATTCAGCACTTGTACCGCGTGCTGTTCCTGGGTGGCTTCAACACCCAGGAAGCCCTGAACCGCATCGAGGCGGAAGTGGCGCCCACTGCCGAGCGCGATTTTGCCGTGCAGTTTGTGCGCGCCGCCACGCGCGGCATCATCAAAGGCCCCAGCAAGCGCAAGGCGCGCGACGAGGAAGAAGAAAGTGCAGATTGAAGCCGCCGGGCTGGGCAAGCGCTTTCAGCGCGACTGGATTTTCCGCGGGCTTAGCCGCACCTTTCGGCCGGGCAGCGCTACGGCCGTGCTGGGCGCCAACGGAGCCGGCAAAAGCACCCTCCTCAATACCATTTCGGGCCAGCTGCTGCCCACCGAAGGCAGCTTGAGCTACTCGCTAGGCGGCAGAGCCGTGCCTGTGGAGGAAGTACCGCGCCACCTGGCCTATGCCGCCCCCTACCTGGAGCTGCTGGAAGAGCTGACCTTGCTGGAGCTGCTGCGGTTTCATACCCGCTTCAAACCCTTGCAGCCCGGCTGCAGCCTGGAGCGGTTGGTTGACATCATGTACCTGCAGCAGGCCCGCCACCGGCTCGTTCGGGAGTTTTCGTCGGGCATGAAACAGCGCCTCAAGCTGGGCCTGGCTTTGTATGCGGATGCGCCCCTGCTCCTGCTCGACGAGCCCACCACCAACCTCGATGCCACCGGCAGTGCCTGGTTTGAAGAGCACGTGCGCCTCACCCGCGCCGGCCGCACCGTGCTGCTTAGCTCCAATGTGCCCGCCGAGTATGCTTTCTGTGAAGATCAGCTGCGCGTGGCCGACTACCAGCCGGACCGGGCCAGGTAAGCCGCCCCCCGGATTCAGGCCGGCCGCGCTGTGAAAACACATGCAAAAAACGCTGTGCCTGAGATGAAAAGCCAGGCTGTTTTCGCTTCCCAAAGCTGTACCATGATGCAGCTAGCCCGGCTTTAGGTTGAAAATTTCCTGCTTTTTTCACCAACCAAAATATCGGCTCCGCGTATCTTCGCCGCCGACTTCTTTCGAATTTTCACCAACTATTTTTACCCGCCCTGGCCATGAAAGATTACGACGACCTGGACGACGACCTGCTCGACGACGACGACGACCTCGACACCTTTGCGCGCAAAGGCGGCGCCAAGAATGTCGGCAGCGATGAGGAACGCCTCTCCGCTAAATATGCCGACTACCTCATGTGGCGCGACACCGGCTCCAGCCACGACGAGGCGCTCGACCTGGCCAGCATGACCGAAGAAGAATTTACTGCGGCCGAAGCCGCCGAGTCCGACTCCGACAGCAGCGGCTTTGCCTCGCTCGACGACGACGACCTGGACGACGACCTCGACGATGAGGACAGCTATGGCAGCAGCTCCCGCGGCAGCCGCCGCAGCAGCTTCGACGACGACGATTACTAATGTGCTGATTTTTTGATGTGCTGATGTGCTGGTGAGGTGTCATTGCGAGGGCACAGCCCGTGGCAAACGAAGTTCGGCGTAGCCAATCCGTCCTGTTCTCAGCGATTAGCCTTCTAATGTGAAAAGCCCCAACGCCAGAGCGGCATTGGGGCTTTTTTATGTATCACATCTCAGTGGCGACTGAGAGTTAGAGGACGGATGAGCTACGCCGAACTGCGTTTGCTTCGTTGCGCTCACAATGACACAACATCAGCACATCAGCACATCAAAAAATCAGCACATCCTACTTGCCGAACACGCGCTTGAGCAGGTCGGAGGTGCGGGCAGCGGGGTTCTTCCGAATCTTGGCTTCTTCCTTGGCCAGCAGAATAAACAGGCCATCCACCGCTTTATGGGTAGTGTATTCGGGCAGGTCGGTTTTAACCGGCGTCATGAGCGGAATCCGGTTGTACTGCGAAGCCATTTTGTTGTAGGCCGTGCTGGCCCCAACCTGGTCGATGGCCTGGCTGATATCGGGCTTGAACGCGGCGATGAGCTGGGCTTCGGTATTGCGGCGCAGGAACTGCGTAGCGGCATCGTTGGCCCCGCTGGTTACCAGGCTCAGGGCGTCGGTGAAGCTGATGTTGGCCAGGGCATTCAGGAAAATATCCTTGGCTTTGGGGGCGGCGGCCTCGGCAGCGCGGTTGAGCTGGGTTTCGAAAGTTTCGACCAGCGTGTTCATGCCCGGGATGCGCTGCAGCGTGGTTTTCATCAGGATGGCATCTTCCGGAAACGGGATACGGATGTCGTCGTTCAGGTTAAAGCCATCGGGCTCCGAGGCAAACTGCACGGCACGCTCTACGCCCTTGCTGAGGGCCTCTTTTACGCCGGCGCTGGCTTCGGCGCTGGTGAGGGGCGCTTTGGGCGGGGGCGTTACGACCACTGGAGGCGCGGGCGTTGGGGTAGCAGGCTTAACCGGCGCCTTGGTCGTGGTTTTTTTGGTCGTGGTGGTTTTTTTGGTAGTGGTTTTGGTCTGTGCCTGGGCGCTAGGCGCCGTAACGACCAGCAGGCCAGCTACCAGCAGTGCACTGGCAATGCGTGTGAACATGGAATAAACAAGCGCGGCGGGAAAACCAGAAGGCCCCTGTGGCTGTCCTTGGGCCGCCGCGTGTGCAAATTGAAGACAATTTTGCTGCCAAACCGAATTTCACCGAATAATCATGCTCCCTACTCCTGCCGCTGTGCCGGCTTCTGCCTTTTCGATGGCTCCACCCGATGTTGAAATCATGACCATAGGCGACGAGCTGCTGTATGGGCAGGTGGTGGATACCAACTCGGCCTTTATGGGGCAGGAGCTGGCTAAAATCGGGCTGCGCGTTCGCCAGATTAGCTCGGTGAGCGACCGGGCCGACGAAATCACCACGGCCCTGGACCTGGCGCGCTCCCGCGCCCAGGTGGTGCTGATGACCGGCGGCCTGGGCCCCACCAAGGACGACCTCACCAAGCACGTGCTGGCCCGCTATTTTGGCTGTGAGCTGGTGCTGCACGAGCCTACGCTGGAACACGTCATCAATCTTTTTAAGCGCTTCAACCGGCCCATGCCCGAGAGCAACAAGCTGCAGGCCCTGGTGCCGGCCAGCTGCCAGGTGCTGCTCAACAAAGGCGGCACCGCCCCCGGCATGTGGTTCGAGCACGAAGGCACGGTGTTCGTGAGCATGCCCGGCGTGCCCTTCGAGATGAAGCAGCTCATGATTGACGAGGTGCTGCCCCGCCTGCAAACCCGCTTCCAGCTGCGTCCCATCGAGCACGTGGTGGTGATGACGGCCGGCCTGGGTGAAAGCGCCCTGGCTGAAAAAATTGCCGATTGGGAAGATGCCCTGCCAGCCAACGTGAAGCTGGCCTACCTGCCCAGCTTTGGCTCGGTGCGCCTGCGCCTGACCGGCACCGACGACGGCCAGCCCGACCTGCCAGGCCGAATGCGGGCCCTGCTGCCGGCCCTGCGCGAGCGGATTGGCGCCTACATCTTCGCCGAGGAAGAAACAACCCTGGAAGCCGCCGTCGGCGAGCTGCTGAAGGCGCGGGGTCTCACCGTAGGCACGGCCGAAAGCTGCACCGGCGGCCTGGTGGCCAACCGCCTTACCAGCGTGCCGGGCAGCTCGCAGTACTTCATGGGCAGCATCGTAGCGTACGACAACCGCATCAAAACCGAGCTGCTGGGCGTGCAGCCCGCCACGCTGGCCGCCCACGGCGCCGTGAGCGAGGAAACCGCCCGCGAGATGGCCGAAGGGGCCCGCCAACGGCTGGGCGTCGATGTGGCCGTGGCTACCTCCGGCATAGCCGGGCCCGGCGGGGCTACGCCTACCAAGCCCGTGGGTACCATGTGCCTGGCTTATGCCGACGGGCAGCGCACGGTAAGCCGGCAGTTTACCCTGGACCGGGGCCGGGCGCTGAACATCGAGTACACCACCCAGGCCGTGCTGATTATGCTGCGTCAGCTGCTGGCGGGGTGATGACCACCGGAAGCGGTTTCGGAAAGGCGCTACGGCGGGGCAGGACGTTGAAACAGCTCAAAAGCATAGCCGGCGATGCGCGGAAGGACGTCATGATTCTTTACCTTTGCCCTCTTGTTTTCTGTGCAATTTATTCTTCACCTGCTATTCATCATGCAAAAACTCGTACGTTCTCTTATCCTGGCTGCCACCTGCACGCTGCTGGGCAGCGCCGCCCTCCATGCCCAGCCGGGCGTTATCGACCCCACATTTAACGCGGCTAACAACGGCACCAGCTTCAACGGCTCGGTGCGGGCCATTGTGCACCAGCCCGACGGCAAGCTCATCGTGTGCGGCTCGTTCACGGCTATTGGCGGCGTGAGCCGCAACCGCATTGCCCGCCTCCACGCCGACGGCTCGCTCGACACCAGTTTCAACCCCGGCACCGGGTTTACCAACAACTTCACCGACCCCACCGAGCTGCTACTCCAGCCCGACGGCAAGGTGGTGGTCGGGGGCGGCTTTGATGTCTTCAACGGCGTGCCTACCAACCGCATCGTGCGCCTGAACCCCGACGGCAGCCGCGACGCTTCCTTTACCATCGGCACGGGCTTTAGCTTTCCGGTGACGACGCTAGCCCTACAGGCCGACGGCAAGATTATGGTGGGCGGCGAGTTCAGCTCCTACAACGGCGTGCGGCGCATTTCAATGGCCCGCCTCAACGCCAACGGCACCTTGGACGCGGCCTTTGGCACCACCAACGAAATGAACGGCAGCCCGGCCGTGCTGGTGCCCCTGGCCAGCGGCAAGTACCTCGTGGCCGGCATCTTCACCTGCATCGGCAGCTGCTCCGTTCCGGCCAACCAGCGCAACTACTTGGCCCGCCTCAACGCCGACGGCTCCCTCGACCAAACCTTTGTGCCCACCGGCACCGGCTTCAACGCCCAGATTAAGGACCTGGCCGTGCAGCCCGATGGAAAAGTAGTAGTGACGGGCCTCTTTTCTACCTTCAACGGCGCCCAGCGGGTGGGCTTTGCTCGCGTGAACACCGACGGCTCGCTCGACGCCAGCTTCAATGCCGGGGCGGGCACGTCCTTCGGCGCCGACATCATCCGGGTGCTGCGCAACGGCCAGTTCCTGACCGCCGGCGGCTTCACCACCATCAACGGCGTGCGGCGCTACCGCATTGCCCTGCTCAATGCCGACGGTACGGTGGACACCAGCTTTGGCCAAACCGATGGACTGGACAACTCCATCCTGGCTCTGGACGTGCAGCGTGACGGCAAAGTGGTAGTGGGGGGCACCTTCGGCAACTACTACCCTCCCACCGGTCTCAGCACCCGCCGCGGCTACCTGGCCCGTCTGCAGGGCAATGCCGCCCTGCCTACCCGCGCCGCCGCGCCGCCTGTGGCCTGGCAGGTGTACCAGGATGCCCAGCCCGGTTTGTTCAACCTGGTCAGCGAGAAGCCCCTCACTGCCCTGCGCGTGACCGATGCCCTGGGCCGCACCGTGGCCAGCCCCGCCCCCGGCGCCACCCTCGACCTGCGCCGGCTGCCCGCCGGCGTGTACTTCGTGCAAGCCCACTGGGGTGAGCAGCGCCACACCTGCCGCGTGGTGAAGGAATAAATAGCGAGAATAACTTAAAACGCCCCCGTCGCCACATTCGCGCCGGGGGCGTTCTGCTTTCTGCCTACCTTTGTCCCACCAAACTCCCACCCCACCTTAAAATCCCCACACATCCCTCCAATATGGCACGAGTGGAAATGACGATGCCCAAAATGGGCGAATCCATCATGGAAGGCACCGTCCTGAAATGGCTGAAGCAAGTTGGCGACGCAATTGAGCAAGATGAATCGGTGCTCGAAGTAGCTACCGACAAGGTTGATACCGAAGTTCCCGCCATCCATGCCGGCGTGCTGGCCGAGATTCTCGTGCAGGAAGGCCAGGTGGTAGCCGTGGGCGCCCCCATTGCCATTGTCGAAACTGATGCCAGCGCCGGCACCGGCGCTGCTGCGCCTGCCGCCCAGGCAGCCGCCCCCTCCAGCAACGGCGTGCGCCCCGATGCCGGCGTGGCCGAAGTGCCCTATGTGCCCGAGCCCCACGCCCAGCAGGCTGCCGCCAGCGGCGCCGTACACCAGCCTGGTCGCTTCCTCTCGCCCCTGGTGCTGAGCATCGCCCGCGAGGAAGGCGTGAGCATGACCGACCTCGAATACCTGCCCGGCACCGGCAAAGAAGGCCGCGTGACCAAGAAAGACATTCTCGACTACGTGGCCAACGGCAAGAAGCCCCTGGCCCCGCAGGCCAGCGCGGCCGCGCAGCCCCAGGCAGCGGCTCCCGCGGCTCCGGCACCCCAGCCGCAGGCTGCTCAGGCTACCGAAACCCAAGCCCCCAAGTCCCCAAGTCCCCAAGCCCCCACTTCCAAGCCCGCCCCGAGCGTGAGCGGCGGGCAGGAGCTGATTGAGATGGACCGCATGCGCAAGATGATTGCACAGCGCATGGTCGACTCCAAGCGCATCTCGCCCCACGTTACCTCCTTTGTGGAGGCCGACGTGACGGAAATTGTGAACTGGCGCAACAAGCACAAGGATGCCTACAAGAAGCGCGAAGGCGAAAACCTCACCTTCACGCCCATCTTCATCCACGCCGTGGCCCGCGCCATCCAGGACTTCCCCAACATCAACGTGTCGGTGGATGGCGACTACATCATCAAGAAGCGCGACATCAACATCGGCGTAGCTGTGGCCCTGCCCAGCGGCAACCTCATCGTGCCGGTGATTCACAACGCCGACCAGCTCAACCTCAATGGCCTGAGCAAGCGCGTGAACGACCTGGCGAACCGTGCCCGGGCCAACAAGCTCAAGCCCGAAGACCTGGAAGGCGGCACTTACACCCTGAGCAACGTGGGCTCGTTCGGCAACGTGATGGGCACGCCCATCATCATGCAGCCGCAGGTGGCCATCATGGCCGTGGGCGCCATCAAGAAGAAGCCCGCCGTGATTGAGACGCCGCAGGGCGACCTTATCGGCATCCGCCACTTCATGTTCCTCTCCCACTCCTACGACCACCGCGTAGTGGACGGCTCCCTGGGCGGTCAGTTCGTGCGCCGCGTGGCCGACTACCTGGAGCAGTTCGACCCCAATACGGCCATCTAGCGCGAGGTTTCGCCAAGTAAAAAGAGGTTTCGCCAGGTAAATCCAAATGGAAACCTAGCGAAACCTCTTTTTTACTTCGCGGCACCTTGCGCGCAAGCTTTTGAACCATGAAAAACATTCTCACTATAGGGGCGCTGCTTCTGGCCCTGGGCCTCATCGGCTTTCTCTACCAGCAGCTCTCGGCCGCGCAGGAAGCGCTAAAGGCCTCGGAGCAGCGGTTTAACGACTGCCAGCAAGTAACTTTTCAGCTGCAGAACAAGCTGGCTGGGCTGGAGCGGGAACGGACGGCCCAGGCTACTAAGTAGGCCTGCCGCAGGAACCGTAACGCGGAATTTCATTCCGCATCCGGTCGCCTTTCCTGGTAAAAGAGAAAGCCGCTTTCCGATAGGGAAAGCGGCTTTCTCTTTTAGGCGCGGAATGCAATTCCGCGTTACAGACTTTTCAATGCCTGCTCCAGCGCGGTAATCTTGCCTTCGGCATCGGCCAGCTTCTGGCGCTCGCGCTCCAGCACTTCCGGCTTGGCATTCTGGGCGAATTTCTCGTTGCCGAGCTTTTTCATCACCGACTCGCGGAAGCCCTGGGCGTACTCCAGCTCCTTCTCCACCCGGGCGCGCTCGGCGGCCAGGTCGATGTGGCCCTCCATGGGGATGAAGAACTCGCCGCTGCCCTGCACGAAGCTCACGGCGCCGGCCGGGCCGGCCTCGGCGTAGCTTAGCTCGGAGAGGCTGCCCAGCTTGCGAATAATGGCCTCGTACTCGGTAAACAGGGTCTGCTCGTCGGTTTTGGCGACCAGGGTCAGGGGCTTGTTCGGGCCCAGGCCTTTCTGGTTGCGCACGGTGCGGATGCCCGATACTACGGCCAGGGCTTTGTCCATACCGGCCAGCAGCGCTTCGCTGTTTTCCACGGTGCTGGGCTTGGGCCAGGCGGCTACGGTAACGTACTCGCGGGGGCCGCGCTCGGCCAGGGCGTGCCACAGCTCCTCGGTGATGAAGGGCATGAAGGGGTGCAGCAGCTTGAGCAGGGTTTCGAGGAAAGTAGTGGTGTGGCGCAGCGTTTCGGCATCGATGGGATGCTGGTAGGCGGGCTTCACCATTTCCAGGTACTGGGCGCAGAAGTCGTCCCACACCAGCTTGTACACCGTCATCAGGGCATCGGATATGCGGAACTTCTCGAAATGGTCGTCGAGCTCGGCAATGGCGGCCTGCAGCCGGGCATTAAACCAGGCCACGGGCTTGTCGTTGGCAAAGGGCAGCGTGCTGTCTACCTGCCAGCCTTTCACGAGGCGGAAGGCGTTCCAGAGCTTGTTGCAGAAGTTGCGGCCCTGCTCCACCAGCTTTTCGTCGTAGAGCAGGTCGTTGCCGGCCGGGGCCGAGAACAGCATGCCGGTGCGCACGCCGTCGGCGCCGAACTGCTGGATGAGGTCGAGCGGGTCGGGCGAGTTGCCGAGCTGCTTGCTCATCTTGCGGCCCTGGTTGTCGCGCACGATGCCGGTGAGGTACACATTTTTAAAGGGCACCTCCTTGCGGTACTCCAGGCCGGCCATAATCATGCGGGCCACCCAGAAGAAGAGGATGTCCGGGCCTGTTACCAGGTCGTTGGTCGGGTAGAAGTAGTTGATGTCGGCATTGTCGGGGTCCTTGAACCCGTCGAACACCGAAATCGGCCACAGCCACGACGAAAACCAGGTGTCGAGCACGTCCTCGTCCTGGCGCAGGTCGTTGAGCTGCAGGCTGGCGTTGCCGCTTTGCTCGCGGGCCAGCTCCAGGGCCTCGTCGGGCGTGAGGGCCACCACGAAGGAGCCGTCGGGCAGGTAGTAGGCCGGAATCTGCTGGCCCCACCAGAGCTGGCGCGAGATGCACCAGTCGCGCACGTTCTCCATCCACACCCGGTAGGTGTTCTTGAACTTGGCCGGGTGCAGCTTCACGGTGTCGTTTTCCACCACTTCCAGCGCGGGCTTGGCCATGTGCTCCATTTTCAGGAACCACTGCATGCTGAGCTTGGGCTCAATCACGGCCTTGGTGCGCTCGGAGGTCTGCACGATGCTGGCGTACTCCTCCACTTTAGCGAGCAGGCCGGCTTCTTCCAGGTCTTTCACGATGTTGCGGCGGGCCGCAAACCGGTCCTGGCCCACGTACAGCACCGCCTTTTCATTGAGCGAGCCGTCGTCGTTCAAAATGTCGATTACCGGCAGGTTGTGCTTCAGACCCAGGTTGTAGTCGTTGATGTCGTGCGCGGGCGTCACCTTCAGGGCGCCGGTGCCGAAGTCCATGGACACGTACTCGTCGAAAATCACCGGGATTTCGCGGCCCAGCAGCGGAATCCGCACCTTGGCCCCGGCCAGGTGGCTGAAGCGCGGGTCGTTGGGATTTACGGCTACAGCCACGTCGGCCATGATGGTTTCCGGGCGCGAGGTAGCTACCGTGATGTAGTTGTCAGTTGTTAGTTGTCCGTTATCAGGCCCGACATTGGAACTGTCAACTGACAACTGAGAACTGACAACTTCATACCTCAGGTGGTACATCTTGGCCTGCACGTCCTTGGCAATAACTTCCTCGTCGCTGATGGCGGTGCGGCCCTGGGGGTCCCAGTTCACCATGCGCACGCCGCGGTAGATGAGGCCTTTGCGGTACAGGTCCACGAATACGCGCAGCACGGCCTGGGTCAGCTCCGGCTCCATGGTGAAGCGGGTGCGGTCCCAGTCGCAGCTGGCACCCAGCTGCTTGAGCTGCTCGAGGATGATGCCGCCGTACTTTTCCTTCCACTCGAAGGCGTGCTCCAGGAATTTCTCGCGGCCGATGTCCAGCTTGTTGATGCCCTGCTCCTTAAGCAGCGCCACTACCTTGGCCTCGGTGGCAATGCTGGCGTGGTCGGTGCCGGGTACCCAGCACGCTTCCTTGCCCTGCATGCGGGCCCGGCGCACCAGCACATCCTGAATGGTGTTGTTCAGCATGTGGCCCATGTGCAGCACGCCCGTCACGTTGGGCGGCGGAATGACGATGGTGTAGGGCGTCTTCTTGGGGTTGGCACTGGCTTTAAAAAAGCCCTGCTCCTGCCAGCGCTGATACCATTTGGCTTCAACGTCGGTGGGGCTGTATGTAGTAGCGAGGGACATGATTGGGAATTGGGTATTTGGGCAAAGGTACTGTCTATCGGGGTGCAGGCGCATAACATGCGCCACCTACAAATAGAACGTCATGCTGAGCGGAGCACAGCGGAGTCGAAGCATCTCTACCACGAGAGTAAACCCAATCAAATGAATTTACTGCCGCCGGCAAGATGCTTCGCTGCGCTCAGCATGACGTTCTTTTTCATTTGTGCTTATTGGTTCTTTCCACTCTTGCTCATAGAATAAAAAAGGCCGCTCCCCGGAGGAAGCGGCCCGTTTCACTGGCAGCTGGTCGCTTACGCGGCCACGTGCAGCCAATCTTTTTTCTCCAGCAGCCGCTCACGGGTCTCGCGGTAGTCGGGGTCGTCCACGCAGCAGTCGACGGGGCACACGGCGGCGCACTGCGGCTCCTCGTGGAAGCCGACGCACTCGGTGCACTTATCCGACACGATGTAGTAGTACTCGTCCGACACCGGGGTCTGGGGCGCGGTGCCCGACACCAGGTCGCCGTCGCTGGTTTTCACCTCTTTCAGCGAGGTGCCATCGGCCCAGCGCCACTGGGCGCCGCCTTCGTAAATCGCGTTGTTGGGGCATTCCGGCTCGCAGGCACCACAGTTGATGCACTCGTCGGTTATCATGATGGCCATAGGGCGTAGGAAGTCAGTTAGAGGGTATAATCGTAAAGATGCCGACCCGCAATACGTAAAAACGACCGGCCGGGTCAGCCGCTTGGACTGGCAAAATTAGCCAACAGGAGCCGGCTTTATATGGTTTAAGCGAATTTTGCTTCATTAACCTGCGTTTTTACGCCTTTCTGCCCAGCGCAGCTTACCTGCTTTTTACATGAATCAATCCGAACGACTTGCTGCTTTCGTGGCCCTGGGCCAGCGCCTGGCCACTATTTCTACCGACGAGCTGACGCCCCTGGCGGCCCGGGCCCGCAACCAGAACGCCTGGTTCGACCTGCCCAACGTGACCCACGCCGTGCAGGGCATTGCCCACCTGCTGGAAGAAGAGCCCCTGCGCCACTGGGCCGCCCGCTACCCTGCCGAGCCCGCTACCGTGCGCCAGGTGGGCGTGGTAATGGCCGGCAACATCCCCATGGTGGGCTTTCACGACCTGCTGTGCGTACTGGTAAGCGGCCACATTCTGCTGGCCAAGCTCAGTGCCGACGACACCGTGCTGATGCAGTGGCTGATAGACGAGCTGGTAAAGATTGAGCCCCTCTTTGCCGACTTTATCAAGGTAGTGCCGCGCCTCAATGCCGCCGATGCCTACATCGCCACCGGCTCCGACAATACGGCCCGCTACTTCGACTACTACTTCGGCAAGAAGCCGCACATCATCCGCCTCAACCGCAGCAGCGTGGCTGTGCTCACCGGGCGGGAAACCGACGCCGAGCTGGGCCAGCTGGGGCCCGACATCTTCCAGTACTACGGCCTGGGCTGCCGCAACGTGAGCAAGCTCTACGTGCCCAGGGACTACGACTTCACACCTCTGCTCGACGCCCTGCAAACCTGCGAGGGCGTACTCAACCACCACAAGTACCAGAACAACTACGACTACAACAAGAGCATCATGCTGGTGAACGGCGTGCCCCACCTCGACAACGGCTTTCTGCTGGTGAAGCGCGACATCGCCCTGGTGTCGCCTATCTCAGTGGTATTTTTCGAAGATTACACTAACGAGATAGAGCTGGTAGACAAGCTTACCGATGTGGCAGCCCGCATTCAGTGCGTAGTATCGTCAGGTGGCCTGTTTGCAGGTAGTTTCCCCTTCGGCCGGGCCCAGGCCCCGGGGGTAACCGACTATGCAGATGGCATCGACACCTTAAATTTTTTAATGTCGGAATTATAACAATTCCGACAAAATTTCCCTTACCTTTAGCAGACCGCATTGGCAAATTTTATCCACCATTCTTTCTGCTTCTTCTATGTACCCCGAATTCACCACTATGACCGACGTTGAAACCGTAGCAAAAGAGGAGCTGCATATGATGCACTACCCCCAGGAGGACGTGTTGAAGACCGAAGCCGAGCGCCGCCACCGGGCTCATGAAGCCCAACGCGCCGTGACGCTGGGCAATGCCTACCACGGTAAGCTCGACATCTACTTCCAGACGGCCGACGGGGCTACTAAACGCGTTCAAACCACCGTTTGGGCCGCTGATGATGAATACCTGACCCTGAAGTCGGGCGTGTCCATCCCCATGCGGGCCGTGTCGTGGATGGATTTTTATTAAGTCTGAACCACGGATTGACCCGGATTTTGGACCGCAGATTGTAACGGATTTGACGGATAAGAACGGATTCATTTCCGCTTGTTCTTTAAAAGCAAAAGGGCCACTGCTACAACAGCAGGGCCCTTTTCAATTTCGTATGCTGAATAAAGGACTTTATAATCCGTTCTTATCCGTCAAATCCGTTACAATCTGCGGTTCAGACGAGTCGTTGCAGGGTGCGCTCAATCATCTCGTCGACCAGCGCGGCGGGGTTTTCGGCGAACTCGCCGGTGGCGCGGTTGGCCAGAATGGCGTTCAGCGACACTACTTCGTGGCCCAGCATGCGGCCCAGGGAGTAGTAGCCGGCGGTTTCCATCTCGAAGTTGGTGAGGCGGAACTTGCCCTCGGCGTTGAGGTGGGCGAAGCTCTGCAGGCGGGCGATGTAGTCGGCCTGCCGCAAATCCAGGCGTAGCACGCGGCCCTGGGGGCCGTAGAAGCCGGGGCAGGTGAGCGTGTTGCCCACCAGCATGCCCTGTCCGGCCTGCTCGCGCAGCAGGTCGGAGCCGCGCACCACATAGGGAGCGAAAGGCAGCTGCAGCTGCTGCTGCAGAGCAGTGGCAATCTCGGTTTCGAGACCGGTTTCCATCAGCGGGTAAAACTGCATCAGGCTGTCGAGGCCCACGGCGTGCTCGGTGGCGAGCATGGCCCCTACCGGGATGTCGGGCTGCAGGCTGCCGCTGGTGCCCAGTCGGATGATGCGCAGCTTGATGCGCTCCTCCTCGGGCCGCACCGTGCGCGACACGAAGTCGATGTTGACCAGGGCATCGAGCTCATTCATCACGATGTCGATGTTGTCGGTGCCCATGCCCGTGCTCATCACCATCATCCGCTGGCCTTTGTAGTAGCCCACATGAGTTACGAACTCGCGGTGGCTTATTTCAACCTCGACGGAGTCGAAATGCCGGCTTACCTGCGCTACCCGGGCCGGGTCGCCCACGGTCAGGATGGTGTCGGAAATGTGGTCGGGCAGCAGGTTGAGGTGGTAAATGCTGCCGTCGGGGTTGAGAATGAGCTCAGAGGAAAGAATGGACATGGTGTGGGGAATTTTGAATTATAAATTAGGAATTGGGGCAAGCGTCTTGCGGATACGCGAAAGCGGCCCCAATGTCGGGCAGCCGCCTTCATTTTTAATTCTTAATTTTTAACTTTTGATTTCCCATAGGAAGCCAGGCCCTGGGCCGGGTTGTAGTGGTTGCTGAGCTTGGGGTAGGCGCCGGTGCCGTCGTAGGGGCGCTTGTCGGGGTGTTCGGCGCAGGCTTCGGAGCAGGCGCCGGCCAGCTTTTCGCCGCAGGCCTCGCACAGGGGCAGGTGGGCGTTGCAGTGCGGGTTGGCGCAGTTCACGAGGCGGTTGCTGGGCGTCTGGCAGTGGTGGCACAGGGAAATCACCGTGGGGTTCACGCGGTTCACGTCCACGGCCACGCGGTTGTCGAACACGTAGCACTGCCCGTCGAAATCCTCGCCCCCGGCCTCGATGCCGTACTTAATGATGCCGCCGTGCAGCTGGTACACATTTTCGAAGCCCTGCTCCAGCAGGAAGGCCGTGGCTTTCTCGCACTTCACGCCGCCGGTGCAGTAAGTCAGGATTTTCTTATCCTTGAACTGCTCCAGGCGCTCCACCCGGTCGGGAAAGTCGCGGAAGTTCTCAATATCCAGCGTCAGGGCATTCTTGAAGCGGCCCAGGTTGTACTCGTAGTCGGAGCGCACGTCCACCACCACCACGTCGTCGCGGTCTTTCATGGCCTTGAACTCGGCCGGCGACAGGTGCTGGCCGGTTTTCTCGTAGGGCTTCATCTCGTGCAGGCTGCTGTGCACAATCTCGGGCTTCACGCGCACGTGCAGCTTCTGAAAGGTGTGGGCCGGCACCTCATCTATCTTAAACTCCAAAGCAGCAAAACGAGGGTCAGCTTTGACGGCCGCCATGTAGCGGGCGCAGCTTTCCACCGTGCCCGACACGGTGCCGTTCAGCCCTTCGTGGGCTACGATAATGCGCCCGCGCAGGTCCAGCTCCAGGCAGAGCCGGTGATGCTCTTCCCGGAATTGCTCGGGGTTGTCGATGGGCGTATAGCAGTAATAGAGAAGAACCTGATAGCTCATTGTTGTCAGTTGTTCGTTGTCAGTTGTCAGGATTGTTCTGATAAAGCAGCCATCAGAACGAGCTGACAACTGACAACGAACATCTGACAACTAAAAATTACACTTTCACCGCGGGGTTGCCAAACACGGTCTGCCCGTTGGGCACATCGGCTACCACCACCGAGCCGGCGCCTACGCGGGCTTTGTCGCCGATTTTAATGCCGGCGACTACCACCGCGCCGGGGCCGATAAAGGCCTGGGAGCCGATGGTGACTTCGGCGCCTATCTGGGCGCCGGTGCCAATCTGGGTGTAGTCACCTACCGTGGCTTTGGCTTCTACTACGGCATTGCCGCCTACCAGAATACCGTCGCCGAGGGTGGCCGTAGCGGCTACCACCGCATTGGGGCCGATGTAGTTGCCGTGGCCCAGCGTAGCATGCATCGATACGCTGGCGCGCTGGTGAATGGCGTTTACGGGCACGGCTTCGTACTCCGAGCGCAGCATCTGGGTGAGGCTGCGACGGCTGGCGGTGTCTTCGGTAGCCACAAATACTTCACACTTCTTGCCCAGCAGCTTCAGCAGCTCGCCATCGTCGGTGTTGCCCATCACGGGAACATCGAGCAGTTCGCTGTTTTGCAGCTTTTTATCGTCGTCGAGCAGGCAATATACGACGATGTCGTTGGAGAGAAAGGCATCAAGCGCCGCCGTGCCAACGGTTTGGGCACCAAGAATGATGACGGGGTTTTCCATTAGAGAAAGCAAGAGGTAAAAGGCCGCAGCCCGCTATTACAGCCAGGCCACGACCAAGCGCAAAGGTACGACGATGCAAACAGCTGTTTCCCTAGTGCTGTTCCGGCAAGGCCTGGTCCTCCCCTAGCCCCAGCCGGCGCAGCAGCGCCACAGCGTACTCGTTTTGCAGCAGCAGCAGCAGCAGGTAGGGCAGCATGGCGCTGCGGTAGCGGCTCAGGGCGCCGAAGTTGGGGACGGTAAGCCCCATGAGCACGGCCACAACCACGCAGAAAACGAGCAGGGCCAGCACGAACGCAAAAGGCAAGGGCCCCGCAGCCTTTCGGCGAATGGCAGCCAACAGCGGCAGTGCCAGCATAAACAGCAAAGCCGCATTTTCCAACCCTCCCGCCACATACTGCAGGCCCCGCGATTCGCCCAGCACCGGCCGGGCCAGCGCGTTGACCACCGCCAGCGGCATGTGCAGCACAGCACTTTCCTCGGTAGGCTTCAGGTTGGGGTACTCGAAGTGGGGCCGGCCCCGCGACATTTCCAGGTGGTGGGTATACACCTTAATCATCTGGCTGGTAAACTTATTGGAACGGAAGGCCACGCTCAGCTGCGGGGCAATAAAGGCTCCCAGCCCCAGCAGCCCCAGCATAATAAGCACTTGCGACCACCGCTGGCGGGCTAGCCCCATGCGCTGAAATACCCGCACCAGGCCCAGCCCCAGCAGGCCAACCAGCAAGGGCGCGGCAAAGAAGTAGCGCATCTTGAAGTGCAGAAAAGCCAGTAGCAGTATAGCCAACGCCCGGGCCCAGGCCTGCCCCCGGCGCTCTTCCACCCCACCGTAAAACCCTTCAACCACCAAAGCCAGCAGCCAGGCGCCGGTGCCCAGCAGCACACTTTCCTTGGTGTAAGTGGAGGTCCAGAACAGCATGGGCGGCCAGAGCAAAAAGGCTACGGCCGCACCGGCTGCGGCGCCTGGCCAGCGGTGCAGCAGCGTGCGCACCAGCTGCCAGCTGCCCACAAAGCAGAAAAACGACAGAAAGGCCGCCGTGTAGATTTTCCCGTTCAGGGTGAACAAGTTTACCAGCGATAGCAGCTTGTGGAAAAAGAAGGTGTTGGACATGCCGTAGAACACCACGTGCCAGTCTTCAAAGTGCAGCTCGTTGCCGGCCAGGGTTTGCAACCAGCCGCCGGGCTCGGCCCAGAGCTGCCGCGTTATTACCCAGCCGTGCGACTCAAAGCCAATCACATCCGGGGAAGGAAAGAACCCACTGAAAATGGCAAACAGCAGGCGCAGGCCCAGCGAGAGTAGTGCTACTCTGCTCAGCCAGCGGGGAACTTCGGCAAGCTGCCGGGCAAGCCAGCGCCGAAGGAAAAGCCACAGGGCCAGGTTGAGCACGACGGCTAGTCCCAGCTGCGCGGGCGTCACCAATGTGCCTTCTACCATCCCGCCATTCACCATCCAACCGTCTTGTATCATCGAGCTATGCGGGGTTGTTGCACCAGCCGGCTGCCAATGGCACACTGCAGGCAGCGGCGGGGCGTACAGTAGCTTTTATGCAGGGAGAGCAGCCCCTGGGAGTCGGCCGCGGAGCGGTGGGTAAATCCCAGAGTCCCGAAGGTATCCGTGTATTGGTTGTGCTCGGCCGGCAGCTCGGCCAGTAGGGCCACAGTGCTTTCTATCAGGGCGGCCTGGCCTACCTGGCGGGCGTAGGCTACCCGCAGCGGCACCACCACGTTTATAATTAACAGCTCCATGCTGCTTCTGCCCAGTCCGGGCACCTTGCCGGGGCGGCCCGGGCGGTAGTGGCTGCGCCAGTACTCCGGCACCGCTACCCGGAAAAAATCCAGCAGGGCTGCCACGCTTTGGGCCGTAAGCAGCGCGTCGAACAATGCAGGCCGGGCGTGCAGCAAGCCCACCAGCTGCCCCAGCCGAACCGTTGGAAAATTGGCTGGCCGCAGACGCAGGTAATTCCACTCGTGCACGGCCAAGGCGGTGGGCCCAAGCCCGTATTTGTGGCTCAGAAAGCTGAATTCCCGCTTCAAGGCCTGGATGTATTCATCCCCACTCGTTTCCTCATTATCAGCCAGGAACCCTGCCTGCCCGAACACCAGGGCTTCCAGCTGATGTAGCTCGTGCCGGTGGCGGCGCAGTATGGCCAGGGGCAGTGCTTTGGCCAGCCGGCCCATGGGCTCGCTGTTCTTTTGAAAGCCAAATGCGGCCGTCAGGACATGGTATGCCGTGGCTTCCCAGTCGCTGCCCAAGTGTTGATGTAGGCTGGCCAGGGCGTCGGCTTTTTGCTCTACCCGCTCCAGCAGGGCCCGCTCCACCATCATGGCCTGCGTGATGCCGGGCACCAAGCCGAGCAGCGGAGCACAGGGCAGCGCCGCCGTTGCCGGCGCCTCAACCAGCTCATGGTAGCGGCGCAGCAGCTCCGGACCCAGACGGGCCGACAGGGCCAGCGCTGGAATCAGGCTGCCGTTGGTGCGGTTCACATCGGCATCGTGGCTGCCTACTACGTGCAGAATCACCTGGTCGTACTTGGGGTCGGTTTGGTGGCTGTGCCGGGCCCAGTCGGAAGCCCGCAGGTGTATCTCCACGGCGCCGTTCCACTCCACCTTGCCTACCCGCAGGCGGGCACCCAGAAAGTCGGGGCCGGCATCGGCATTGCGGTAGCCAGGCTGCAGCACCTGAATTTCCTCGCCCGCCGCCGTGCACAGGTTGGTTTTGTCGAAGTACTGGTGCTGCCAGACGTAGTGGAGGAAATCTTCTTTCATAACTTGCATCAAGTGGGTAGAACTAGAGCCATTTTAGAATATCGACGCCCAAGAAACCGCAAATTATTGACTAGCGAACATAATCAGCCTTTAATTAACCGCCTGGTTCGGACAATAAACCGCGCTTATTTCGGCCGCTACATCTCTAAACGCTTCATTGGCAGAGTAGCGCTTTTGTTGGAAGGGCTAGCACAGGAGGGCAATGCGCTAGCCGCATACTGGTTAGCTACCATTAACTGGGAGGGCTGGGGAGTTCCGACTAACCCGGAGAAAGCTCTAGAGCTCTTTCATTTGGCAGCCGAACATGGCAACCGTGTTGCTCAATACAACCTGGGCGTAGCATATGATAATGGGCTTGGCATCACCAAGAATCAAGCAACAGCCTTTGGATACTTTTTTGAATCCGCCAAACAAGGTGAAACAGAGGCAATGCACTCTGTGGGGAGCATGTATTACTGGGGCCACGGAGTGGTGCAGAATTATTCCAGAGCCAGCTATTGGTACCGCAAAAGCGCAAAGCGTGGGTTTGCAACTGCAATGTGTGACTTAGGTAGATGCTACCAACGGGGTGTAGGTGTCAAGAAAGACCTTCAAAAGGCAATAAATTGGTTTACCAAAGCAGTGAAGGCGGGTGATGTGAGGGCCAAGACCTGGCTTGGCCTGGCTTATACCTGCTTGCCTGACCCAAAGTGGAAATTAGCTCGCTACTGGCTGGAACAAGCAAGTGAACAAGAGCAGGTGCATGCTATGTATCTCTTAGGCGCCTGGGCTGAATCTGGCTGGAACGGGAACGAGAACCTGGCAGATGCTCAGTTTTGGTATAGCCACGCTGCAGAGCTAGGCCACACACGTGCAGCACTATGCTTGGCAGAACTAAAGGGTGAGAATTTTTAAACAATACGGCCCGCCTCTCGCGAGACGGGCCGTATTGTTTAATCAGACTATAGAACTAAAGTCTGTGAAGCAGTGAATTAGCGCAAATCAACCACTTTCACCCCCTTATACTTAGTCTTGTCGAAGGCGAAGGTGTTGGCATCCACGGCGGGGTTAGGCTTGAAATCCTTGATAAGGAAGGTGTAGCGGTTGCCGTTCTTCTTGAACATCTGCCAGCTTTTTACCGAGGTGTCCTTCTTGCGCACCTTCAGCCGCACCTTAAACACGTCATTTTGGCGGTTTTCCGGCGAAAGCTCAATTACATCGAGGGCTTCGCCGCCTTCCTTCACCTCCTGTACATAGGTGTACTTGTACCCCTTTTTGTACATGGTGTAAATCTGGGAAGGCGACATCTCCTGGGTGTCGGGGTCGGAATCCGAGATGTTGACTTCGTTCTCGTTCTTCAGGTAAGTCCAGGTAGTAGTGCCGTTGTTGATAACCTCCTGGCCGCTCATCTTCAGCCGGAACTTCTGGCCGCTGACGGTGATATCGCCGGTCAGGTTCTGCTTCTGCCCTTTCAGGCCCGGGCTTTCCAGGGTTTGGGTGAAGCTGGCCGAGTAGGCTTTCAGCGCCTGGTATTTGGCGCTCATCTGGTCGAGTATTTTACCCGCTTTGGGGTCTTGCTGCGCAACCGCCGGTAATGCGAGTGAGGCCGAAAGCAACAGCAGGGAGAGGAATTTCTTCATTTGAAAAGGGTACGATTAGAGCAGACTTTCTGCTCAGATAGCCTGAGTACGTTGCTGGTTTAACAAATGGCCGGCCAAAAATACTCCCTAACGGCAGAAAGGCGTGATACCCGGCTTTTTTTACCCGGGCATCACGCCTTTTGCACTCACTTTCAACGTCCTTACTTGGGCAGTGAATTCAACAGCTGCTCCAGCTGGTATTCATCCGGAATAAGCACCTCGCGGGCCTTGCTGCCCTCGAAGGGCCCCACAATGCCGGCGTGCTGGAGCTGGTCGATAAGCCGGCCGGCGCGGTTATAGCCCAGCTTGAGCTTGCGCTGAATAAGGCTGGTGCTGCCCTGCTGGTGCAGCACAATGCACCGGGCCGCTTCCTCAAACATGGAGTCGCGCTCGGAGGGGTCCATCTCCTCGTTGCCGCTGCCGGCGTCGCCATCGGCTCCGGCCACTTCGGGCAGCAGGTAGGCATCGGAGTAGCCCTGCTGCTCGCCGATGTAGTCGCACACGCGGTCCACTTCGGGGGTGTCGATGAAGGCGCACTGCACGCGAATCAGGTCGGAGCCGGCCGAGAACAGCATGTCACCCTGCCCGATGAGCTGGTCGGCCCCGCCCGTATCCAGGATGGTGCGCGAGTCAATCTTGCTAGTCACCTTAAAGGAGATACGGCAGGGGAAGTTGGCTTTGATGATGCCCGTAATAACGTTTACCGAGGGGCGCTGCGTGGCCACAATCAGGTGAATGCCAATGGCGCGGGCCAGCTGGGCCAGGCGGGCAATGGGCGTTTCCACTTCCTTGCCCGCCGTCATCATCAGGTCGGCCAGCTCGTCGATTACCAGCACAATAAAGGGCAGGTAGCGGTGCCCTTTCTTGGGGTTGAGGCGGCGCTCCACAAACTTGTGGTTGTACTCCTTCAGGTTGCGGCAGCCGGCTTCTTTCAGCAGGTCGTAGCGGCGGTCCATCTCCATGCACAGCGAGTTGAGCGTGTGCACCACCTTCTTGGTGTCGGTGATGATGGGCTCTTCGGTGTCGGGCAGCTTGGCCAGGAAGTGGCGCTCAATCTTGTTGAAAATGCTCAGCTCGACCTTTTTGGGGTCGACAAGCACAAACTTGAGCTGGGCGGGGTGGCGCTTGTAGAGCAGGGAGGCCAGAATCACGTTCAGACCTACCGACTTACCCTGCCCCGTGGCACCGGCCATGAGCAGGTGGGGCATCTTGGCCAGGTCGGCCACAAATACCTCGTTGGTAATGGTGCGGCCGAAGGCGATGGGCAGGTCCATCTCGGAGCGCGCAAACTTCTCGGAGCCCAGCACCGAGCGGATGCTCACCATCTCCTTTTTGGTGTTCGGCACCTCAATGCCGATGGTGCCCTTGCCGGGAATGGGCGCGATGATGCGAATGCCCAGGGCGGCCAGGCTCAGGGCAATGTCATCTTCCAGGCTCTTGATTTTGGAGATGCGAACCCCCACATCCGGCACAATCTCATACAGCGTGACGGTGGGACCGATGGTGGCCTTGATGCTGGCGATGTTGATGCCGTAGTGGCCCAGCGTCTCCACAATCCGGTCCTTGTTGGCTTCCAGCTCTTCTTTGGTTACCTGGGCCTTGGGGATGCCATAATCGTTGAGCAGGTCCAGCGTGGGGTACACGTAGCGCGACAAGTCCAGCGTGGGGTCGTAGTTCACGTTGGGCATGGCATCGGCATCCTCGTCTTCGTCGGCCACCGCGGCGATGTCGGCCCCGGCGTTGGGGTCGAGGTCGTCGCGGCTGGGCACGGTGATTTCCAGCTTCTGGTTGCTGGTTGCCGGCTGCGGGCTTAGGCTGGCAGCTGGCAGGGGGCCATCGGCCAGGTCGGCCAGGGAAAGCGGGGTGGGTATGGTTGCCGCTGGCGGGGCCGGAGCAATTTCCACCGCTTCCGGCTCGGCTACGGGCAGCTCGAAGGAAAAGGCCGGGCCGCTGGCCGCGGCAGATGCCGCAGCGAGGGCAGCTACCCCGGTACCAGCTGAGGTGGTTGCGCCTGCGGCTACCGTACCGGCCACTGCCGCAGCCAGGGGAGTTACGCTCAGGGCCAACCCATCAGCCACCGTGGGCGCAGGCTCAAACTCCGCACCGGGGGCCACCTCCAGGGGCAGCTCATCGGCTACGGGCAGCGCCGGCGCCGGCTCGGGCTTAGGAGCCGGGGCGCGGTTAATGAGCTCCATGCCACCGGCTTCCACGCGAGCACCCGACGACGCTGCCGAGGCCTGAGGCTCGGGTGAAGCCATGGGCTTTTTGCTGGCGGCTGCCGCAG
Source organism: Hymenobacter saemangeumensis (assembly GCF_039541835.1). Lineage (NCBI taxonomy): Bacteria > Pseudomonadati > Bacteroidota > Cytophagia > Cytophagales > Hymenobacteraceae > Hymenobacter > Hymenobacter saemangeumensis. Next base: position 281,436 of record NZ_BAABGZ010000010.1, on the reverse strand, counting down.
CGGCCTGCTCGGCAGCAATTTCAGCGGCCAGGGCGGCATCTTCATCGGCATCTGCCCCACTTGCGCTGCCAAAGCCCAGGTTGAGGCTGGTGACATTGAAGAAGAACACCACAAACGAAATCAGGATAAACGCCAGCAGCAGCACCGTGCCCCAGCCAATGAGGCTATCGAGCCAGGAAGCCATCTCGAAGCCCACCCCGCCGCTTAGAAAGTCCAGGCGATGGGCCAGCGCCGGGTCGGCCCCGGGCGTAGCCAGCGTCACCACTACGTAGCCCAGCAGCACGCTCAGCCAGGCCATGCTAAACAGGCCCAGGGCCAGCACATAGCTCACCGAGCCCACGGCCGTGCGGAACACGATTTTGTAGCCCAGGAAGAATACCACCGGAATCAGGGCGAAGGCCGCAATGCCGAACAGCTTGTAGATGAACAGCTCGGCGGCCCAGGCGCCCAGCAGCCCCAGCCAGTTGCCCGACTCCTGCCCGGCTTCCTTCAGCGGCGTATTGCCCAGGCTGCCCACCACACTCTGGTCGGCGTGGCCGGTGAAGAGGAAAGAGGTGAAGGCAATGGTAAGGTAAAGGCTGCTCAGCAAAAAGCCGAAGCCAATGAACAGGTGAAAGCGGCGGTCGCGCAGCACACTCAGCAGCTGGGGCGCACCGGGCAGTGGACCACGGGGGGCCCGGGGGGGCTTGGGTGCCGCCACGGGCTTGGCTCCTTTGGGCACGTTGGCCGCGCGGGGGGCAGCCGGGCGTGCCGGCTCGGGGGCAGAAGCAGGAGTATCCCGGGGCTCGTTGCGCCGGTTAGGGCGCGGCGCCGCGTCCACAGGGCGGTTGGAGGCAGGTCCGGGAGGAGGGTTTCGGTAACGATTATCGGCCATTCGAATAGCAGCGTAAAAGCCAAATTTACGCAATACAGGCCGGAAAACGGGCAGTGAAAGGTTTTGGCAGCGTTAGCGGGCGCCGCAAGAAGGTGAAGCGGCCCTTCTTACCCAGGAGGGAATGCCTCAGCTATTGCTGAAACGGGAGATGGTTGGGCCGCCTGCGCCGGTAGGACCAGTCGTTTGGGTGTCGTTCCGGTATCGTTCAACGAATTCAACCACCCCAGTCAAGCCTGGAGGCTTGACTTCCACTCCTCTTCTGAGGAGAGGCTCTTTGTTCTACCTATTCTCTTTATCACCACCATCGACTTATCCCCTAACTCCGCGGATGAAACTCGGTGATGACCTGACGCAGGTAGTCGCGGTCGAGGTGGGTGTAGATTTCGGTGGTGGTGATGGAGGCGTGGCCCAGCATTTCCTGCACGGCCCGCAGGTCGGCGCCGCCTTCGATGAGGTGGGTAGCGAAGGAGTGGCGCAGGGTGTGGGGGCTGATGGTTTTGCGCAGGCCGGCCTGCTCGGCTTTGTCTTTGAGCATGGTGAAGACCGTGATGCGCGAAAGCTGCCGGCCGCGCTGGCTTAAGAACACAAAGTCTTCGTGACCGGGCTTGATATCGAGGTGGCCGCGCACGCCGCTGAGGTAGAAGTTGAGGTGCTTCAGGGCCTCGCGGCCAATAGGCACAAGCCGCTCCTTGTTGCCTTTACCCAGCACTTTCATAAAGCCCTGGTCGGCGTAGATGTTAGACAGGCGCAGGTCACATAGCTCGCTTACCCGCAAGCCCGAAGAGTACAGCACTTCAAGCAAAGCTCTAGCCCGGAGGCCTTCATCGGTGCTCAGGTCGATGATGGCCAGCAGCTGCTCAATCTCGGGGTAGCTGAGGGTGTCGGGCAGGTGGCGCCCGGTTTTGGGTGCTTCCAGCGTGTCGGTGGGGTCCAGCTTCAGCAGGTCTTCCATGATGAGGAAGCTGAAGAAAGCCTTGAGACCCGACAGGATGCGGGCCTGAGAAGTAGCGCCTAGCCCCAGTCCTTCGAGCGTTGCCAGAAAGTCGCGGAGCAGGCGGGTGGTTACCTGGTCGGGGCGGGCATGCACGCGCTCGGTTATCAGAAACTGCTGCAGCTTGGTGACGTCGCGCACATAGGCATCCACCGAGTTGGGCGAAAGCGACTTCTCCAGCCGCAGGTAACCTTCAAACTGTTTTATTGCCTGGGGCCAGGTCATTTTTTAATGAGCAGTGAACAGTGAACAATGTGCAATTGCCCTGTAACAGGTCTAGCTTGCGGCTGCAAAGGTCCATTCAAAAAGGCAGACTAAGCAGTTCCTCCCGAGCCCTGCGTGCCTGTTTCAACTGCTCATTGCTCACTATTCATTGCTCATTGACTTAAATGGAAATTCTGGTTCTTAATGGCCCCAACCTCAACCTGCTGGGCCGCCGCGAGCCCACCCTCTACGGCACCCGCTCGTTCGACGACTTTTTCCCGGAGCTGCAAAGCGCTTTTCCCGACTTCGCCCTCTCCCACTTCCAGTCCAACCACGAAGGCGCGCTTATCGACAAGCTCCACGAGGTGGGCTTCACTTACCACGGCATCGTGCTCAATGCCGGCGGCTTCACGCACACCAGCGTGGCCCTGGCCGACGCCATAGCGGGCATTGCTACGCCCGTAGTGGAAGTACACCTCACCAACCTGGCGGCCCGTGAGGAGTTCCGGCAGAAAAGCCTGGTGGGGCGCTACTGCAAGGGCAGCATTGCGGGCTTTGGGCTCGAAAGCTACCGCCTCGCCGTGCAGTGGTTTCAGAATATTCAGCCCCGTCGGATGGGCTTCCGGGTCTGAGTCGTGGATTTTTTGGATTAATCGGATTCCGCGGATTTTGTAGACGATTTGCAGGCGAACTTTGTGCGCTTAGCGTTTACAGGGGTAAAAGCTTTTGCCCCTTGGTGGGCTCTCGCGCCTTTCAGAAGCCGCTGCCGCTCGTAGAGAATCGTCTGCAAAATCCGTGAAATCCGAAAAATCCGCGTCATTCCGTGGTTCAGAAAATGTACACCTTCAACCCTGGCCCTGCGGCCGTTTACCCCGCCGTTCGGCAATACCTTCAGGATGCGTTTGACCAGGGCTGGCTTTCGGCCCCGCACCGCTCCGAAAAAGTCATCAGCCTGGTTCGCCAGACTGTCGCCGACCTGAAAGTAAAGCTCAACATCCCCCAGGACTACACCGTGCTGTTTACCAGCTCGGCTACCGAGTGCTGGGAGATTCTGGCCCAAAGCCTGACGCCCCGCCGCTCGTTTCACCTCTACAATGGCGACTTTGGCCAGAAATGGCTGAAGTATGCCCAGGCCATCCGGCCCGAGAGCACCGGCCTGCAGTTTGGCCTGGAAGAGCTGCCCGATGTGGCCCGCCTGCCCTTCGGGCCCGAAGACACCGACCTCGTGTGCATCACCCAGAATGAAACCAGCACCGCTACCCAGCTGCGGGAAGGATTTATTCTGAACCTGTTCAACCGCCTTGGGGGTGCCCTGCTGGCCGTGGACGCCACCAGCAGCATGGGCGGCCTCAACCTGAAGTTCATTAAGGCTGACATCTGGTTTGCCTCGGTGCAGAAAAACTTCGGCCTGCCGGCTGGCCTGGGTATTCTGGTGCTCTCGCCCCGGGCCGTGGCCCAGGCCAAGCAGATTGGGGAGAAAGGCCACTACAACAGCCTGACAGCCATGCTGAGCCAGATGCTCAACCATCAAACCAACTATACGCCCAACGTGCTGGGCATCTACCTGCTCAGCCGCATCATGGCCGAGCGGGAGCCCATCAAAACCGTGCACCAGCACCTGGTAGACCGCGCCGAAAAGCTCTACCAGTTTTTCGAGCAGGCCACGCCCCTTACCCCGCTGGTAGCCAACTCCGAAACCCGCTCCACAACCGTCATCGGCCTGCGCGGAGAAGCGGCGCTTATCGAGGAAATCAAGCGCCGCGCCCTGGAGCAGGGCCTGCACCTGGGCAGTGGCTACGGGCCTTTAAAAAGCACTACCATCCGCATTGCCAACTTCCCCGCTGTGCCCGATGCCGCCATGGAAGCCCTGGTGCAGTTCTTCGTAAAGGAGTTTCCGGGTTGAGTTATGAATTATGAGTTATGAATTATTTGTCCGACCTGAGGCGCAAACAACTCCTAACTCATAATTCATAACTCATAACTCCCCTTACCTATGTTCTCACTTCAGCAAATCTTTTCGGTCACGCTCACGCTGTTTGCCGTGATTGATATCATCGGCTCCATTCCGATTATCATTCAGATTCGGCAGCGGGAAGGGCAGATTAAGGCCGGGCTGGCCACGGTGGTTGCCGGTGGCATTATGATAGGCTTTCTGTTTCTGGGGCAAAGCATCCTGGGCTTGTTTGGGGTAGATAACCAAAGCTTCGCGCTGGCCGGCGCCATCATCATCTTCCTCATCGGCATGGAGATGATACTGGGAATTGAGCTGTTTAAGTCGAGCAATGCTACCTCCACCGGCTCCATTGTGCCCCTGGCGTTTCCCCTCATTGTGGGGGCCGGCACCATGACCACCCTGCTTTCGCTGCGCGCCGCCTACTCCCTGCCCAACGTGCTGGTAGGCATTGTACTAAACCTGATTTTCGTGTACCTCGTGCTCAAAACCAGCCCCTGGATTGAGCGCAAGCTGGGCAAGGCCGGCGAGGATATCCTGCGCCGCGTGTTCGGCGTGATTCTGCTGGCCATTGCCATCAAGCTGTTTAAGTCAAATTTTTAAAAGGGTCTTGGGGACTTGGGGTATTAGGGTCTTGGATGTTGAATAATTCCTAAGTCTCTAAGTCCCCGAGTCCCCGAGTCCCCAAGTTCCTAACAATGATTTACCTCTACACCGACGGCTCGGCCCGCGGCAATCCGGGACCGGGCGGCTACGGCGCTATTCTGCGCTACGGGCCCCACGAGAAGGAGCTCAGCCAGGGCTACCGCCTTACCACCAACAACCGCATGGAGCTGCTGGCTGTCATTGTTGGGCTGGAGGCCGTAACCCGGCCCGAGCTGCCCATCCTGGTGGTATCCGACTCCAAGTATGTGGTGGATGCCGTGGAGAAGCGCTGGGTGTTTGGCTGGGCCAGCAAGGCTGATTTTGGCAAAAAAGCCAACGAGGACCTGTGGCGGCGCTTCCTGAAAGTGTACAAGCAGCGCAGCGTGAAGTTTCACTGGATAAAAGGCCATGCCGGCCACCCCGAAAACGAGCGCTGCGACCAGCTGGCGGTGTCCAGCGCCCTGGGCAAAGGCCTGCCCGCCGACGAAGGCTATGAGCGTATCGCAGCGGCCCAGTCGCTGCTCTAGGGCCTTGCTCCTCCCCTATCGTGGCTAACGACTACTTCCAGTTTCAGCAGTTTCGCATCGAGCAACGTCACTGCGCCATGAAGGTGAGCACCGATGCCTGCCTGCTTGGCGCGGCGGCCGACCTGCACGGGGCTACCCGCCTGCTCGACATTGGCACTGGCACCGGCCTGCTGGCTTTAATGGCGGCGCAGCGCCATTCGTCGGTGCAAATTGAAGCCATAGAGATTGATGAGGCGGCGGCCCGGCAGGCGGCCGCCAATGTGGCAGCAAGCCCCTGGGCCAGCCGCATTTGGGTGAGGGGCCTGAGCTTATCGGCTTATGCGGTGCAGCAGCCGGTGCCCTTCAGTCATATCATCTGCAACCCGCCCTTCTTCCGGCATTCCCTTCTTTCCCCGGATGCAGCACGCAGCACAGCCCGGCATGCTGGGGAAGCGTCGCTGTCGTTTGCGGAGCTGGCAGGGTTCGCGGCCGCCTACTTGCTGCCAGCTGGCAGCCTCACGGTGCTGCTGCCACCCACGGAAATGCAGGGTTTCGCCAGTGAAGCCCAGGCAGCTGGCCTGCACTTACAGGGCGAGCTGCGAGTGAGGCACCGACCGGGCGGGCGTATAACTCGCCATATCAGCCGGTTCGGGCTCACACTATCTGAACCTAGCCGGCAAGAGCTGGCTATTCAAACCGCTGGCGGAGAGTATTCGGCGGCGTTCCAGGAGCTACTGGGGGGATTTTACCTGGCTTTGTAAGGCCAAATCAGGCCAGCAGCTCCGCCAGGTGGCGCAGCTTGCCCTGGTGCATGGCATCAAGCAAGTCGGCTTCCAGGCTATGAAACTCATGGGCCAGGTAGTGCCGCTGCACCTGGCCAGCTACCAGCACCGTTACTTCATCGGCAACTTCCGTCATGGCACCCAGGATGTGGGAGGTGAGCAAAATGCCGGTGCCGCGCTGCCGAAGTTTGCGTAGTATTTCCCTCAGCAGCAGGTTGGCCTCCATATCGAGGCCATTGAAAGGCTCATCGAGGATGAGGTAGCGAAAGTCCTGCACCAGCACCGCCAGCAAAGCCAGCTTCTTGCGCATACCAGCCGAGTACTCGTCCGCGTATTGGTCGAGGGGTAGCTCCAGCAGCCGGTTCCAGCCACTGAAGTCGACCACCTTATGGCCGCGGGCCTGCAGGCAAAATTCCAGGTATTCGCGCCCGGTAAGACGGGGGTAGAAATACGGCTCGTAGGGCAGCAATCCCGTAAGCTGCCGCAACGGCTGGCCCGAGCTTTCCCGCACCGAGCCAGTAAAGCGGCTTTCCAACCCGTAAAGGCAGTTGATGAGCGTGGTTTTTCCGGCTCCATTGGCTCCTACCAGCCCGTGAATAGTTCCCGGCCGCAGGCGCAGACTAACCTCCCGCAGCACCTGCTGGCTGCCGAAAGACTTGGAAAGCTTATCAATTTCAATCATACGGCTGCGATTTTACGATGTACGCTCACCAAGCTGCTGGCGAACCCGCCGCCGGCTTTGCCAGCTTAGCCCTGCCACGGCCACAATGAGCAAGCATGGATATACCGGGTTGCCCGGCATCGTTAGCGCCACTCCTAATACCAGGGACTGCGTAAAGCGGAACTGGAGCTGGTTGGGATAAAAGGCATACTTGGCCAGAATAAGCAACGCAGCAAGGAATAGCCAGGCCAGGCCTACGGCAAAAGCACCACCTACTCCGGCTGAGCTGCTGCTCATAATCCACAGAAATGGCAGTATGGTGAGGCTCCCATAGCCAAGCCCCAGCAACAAACGCCGCCGCAGAAAGCTATTGGCGCTTGGCGCCGCAATGGCCAGCATGGTTAGCGGCTCGGCCACGGAGTAGCAGGCCAGAAATACCAGCATCCAGATTACCAGCGCTGCTACCGGCCCCAGCGGGCTCTGGTGCTGCCAGGCAGCCAGCCCCAGCAGAGCTAGCCACAACAACACGCCCCGGCTGGCCCGCATGCCACTCACCCACTCAAAGGCCTCGCTGCGAAACAAGCTGCGCGGGCGCCGGCTACTTGGGCTGCGCTCCCGCGGCGGATTGGTCCAGGCGGCCCAGGGCGCCACCACTACGGTAAGCAGGCCCGCAGCCGCCGCGCCCAAAGCAGCCATTGCCGTTGCCACCGGCAAAGCCAGCAGCCCATACTCCACGGCCAGCCAGGGCCGAAATCCCGGGGTGGTTGTCGTAAGAAAGCGCAGGGCGTCCCGCTGGCGGTGGGCACTTAGCATGAGGCCGCCCATTACTACCGGCACCGCCCACTGGCCCTGCGGGTGCCGGGCAGCCCGGCCCAGTGCATTGCCAATGACTATCAGCAGCATGGCCCCCAGGATAAGCAGCCGCAACCAGCCTATCTCGCGCAGCTGCCGGCCCAGGGTGAGGCAGCGCATCCATAAATAAGCCCGTAATGCTAGCATATGCGGCCATCAACGACTGGGTTGGTCTGGTATTGCCCGGCTAGGCCATGGCTTCCTCCTCGTGAAAATGGATGGCGTAGTCCTGCGCCAGCTCGTCGAGAATGGGCTCGTACAAGTCGGCCTGCACCGGAATGACAACTCCGCGCTGCGTAAGCAGCCCTTGGGCCAGTCGGCGCACGGCCATGCCCAGCGGAAGGCCAACGGTTTTGGCCATGGCGGTGTGCGTGGCATCGTCGCCCTTCACCGTCAGCGACGACGTCAGGCGGTGCTGCTGCCCATTTAGCTCGAAGTCGAACAGGTGCTGCATCACAATCAGGTCATGGTCGTGGGGCTGCAGGGCCCACTTCTCGGTCAGCAGGCGCTCCAGAAGCTGGGCCGGGGTGGCATTGGCCATTCCCACGGGGCGCTCCGAAAACAAGCCCAGCCAGTTCAGGCGGCCCATTACCTCCCCGGCGGGGTCGAGGCCCAGATAGGTGGCCAGGCGCAGCGGCAGCTCCAGCTGCTGGGTGGTGGCGGGCAGATAGGCTTCTACCAGCTCCTGCCAGGTCATGGTTTCGGGGTTATCGAGCTTCACGGTGTCGTCGGTGAGGCCCAGCCGTACCAGGGCATGCCAGGCGGCACAGTAGCCCGGGCGGCGCAGGGTGCCGCGCAGAATGGTCGGAATATCATCCAGCCCATACGGCGCCCGGTAGCTCAGGGAGTCGCGGTTGGCATAGCCTTCGTAGTCGCCATACCCGGGCACGGTCAGGGTTTCGGTACGGGCAAACAGCTGCTGGTAAGGGATAAAGCGGGGGTGGCCTTTTTCCAGGTACTTGGCCGTGCTTTGCCCGGCCAGCACCACGTTGCGGGGGTTCCAGGTAAACTTATACTGCCAGGGGTTGTCGGCCTCGGCCTCCGGCGCCAGCAAACCGCCGCAGTACGACTTAAAAGAAGTAAGCCGGCCACCGCGGGCCCGGATGTGCTCAATGGCCCGCATGGCCGACATATGGTCCAGGCCGGGGTCCAGCCCGCACTCCATCAGGATGGTGATATCCGCTGCAATGGCCTGTTCGTGCAGGTCCCGGATTTCGGGGCTTACATAGCTGGCCGTGGCCAGGTGCCGGCCGTGCTGCACGCAGGCCTGCGCTACCAGCGGGTGAAACAGGGCCGGCAGCATGGAGATGACAATGTCGGCCTCGCCGACGAGGCTGCTCAGCAATTTTTCGTTTTCAATAGCAAAGGGCACCACCCGGGCATAGGCGCTGTGAGCAGCCAGCACAGGTGCCAGATGGGCCGGATTAACGTCGGCCACGGTCAGAAACCAGCTTTCGGTGGGCGCGTAACGGAGGAGGTACTCAATGAGGGACGAGGCCGAGCGGCCGGCTCCAAGTAGTAAAAGGCGGGAAGTCATGGGGCAAAAGTAAGCCGACCCTCGCGCCAATTCCGCTATTTGCCTACCTTCGCCGCCCCTATCCCACTCTGCATGGCACTTCACCCGCGCACGCTGCATCTTTCTTACGACGAGCTGGACTCAGTTCAGGACCTTAGCCCGGCCGAGCTGGCGACGTGGCAGGCCGCCCGTACCGCTACGGACCACGCCTATGCGCCTTACTCCGGCTACCACGTGGGCGCCGCCTTGCTCCTAGCCGATGGCAGCATCTTCCAGGGTACAAACCAGGAGAACGCAGCCTACCCTTCCGGGCTTTGTGCCGAGCGCACGGCCCTGTTTGGCCTGGCGGCTGCCCACCCCGGCCATGCTCCCATCGTGGGCATGGCGGTTGCGGCGCGCCCGGCCCAGGGCGAGTTCGGGGCCGCCCTGCCCTGTGGCGCCTGCCGCCAGGTGATGCTGGAGTACGAAGCCCGGCAAAAGCGCGCTATTCCCCTGCTGCTCCCCGGCCGCCAGAACACCATTCTGCGCTTCCGCTCCCTGGCCGATTTGATGCCTTTCAACTTCTCGGCCGACGACCTCCCCGCCGTATAAGCTGCTCCACCACTAAGGCTAACCCAGCGCATATTGCGGCCCGGGGCTCTGTGCTGCGCATTCGTATTGCTCATGACTGAACATCATTTTGCCGTGCGCCGCACGGCGCGCTATTACCAGCTGGGCGAGCTCCGGCCCGCTACGCGCGAACTATGGGTGGTATGCCACGGCTACGGGCAGCTGGCTTCTTATTTCAGCCGCCATTTTGCCTTTCTCGTCGAAAACGACCCGCAAACGGTCGTAGTAGCTCCCGAGGGCCTCTCCCGCTTTTACCTGAACGGCACCAGTGGCCGGGTTGGCGCTTCCTGGATGACCCGTGAGGACCGGTTAACGGAAATTCAGGACCACATTGCCTTCCTCAATCAGCTACTTGACTCCCTATTAACGCAGTGCGCCGCTGATGTAAAAATTACTGTTCTGGGCTTTTCCCAGGGCACGGCTACCATTAGCCGCTGGCTGGTCCAGCCCGGGCGCCACTGGCCACTGCATAAGCTGGTATTGTGGGCCGGCAGCTTTCCCGAAGATATTGCGCCCGACGCCGCCCAAGCCCTGCTCAGTGCCCAACCGGTTACGCTGGTATGTGGCCGGCAAGATGAGTACATCAGCCCGGAAAAGCTGCTGCAGCAAGCCGACACCCTGCGCCACCTTGGCGCGTCCCTGTCGCTGCGGCAGTTCGATGGCGGCCACGAGCTAAACCGTGAGGTTCTGCAACAGCTGGCCAACAAGTAAAAACAGCACACAGCCGGCTCTTCTCAATTCCCAGAGAAGCGACATTAATCAATACCTTTTACCTAATTACTTCCTCAGGATAGTGGTAGCCGCACTCTGTGCGCCGGCCAGCACCAGCACTTCGGCAATGGTGACGTGCGGTGGCCGCGTTACCATAAAGGCAATAATCTCAGCTACGTCTTCGGGCCGCAGAGGCTCGAAGCCTTGATATACCTTCGCTGCCCGTTCGGCATCGCCCTTGAAGCGCACCTGCGAAAACTCTGTCTCCACCGCGCCGGGGTTTACCTCGGCCACCTTAATGCCGGCAGGCAGCAAATCCAGCCGCATGGTTTTGGTAAGCATGGCTACGGCCGCCTTGGAGGCGCAGTACACATTGCCATTGGCATAAGCCTCCTGCCCGGCTATGGAGCCCACATTGACGATAAAGCCCGTTTGGCGGGCCGTCATACCCGGCAGCAGGGCGTGCGTCACGTTAAGGAGCCCACGTACGTTAGAGTCCAGCATCTGGTCCCAGTCGCTGGGGTCGCCGGCCTGAATCGGATTAAGGCCGTGGGCACCACCGGCGTTGTTTACCAGCACATCGACGGCCTGAAATGCGAGTGGCAGCGCCGCCACGGCCACGCTAACAGCTCCCCGGTCGCGAACGTCAAACACCAGAACGTGAACCGGAACCGGGGCCAGCTCTGCAGCCAGCGCATCCAGCCGCTCGCGCCGGCGCCCGGCCACCACCAGTTGAAACCCGGCTGCCGCCAGCGCCACGGCGGTAGCCCGCCCTATGCCCGACGATGCGCCAGTAATAAATGCTGTTTTCATTATCGGGGTCTTGGGTACTTAGAGACTCTGGGGGTGGGGCTTTGGTATTGGCAGCTTATGGTGCTTCGAATGCCGCCAGAACACAAACCTTAGAAGTCTATCTGTGTGCTAAGCCTCCAAGACCCAATTTCCCAAAGCCTCCAAATCAGTTTTGAATATTGATGTACAGCGTCACCGCGTTGGTGCGCAGGCTTTGCAGGCTACGGCTGAAGATGTCGCTGCGGTTTATCAGAATGTTGCCCAGGCCATGCGAAAAACGCAGCTCCGGAGCAAATTTGAACAACGGATAGAACAGGTCCAGCCCCACGCCATACTCAATGGTCAGGTCTGAATCTGTCACGCGCAGCACGTTGCGCAAGCCGTCATCCCGGCGGTTGCCCACTGTCAGGTTGGGGCTGATGCCTGCAATCATGTAGGCCCGGGTGTTGCGTCGGCGGTCCGACTGGTATTTCAACAGCACCGGAAACTGCAATACCGTGGACGTTATTTCCTGGGTTACAACGGAATCGGGCGCAGGATAGCCGCTAGATTCAAACTCTACCCGCCGTGAGGAGAAGAGCACTCCCGGCGCGAAGCGCAGGATAAAGGGCGACTTGGGTCCTCCCAGCCGGGCATCGCCAATAAGCCCCACACCGAAGCTTGGGCTCACGATGGAATTGGCCGTAACCTGCTTGGTGTCGATGTAATACTGCGACTGCTCCAGCATAAAGCGGGTGCCGCTAAAAGCCAGGTACAAGCCGGGATGAAACCACCGGTCATCGTAGGCTGGCAGGTTGTTTACCGTAATGCCGGTGACTTTGCCTTTGCGGGAGCGTTCTGCTTCGCGTTGCGCGTGGGCAGTGCCAGGGAACAGACCAGCTACGAAAATGCCCAGTACCGCCAGCCGCTTTAGTTGTGGGCGGTGTAGATGGAGCTGATGCCAAAAGTTAGGGGTTGCCATGCAGGTTCTTTAAAGCCAACCTTGGTCAGAATCGCCAGAAAGTCGGGGCCGTCGGGGAAAGCCTGCACCGATTCGGGCAGGTAGGAATAAGCCGCCTGGTCCTTGGAAATCATCTTTCCAAACACCGGCAGCACCCGGCGGAAATAAAAATTATACGCTTGTTTGAGGGGAAAGGCTGTAGGCTTGCTGAACTCGAGTATCACCAGCTTGCCACCGGGCCGCAGCACCCGCTGCATTTCGGCCAGCCCGCGCTCTAGATGTTCGAAGTTGCGCACGCCAAACGAAGCCGTCACGGCATCGAATTCGCCATCTTTAAACGGCAGATTTTCCGAATCGCCCAGCTCCAGCCGAATCCGGTGCCCCAGGCCTTTATCGGCCAGCTTGCGGCGCCCTACCTCCAGCATGCCTTCCGATATATCCACTCCGGTTACCTGCGCATCCGGCGCTGCGGCCCGCAACGTCTCGATGGCAAAGTCAGCGGTACCCGTAGCAATATCCAGGATGCGTGCCGGTCGCAGGGCTTTCAGCTCATCCACCGCTTTGCGCCGCCAGTAGATGTCGGTGCCGGCACTGAGAAAGTGGTTGAGAAAATCGTACTTGCCCGCGATGCTGTTGAACATCTGGGCTACCTGCGACTTTTTGTCGGCAGAATTGTCTTTGTAGGGTACTACGGCCATATGCGAAAGCAAAGAACGGAAGTGGCGCGGGAAAATTGTGTTAGCCTAACGCCCACACAGCTCAGAATGTTGGCTGCTTCAGGTAAAAGAAAAACGGGCCGGACATAATGCCCGGCCCGTTCAGCTACTTAGCGCAAGCGCGATTAGTCAACCTTGGTTTTTACTTTGGTTTTTTCGCCGCTGGCATCTTTCATTTTAGCATCCAGCTCGCCGTTCTTCATCTTGGTTTTCGACTCCGAGCCGTTCGGGCCTTCGGTCTTCACCTTAATCTTGTCAGAGTCCTCATCCACCTTGATTTTCACCTTGGTGCCGTCGGCCATCTTCACCTTGCTTTTGCCAGGAGCCAGCTTGGAGCCACCAGACGTGCCGGCTGCACCAGTGCCAGTGCCCATACCAGCGCCGGTAGCACCAGCGCCTTTGCCGGCTCCGGTAGTGCCCGTGCCCATGTTGAGCACCGGCATTCTCTCACCCTCTTTCAGGATGATGCGGAACTCGTCACGACGATTGAGCTGCATGTTCTCCGGCGAATCGTTGGGAGCAGCCGGACGGCGCTCACCGTAGCTAACCGTCGCCATGCGGGTCTGGGTAATGCCTTGCTTCTTCAGGAAGTTGTAAGCTGCCTGGGCACGGTTCTGACCCAGCACCATGTTGTACTCGTCGGTATTGCGCGAGTCGCAGTGGCCCTCAATCGAGATGTTAACCCCGGGGTTGGCCTTCAGGATGCGGGCCAGGTTGTTCAGCTCGCGAATCGACTCCGGACGCAGGTTGTACTTGTCGGTATCGAAGTAGATGTTCTTGAAGCGGTTGCCGGCAATATTCGTCGTGTCGATGTAGTCCACGTAGAAGTTCTTCACGATGGTCGTGGTGTCGTTGGTCGACACGGGCACCGCAAACTCCTGCGTTTCAATGTTCTTACCATCCTTGCTCACTGCCACCTGATAGGTACGGCCCGAAAGTACCGTAACCCGGTAGTCGCCGTTGGGCGCCTTGGTCACGTCGCGGAAGCTGATGGCCGTTTTGTCGGCCTGCGTGCCGCTGAACACCAGCTCCGCACCGGGGATGGTGGAAGTGCTGTCGCGCTTCGAGAACACCTGACCTTTGATGATGGCGTTCTTGATGTAGTTGATGGTGTAGATGTCCTTTTCGCCATAGCCACCGAGGCGGTAGCTGCTCAGGTAGGCATACGAGCCATCGGGGCTCAGGCGGTAGTAGGAGTCATCATCGGGCGAGTTGATGGGGTAACCCATGTTCTCGGCCCGGCTCCACTTGCGGCCAATGCTGTCCCAGCGCGACTTAAAGATGTCGTACCCGCCCATGGTGTTGTGGCCGCGCGAAGAGAAGTACAGCGTTTTGCCATCGCGGCTCAGATACGGGCTGTCGTCGTCGTACTTGGTGTTGATATTACCACCCAGTGACTTGGCCGGGCCCCAGTCGCCGCCGGGCTGACGGGTAGAGTAGTACAGGTCCAGGGTGCCATCTTCCGAATAGCGACCGGTCGAGAAGTACAGCGTCAAGCCATCGGGAGTAATGAAAGCATCCGACTCGAAGGCATTCGAGTTTATGTTGCCATTGAGCCGGGTAGGCGCAGTCCAGTCACCGCCCGTTTTCTCAGTCATAAAGATGTCGCCGTTGTTATCGTTCCGATACAGCAGCATCTTGGTGTCGTTGTCAAACACCTGAATGGAAGCGTCGTGGCCTTTGCCGTTCAGCACACCGCTCAGCGAGCGGGGCTTCTCCCAGTTATCAGCGTCAATGCGGCGGGTCTCGAAGATGTCTTCGTAGTATTCACCGTCGGCAGCGATGCTTTTGTTTTTCTTGCCGCTGGCGTTACCAGATGCCCCCGTTACGTTTTCGCCACGGGAAGTAAACAACAGCAGCTTGTCGTCGGCCGAAATCACGGGGCTGTGCTCCGAGTACTGCGTGTTTACGGTGGGGCCCAGGTTTTTCAGCACTACATCCTTGGGCGAGTTAAACTGCACCTTGGCGTTTTTGCTGTATTGAATCAGCTGGGCCAGCTCTTCCTTGCGCTGGTCATTTTTCTTCAGCGTGGCATTGTAGGCCTGGTAGTGGGCAATGGCCTCGTCGAAGTTGAAGTTGAGGTGGTCGACACGACCAAGCCAGTACTCCACGTCTTTCGAAACCTTCGGCTTAATTTTTTGCGCCTTGTAGATGTAGTCGCTGGCTTTTTCTTTGTCGAACGACATGTAGGCAATGCCGGCGTTAAACAATGCTTTGGCATTGTTGGGGTCCTTGGCCAGCACCTTCTCGTAATAAGGAATAGAAGCGCGGTAATTTTCCTGCTCGAAGAACTTGTTGCCGGTTTTGAGGTCCTTTCGCGCACTTTGAGCTGCGGCAGGAGAAGCCACAGCAGCGGTGAGAGCAACAGCGCACGACACTTGCAGTAACCTTCTGGATAAGTTGTCCATTGGAGGAGGGTTTTGAGAAAAAGAAATTTCTGAAGGGTTTTGTAGGAGGACGATATCCCAGACGGGAGTGCAGCACCGAAATGCTTTATGGTGGCTTATACTGAAAAAAAGCGGCAGGGTTAGGGTTCTACCTAGCCTGTAGCGCATTTTGGGCTAAACACAGCCACTTTTTGCATGGCAAGCCCAGCCATCGCCAGTAGCTGCGGCGGGCAAAGATATGTTTTTTGAATGTTGAAAGTGTTTTTCAGGTAAGAATAAACTACAAGGGGAAGCAGGCGTACAGAGAAAATGCCTGTAAAATGCGGTAAGCAAGCCGCGCAAATATAGAAGCGCCTGCCAAATTGCAATTCGTTTCTAATTTTTTAGTTGGCTATCCATCCTTTTTCTAATGGTATTTTTGCTGGCGCCTTTGCCAGTCCTTTTTATAAAACCATGCTGATTCGTGATGCCCGCTTTTTGACCAGCAACACCCGGGTTGAGCTTTGCCCAGCTCCTATCCTACCGGAATATGCCTTTATTGGGCGCTCCAATGTGGGAAAATCATCACTCATTAATATGCTTGTTAGCCGGCAGGGATTGGCTAAAACTTCGGCTTCACCAGGTAAAACACAGCTCATCAACCATTTTCTAATTAATGAAAATTGGTATTTGGTTGACTTGCCCGGCTATGGCTATGCGAAAGTGAGTAAAGTGGCCCGTGCCGAATGGGGGCGAATGATTAATTATTATTTGCGCAAGCGCGAAAATCTGGCTTGCGTATGTGTGTTAATCGATTCCCGCCACCCTCCCCAGGCCGTAGACCTCGACTTTATGGAAAAGCTGGGAGTGGAGGGCATCCCATTTGTAATTATTTTTACAAAGGCCGACAAACAATCGGCTGCCCAGACCCGGGAATTAATTTCCAGCTATTTGCGCAAGCTCAGCGAGAGCTGGGACGAGCTGCCCCGCCACTTTCTTACTTCTTCCGAAACCGGACAAGGACGCGAAGAAGTGCTAGCCTTCATAGATGACGTAAACCGGCAATGGGCACAAGCGGACGCGAATGCGTAGATTGGCCCTTTAATTGCAAGCGCCGGGCGGCTTTGGCCCCCCTGCACTACTCCTCTCCCTCGTCACAACTTCAACCACCCCTACTATTTATGTTTAAGAACTCATTATCGCTGCTGGCCCTGGGCCTGCTGCTGGCTGCGGCTGCCCCCGCCGTAGCTCAAACCGCTCCTAACACCAAGCCGGCGGCTCCCAGCCAGGCTGAAAAAGGCACGGGCACGGGCACTATCACCAAGACGATTCCGGTAGCGGAATACTACGAAGGCGGACAGGAAGCCATGTACGACTTCATTGCCAAGGAGTTGAAGTACCCGCTTCTGGCCAAGCGCAACCGCATTCAGGGTACCTGTATCGTAAGCTTCACCCTGGCCGAAGACGGCACCATGCAGGGCGTGAAGCTGGTGAAGCAGGTAGGTGGCGGCACCGGCGAGGAAGCCCTGCGCGTGGTACGTCTGCTGAAATTCAAAAAGCCCGAGTACCCCATTCTGACCAGCCTGCCCATCAGCTTCAAGCTGGGCGTGACTGGCTCCAACGCCACCGAAGGTCAGTAAAGCGTACTTTTGTAATGAGGAGTGAGGAATGAGGAATGAAGGTCTGCTGTGGCAGCCGGCATTCTTCATTTCTCATTCCTCATTCTTCATTCCATTTCCCTTCTTAAGATGCCTTACGAACTACAAGAGCTGGCCGCTATCAGCGGCATGCCCGGCCTCTACCGCCTGATTCGCGCCGCCCGTCATGGTGTGCTGGTGGAATCACTGGACGAACGCGCAACCCGCTCCCTGGCGCCGGCCCGCAACCGGGTGTCGCTGCTATCGGAAATCTCCATCTATACCCAGGACCCCGACCAGACGGTACCCCTTACGGAGGTATTCGAGCGCATTCATCAGCAGCACGGACAAGAGCTGGCCATCACGGCTAAGTCGAGCGAAGCCGACCTGACGTCATTCATGGCCGCCGTGATTCCGGACTACGACCGGGACCGGGTGTACCTGTCCGATATCAAGAAGCTGGCCAGCTGGTACGGCATCGTTAGCAAGCACCTGCCTTACCAGGAAACGGCCACCGCCGCCAAAGCCGAAGAAGCCGCTACCGATGCTTCGGCCGAGACGGCTGAGGACGAAGCCCAGAAAGCCAAGCGTAAGAGCAGCAAGAAAACCGAGGAGCCCGCTCCCGGCGAGCCCCTCAGCACGGGCGGAGTTATTGCCGAGCAAGACCCCGATGCGGAAGCTGCTGGCAACCCCGAGGCGGCAGCTTCTAAGAAAAGCCGCAAGAAAGCCGAGTAGGCTTCTTTACGCAGCATAAAAAAGTCCCCCGTGTAAACGGGGGACTTTTTTTATTCAAAGCCGGGGCCTGCCTTGCTAGGCTACCACAGCTTCCTTCTCCTTGGTGAGGAAAGCCTCGGCTTTCTCTACCAGCTCTTTGCTACCGATGAAAACCGGGCAGCGCTCGTGGGGAGTGTTGGGCTCAATTTCCATGGTGCGCTGGAAGCCATTGGAGCTCTTGCCACCGGCTTGCTCAACAATAAATGCCAGCGGATTGCACTCGTACATAAGGCGCAGTTTGCCCTGCGGGCCCTTAGCCGTGGCCGGGTAGATGTAGATACCGCCCTTGAGCAGGTTGCGGTGAAAGTCGGCTACCAGGGAGCCGATGTAGCGGGCCGAGAACTTGTTGTCTTTGCAATCCTTCACGAAGGCCGCTACTCCCGGCGAGAACGACTCTGAGCTTCCCTCGTTGATGGAATAGATGTTGCCGGTCTGGGGGGTGGTGATGTCGGGGTGGGAAAGGAAAAACTCTCCCAGGGAAGGCTCATAGGTAAAGCCATTAACGCCATTCCCCGTGGTGTACACCATCATGGTGCTGGAGCCGTAGATGACATAGCCGGCGGCCACCTGGTGGGTGCCAGGCTGCAGGCAGTCGGCACTGGTGCCTTCGCGGCCAGTGGGTGACACCCGGCGGTAGATGCTGAAGATGGTGCCGATGCTGACGTTGACGTCGATGTTGCTGGAGCCATCGAGCGGGTCGATGGCCACCACGTACTTGCCCTGGTTGTTGCCGGTCTGAATCATCTCCTCGTCTTCTTCGGAAATGATGGTGCAAACCTCCCCGCCGTTGCGCAGGGCGCGGATAAAGCGGATGTTGGCAATAACGTCGAGCTTTTGCTGGTCTTCGCCCTGCACGTTGCGGTTGCCATAGGCACCGGCAATGTCGATGAGGCCAGAGCGGTTGATTTCGCGGTTTACGATTTTAGCAGCGAGGGCAATGTCGCGCAGCAGCTGCGACAGCTCCCCGGTAGCGTAGGGGAAGTCTTCCTGCTTGCGCATGATAAAGCGGTCGAGGGTGGTGCCGACCGGCAGGGCCAGTTTGTTGTGGTCCATAAAGGATATTAAGTGGGACAGCGGGATGCAAATTTACCTCCTTATTATCTAGCAACCTACTACCAGCCCGCGAACCTGCAAACGATTGTGGTCAGGCAGGCATTTGGTGCCGGCTGGGTTTTCGCATTGGCTCAGGCGTACCGAGCAGGTCAAAAAATAGGCCTTTCCACCGGGTCTGCCTACTTTTGGGGCCTATGAGTGAGTTGACTGACCTGCAGGTCTACAAATTCGGCGGGGCATCGGTGAAAGATGCGGCCGCTATCCGCAATCTGCGCAGCATTGTAGTTGACCATGCTGGCGGCCGTCCCTTGCTGATTGTGGTGTCGGCCATGGGCAAGACCACCAATGCCCTGGAGGAGCTGTTCGGGCTGGCATACGACGGGCTGGATTATGCCCTGCCGTTGGCTGCGCTGCAAAATTTCCATCTGAGCGTAGCCGCGGAGCTGGACATGGCCATCAGCACCCGGCAGCTGCCGGATAGCGGCACGCCCCTGGCTCCTACCCTGCCCGAGCTGCTCACCGAGCTGGCCGACCGCCTGGCTACCGTGGGGCAAGGCGACTATGACCGGCAGTATGACCAGATAGTAAGCTACGGCGAGCTGCTGGCCACGCGCATTGTGGCGCATGCCCTGGAGGCGCAGTGGGTAGACTGCCGCCCGCTGATACGAACCGACCACAGCTGGCGGGAAGGCCGCCTCGACTGGCCAACCACCGAACGCAACGTGCGCGCAGCCTTGCCGCTCCTGCTGGCCACTGGCCCGGTAGTAACCCAAGGCTTTCTGGGCGGAACCGCCGGGGGCGCAACCACTACCCTGGGCCGCGAAGGGTCCGACTACACAGCGGCGATTTTCGCTTATTGCCTGCGGGCCGAATCGGTAACCATCTGGAAGGATGTGGCCGGCCTGTTGAATGCCGACCCCAAAATCTTTGCAGATACGGTGCGCTACCCCGAAATCAGCTACCGCGAAACCATTGAGATGGCGTATTACGGGGCGTCGGTTATTCACCCCAAAACCCTGAAGCCGCTGGCCGACCGCAGGATTCCGCTGCGCGTGAAGTCGTTTGTGGACCCGGCTGCTGAAGGCACCATTATTCATGAATGCCAGCACCCGCTGCTGGCGCCGGCTTTTATCCGCAAAACCGACCAGTGCCTGGTTTCCTTCGAGAGCAAGGACTTCGCGTTTATCAACGAGGAAAACCTGGAGGTGATTTTCGGTGCCCTGGCGCAGGCCCGGCTTAAGATAAACGTGATGCAGAACTCGGCCATCAGCTTTTCGGTGTGCACCGACTTTTCGGAGCGGCGCATTGCCCGGCTGCTGGAGCTGCTGCGCGAACAGTTTACCATGTACTACAACACCGGGCTGACCCTGTTCACCATCAAGAACTACGACGCAAGCAGTGTGGCGCGGCTGACGGAAGGCAAAAAGCTTTTGCTGGAGCAGCGTACGCGGAGCACGTTTCAGTTTGTCTGCAAGTAGTGCGGGCTTTTAGTCTGTGCTACTTGCTTTTCGCTTGAATCATTAACTACTGTTCATTCGCGGCCTGAAAGTCCGCGCTCCCTCTTATGGAATTCATCCTCGTCAGCCCCCAGGCCCGTCCCGGCGTTGCCCTCATTCAACTCAACCGACCCAAGGAGCTCAATGCCCTCAACCTGCAGCTGATGGGTGAAATCCGCGATGCGCTCAAGCAGCTGGACGAAGACGACGAAGTACGCGTGGTGATTATTACGGGCAATGAGCGGGCCTTTGCGGCCGGGGCCGACATCAAGCAGATGGCCGGCAAAACGGCCGTGGACATGCTCATCACCGACCAGTTCTCGACCTGGGACCAGATTCGCAAGTTCAAAAAGCCGCTAATCGGGGCGGTGTCGGGCTTTGCCCTGGGTGGCGGCTGCGAGTTGGCCATGACCTGCGATATGCTGGTAGCCTCGGAGACGGCCCAGTTTGGGCAGCCGGAAATCAAAATCGGCACCATGCCCGGCGCCGGTGGTACGCAGCGCCTGACCCGGGCCGTGGGCAAAGCCAAAGCCATGGAAATGGTGTTGACCGGCGAGTTTATCCCGGCCCAGGAGGCCCACCGCGTGGGCCTGGTAAACCGCGTGGTGCCCGTGGGCCAGTACCTGGAAGAAGCCTACCGCCTGGCCGCCAGCATCGCTGCCATGAGCCCGGTAGCTGCCCGCCTGGCGAAAGAATCCGTAAACCGGGCCTTCGAAACCCACCTCGACGAAGGCCTGCACTTCGAGCGGAAAAACTTCTACCTCACCTTCGCTTCCGAAGACCAGAAAGAAGGCATGGCCGCTTTCGTAGAAAAGCGCAAACCAGACTTCAAGGGGCGGTAGGCGCCTTCAATTAAAAATTGACAATCAAAAGTCTGGCCGCTCAGGTAGCCAGGCGTTTGATAACCTGCCCAGCACCTCAATTTTTAATTCATAATTTTTAATCTTTAATTCTCAGAACATGGCCGTACTCGTTGGCAAGCGCGCTCCTTCCTTTAAAGCCACTGCCATTATCGATGGCAAAACCGAAGAAGACTTCTCACTTGACCGCTACCTGGGCAAAAAGCATGTGGTGTTTTTCTTCTACCCGGCTGATTTCTCGCAGGTGTGCCCCACCGAGATTCTGGCGTTTCAGGACCGCCTCGATGAGTTTGAAAAGCGCGGCGTGGCCATTGTGGCTTGCTCCACCGACTCCCACTACACCCACCTGGCTTGGCAGCTGCAGCCCCGCGACCGCGGCGGCATCATGGGCGTGAAATACCCCATGGTAGCCGATGCGTCCAAAACCATTTCGGCCAACTACGACGTGCTGGGCGGTCATTACGACTACAACGAGCAGGGCGAAATGACTTACATCGGCTCGCCCATGGCTTACCGGGGCCTGTTTTTGATTGACCGCGACGGCATCGTGCGCCACCAGCTCGTAAACGACCGGCTGCTGGCCCGCAGCATCAGCGAAACGCTGCGGGTGGTGGACGTGCTGCAGTACCTGGAAAAGAACGGCGAGGCCTGCCCGGCCGACTGGACGCCGGAACAGATTTAAGGACTGACGGCTATAAGCCCAAGCACAAGCGACAATCTTGGTATTCCTCTACGATATTGCCCTGCATGCCTACGCGCTGTTGCTGCAGCTGCTGGCTCCCTTTGTGCCCAAAGCGGCAGCGTGGGTGGCAGGCCGCCGTGGGCTGCTGGCTCACATCCGCCAGGCGTTGGCGGCCGACCCGGCACCGCGGGTGTGGTTTCACTGCGCCTCGCTGGGTGAGTTTGAGCAGGGCCGGCCGCTGATTGAGGCCTACCGCCAGGCATACCCCGGCACCAAAATCGTGTTGACGTTTTTCTCGCCCTCCGGCTACGAAATACGCAAAAGCTGGCCCGGGGCCGACTACATCTTCTACCTTCCCCTGGATAGCCGCCGCAACGCCCGGGCTTTTCTGAACGCGGTGCAGCCCCGGCTCGCAGTATTTGTAAAATACGAGTTCTGGTACCACTTCCTCGCGCAGATGCGGGGCCGAGGTATTCCATCCATTGTCGTGTCGGCCATTTTTCGCCCTGAACAGGTGTTTTTCAAACCCTGGGGAGGATTTTTTCGCCGCATTCTGGCCAGCTTTGCCCACATCTTTACCCAAAATGAAGACTCTGCCCAGCTATTGCGCGGCATCGGTATCGGGCAGGTGAGTGTGGCCGGCGATACCCGTTTTGATACGGTGGCCGCTACTGCAGCAACGCCGCCCCGGTCTCTTCCCATTGTGGAAGCCTTTGTGGCCGACCAGGCACCGGTGCTGGTGGTGGGCAGCAGCTGGCCCGAAGACCTGCCCGCGCTGCGGCCGCTGCTGCAACGCTACCACCAGCAGCTACGGGTGCTGGTTGCTCCCCACGAAATCACGGAAGCCAACCTGCAGCTGGTCGAACAAGCCCTGCCCGGGCAGGTGGTGCGCTACTCCCAGGCCCAGGCCGCTACGGTGGCTCAGGCCCGGGTGCTCCTTTTCGACAACGTTGGCTTGCTCAGCCAGCTGTACCGCTTTGGCAAGTATGCCTACATCGGCGGGGCCTTTGGCAAGGGCCTGCACAACACCCTCGAAGCTGCGGCCTTTGGGCTGCCCCTGTTCTTTGGGCCCACCTATAGCAAGTTTCAGGAAGCGGTAGATTTGGTAAAGCTGCGCTGTGCTTTCCCGGTGCAGAACGCTGCCGAGCTTGAAACAGCCTTTGCCCGCCTCTGGCAGGACGAAGCCCTGCGCCTGCGCCTGCAGGATACCATGCTCGACTATGTACACGGACAGGCGGGCGCTACCACCCGCATTATGCGGGAAATTATGAGTTATAAGTTATGAGTTATGTCCAGCCTGTCGCCCCTAACTCGCTCCAGTACGCTATCTAACTGTCTGTTATTCATAATTCGAAGCCAATGACTGGTACCGTTGTAAAATCTACTGGCTCCTGGTACGTGGTACGCGAGCTGTCCACCGGCCAGCTGCACCGCTGCCGGCTGCGGGGCAAGTTCAAGATAAAGGGCCTGAAGGCCAGCAACCCGCTGGCCGTGGGCGACCAGGTGGAGTTTGGTGTAGAAGACCAGACCGAGGGCGCCGGCGTTATTTCCCAGATTGCGCCGCGCCGTAACTACATCGTGCGGCGCTCGGTGCACAAAACCGGGCATGTGCACGTAGTAGCGGCCAACATCGACCAGGCCATGCTGGTGGTAACGCTGGTATCGCCGGCTACGTCATTCGGCTTTATTGACCGGTTTCTGGTAACGGCCGAGGCCTACCACATCCCCGTGACGCTGCTCTTCAACAAGATTGACTTGTACGACGAGGACACGGCCGACTACCAGACCCAGATTATGGACATGTACGCCCGCATCGGCTACCCCAGCCTGGCCTGCGCGGCTCATACCGGAGAAGGTGTGCCCGCCATTGATGCCCTGCTCGATGGCAGGGTGAGCCTGCTCTCCGGGCATTCGGGCGTGGGAAAAAGCACGCTTATCAACGCCCTGATACCCGACCTGGACCTGAAAACCGCCGAAATAAGCGAGTTCTCCGACAAGGGCGTGCACACTACCACATTTGCCGAGATGCTGCCCGTGCGGCCCGGCACTTTCATCATCGATACGCCCGGCATCAAGGAGCTGGGCCTGGTGGACTTGCCACCGGCGGAGCTGGCCGGCTATTTCCCCGAGATGCGCGCCCTGCTCAACCAATGCCGCTACCACAACTGCCAGCATACCCACGAGCCCGGCTGCGCCGTGCGCGAAGCCGTTGATAAGGGTGTCATTGCCCTGCCCCGCTACGACAGCTACGTAAGCATGCTGGCCGGGGAGGACAATCGCAAGTGATGGGGTGATGGGGTGAGAAGGTGAATGGCGTGTCATTGCGAGCACAGCGAAGCAATCCGTCCTCTAGCACCCGGAAACCAGGTATGCCCACACATTAAAAAGCCCCAATGCCAGCGCTGGCGTTGGGGCTTTTTAATGTGTGGGCTGGGCGCTGAGAACCGAACAAATTGCTTCGCTGTGCTCGCAATGACACGCCATTCACCTCATCACCTCATTACTTCCCCAGCGGCAGCACCACGCCATCGATTACGTGGGTGACCCCGTTGGAGGAAATAACGTCGGCGATTTGCACCGTGGCGGGGGCATCTTTGCCATTGCTCACCATCACCTTACCATCTTTTACGCTGATAGTCAGTTTTTCACCGTTCACGGTGGTAAGCTGCTGCCCATCTTTCAGGTCGGCGGCTACCAGGCGGCTGGGGATGACGTGGTAAGTGAGCACGCCTTTGAGCTTCTCTTTGCTTTCGGGCTTCATCAGGCCCGCTACCGCTCCTTTGGGCAGCCTATCGAAGGCCGCATTGGTGGGAGCAAACACAGTGAAGGGACCGGAGCCGCTCAGGGTTTCCACCAGCCCGGCTTGCTTGACGGCGGCTACCAGGGTGCTGACGCTCTTGGCGTTCATGGCATTTTCCACGATGTTCTTATCGCCGGTCATGGCCACGCCGTCCACCATCACGCCCTCTGGCTTGGCCATGCGGGCGGAGTCGCCGGCAGCTGCGGCGATGGAATCGGCCGGGTTTACATTATTGGTGGCCGTGGTTTCGGTTTCGGTAGTGGCGCTGTTGTCGCTGCCGCAGCTGGCGAAGGTCAAGGGTACAGCCACTGCCAGGGCCAGAGAAAGAATCTGTTTTTTCACGGGGGTGAGTAGGTTAAAAAAAGGTTGGTGTTGTGAAAAGGCTTTACGGTACTGCCCACCTTGTCGGATTATTCCCGTAAGGCAAGCTGCTACCTTTGAGCCGGCAAAACAAAGCCCAATTCCCACTTTTTGTTTTTCACCTGATGAAAACCGCAGAAATCCACACCAAGAAAGGCGTCATGAAAGTAGAGTTCTACGAGCAGGACGCGCCCAATACCGTTAAAAACTTCACCGACCTGGCCAAGAAAGGCTTCTACGATGGCCTGAAATTCCACCGCGTCATCCCCAACTTCGTGATTCAGGGCGGCTGCCCCAACACCCGCGCCGGCGCTACCGGCCGCCCCGGCACCGGCGGCCCGGGCTACAAAATCGACTGCGAAACCAAAGGCGGCAAGCAGTACCACGAGCGCGGCGCCCTCAGCATGGCCCACGCCGGCAAGAACACGGGCGGCTCCCAGTTCTTCATTGTACACTCGCGCGACCAGACCTCCCACCTCGACGGCGTGCACACCGTGTTCGGCAAAGTAGTGGAAGGCGTCGACGTTATCGACCAGATTCGCGCCGACGACGAAATCGAGAAGATTGTGGTGAACGAGGAATAGTAGTCACCCCCTGCAAGCTCAAAAAGGCCGGCTGCTTAGCCGGCCTTTTTCTTTACATTCAAGAGTAGCACTGCTCTCAATGCCGGGCTTACCGTGGGCTACAACCGGGCAGGCATATATGCTGGTAGCCGTTTATTTTCGGCTTATGAATAAGCTGCTACCCCCGCCCTCCCCGGCCGCGGCTGCGTTGAATGCAGTGGCCGCCTCCGCACTCATCGGTGCCTTGCTGGGCCCGGTGCTGTACCCGCTGGGTGCCAGCGCGGGCCTCTGGCAGGAGCTGGCACGCACGGCCAGCAGCTCCGGCGATGCACCTGCTGATTTTGTAATGGCTGGCCTGGGGGCCCTGGTGGGTGGCGTTGCCGGGGCAGTGGTGGCCGCCGCGCAGCTGCGGCTGGGCCGGGGCCGGGCCTTTGGCGCCGTAGCAGTGGACTTGCTGCGCTTCTATCTGGCGTTCATAGTGCTGGGCTACGGCCTGGTTAAAGTGTACGCCGCGCAGTTTCCTCAGCTCTGGGCCAACCTCGACACCCCGCCCGCTGACTTGTCGCCCATGCGGGTGGCCTGGCAGTTTTTTGGCTACTCCCGCCCCTACCAGCAGTTTCTGGGCTGGGCCGAAGTAGTGGCCTCCCTGCTGCTGCTGCCCCGTCGCACAGCCACCCTCGGCGCCCTGCTCATGCTCGTGGTGATGGGTAACGTCTTTGCCATCAACCTCTTTTTCGATGTGTCCGTCAAGCTTATGTCGGGCTTGTACCTGGCTGCTGCGCTGCTCATCCTGCTGCAGGACACGGGCCGGCTTTGGTACTTCTTTATCGGAAACCAGCCGGTGCCTTCCCGGCGGGTGGCTACCGACTGGTTTGAAACCCGCCGTGGCCGCCGCCTCTACCGCGGCCTTACCCTGGGCGTGCTGGGCCTGATGCTACTGGCGTTTATGGGGGATTTCCAGGGAATTCGCGAGCAGGCCGGCTCCCAGCAGCCTACTCCAATTACAGGGGTGTGGCAGCCAATGCGGGCCGAGCGCTGGCGCAACGGCAGCTGGCAGCGCCTGCCCCCCACCGATTCCCTCTACCCGCGCCGGCTGTACTTCCAGGCCGGGCAGGCCGTGCTGCGCAACGAGTTCTACCGCGACCGGTTTATGTGCTACGTCGACAGCGCGGCCAGCACGGCCGATATGCTGCCCCGCAACGAGCGCAACGAGTTTCTCCCGGCCCGCACCTGGCAATACCGCCGCCCCGGCCGGGGTGACTCGCTTCACATCGCCGGGAGCTGGCGCGGCGACTCCCTGCGCCTGGCCCTGGTGCCGGCCCGGCTGGGCACCCTGCGCAGCGGCTCGCCCCGCACCGGCGCCCAGTAGCTTCGTGCAGCGGCTAGGCCGTTGGTGCTTCTATTTCCTTTACCAGCTCGCCGTACCAGGCCTCGCCGTACTTGCGAATCAGCGGCTCCTTCAGGAACTGGTACACTTTTACACCCAGCGAGCCGCCGAACGAGCAGGCCGGGTTGCAGATGCCCCACCGGTCGTAGTTGAGGGCGTCGAACTCTTCGTACTTGGTGATGCGAATCGGGTAAAGGTGGCAGCTGATGGGCTTTTTGAAGGTGGTGGCCCCGGCCAGGTAAGCCTGCTCGATGCCACACTTGAGAATGCCGCGCTCGTCGTAGAGCGCATAGGCGCATTCCTTGTCGTTGATGGTGGTGGTGCTGTAGTCGTCTTCCCAGTCCTTGATGTACAGGCCCTGCTCCCTGATGGCGGCCCGGCCGGCCTCGGTCAGGTA
The DNA here is from genome assembly GCF_039541835.1 of Hymenobacter saemangeumensis. Classification (NCBI taxonomy): domain Bacteria; kingdom Pseudomonadati; phylum Bacteroidota; class Cytophagia; order Cytophagales; family Hymenobacteraceae; genus Hymenobacter; species Hymenobacter saemangeumensis. The sequence goes on along the minus strand of NZ_BAABGZ010000010.1, from coordinate 254,311 downwards.
AGGCTCAATGGCCGGGTATTCCTGCTCCAGAATGCGCAGCTCGGCTTCTTCGAGCGGGGCGCCCAGGTCGCCTTCCACGCAGCAGGCGCCCTTGCAGGCCTCAAGGTTGCAGACAAAGAAGTTGTCGGCGATGTCGTCGGAGATAACCGTTTGCTGGATGATAATCATAGTGCAAAGATAACCCCGGCCCTACCCGGGAAAATTCCTTTCCGACCGCACCCGGGAGGCCGTATCTTTGTTGAACCGCCTAAACGGCGTCAATTGCTTCCCTACCACGCCTCACTTCTACGCCTGGCTCCCCTCCCTACCGGGGAGGGGCCGGGGGTGGGGCCCCGGTTCCCGCAACCGCATTCTCTCAGCTGATGGCTCTCGACTATCTTTCCCTTCTAAACCCCTCGCAGGCCGGCGCAGTGATGCAGACCGAAGGCCCCTGCATGATTATCGCCGGCGCCGGCTCGGGCAAAACCCGGGTGCTGACTTACCGCATTGCCCACCTCATCGAGCAGGGCGTCGACCCGTTCAACATCCTGGCCCTCACCTTCACCAACAAGGCCGCCAAGGAGATGCGCGCCCGCGTAGAGAAAGTTGTGGGCCCCAACGCCCGCAACCTGTGGATGGGCACCTTCCACTCGGTTTTCGCCAAAATCCTGCGCTCGGAGGCCGACAAGATTGGCTACCCCCGCTCCTTTACCATTTACGACACCCAGGACTCCAAAACGCTGATTGGGCAGATTGTGAAGGAGCTGGAGCTCGACGACAAGCTCTACAAGCCCAGCCTGGTGCTGGGGCGCATTTCGGCCGCCAAAAACAAGCTGATTTCGGTGAACCAGTACCTGCACGACCCGGCCATCAAGGCCGACGACGAGGCAGCGCTGCGTCCTAAAATCGGGGTGCTCTACCAGCAGTACCAGATGCGCTGCTTCAAGGCCGGCGCCATGGACTTCGACGACCTGCTCTTCAACACCAACGTGCTGTTCAAGGAGCACGCCGACGTGCTGAACAAGTACCAGAACCTGTTCCGCTTCGTGATGGTGGACGAGTACCAGGACACCAACTACTCGCAGTACCTCATCACGCGCAAGCTGGCGGCCAAGGAGCGCAACATCTGCGTGGTGGGCGACGACGCCCAGAGCATCTACGCCTTCCGCGGGGCCGACATCTCCAACATTCTCAACTTCGAGAAAGACTACCCCGAGCTCAAGGTGTTCAAGCTGGAGCAAAACTACCGCTCCACCAAGAACATCGTGTGGGCGGCCAACTCCGTTATTAAGAACAACCAAGCCCAGCTGCGCAAAAGCGTGTTCTCCGAAAACGAGGACGGCACCCTGATTGAGGTGATTAAGGCCGCTTCCGACAACGAGGAAGGCAAGCTGGTGGCCAACTCCATCTACGAGGACAAGATGAACCAGCATCTGTCCTACGACAACTTCGCCATCCTCTACCGCACCAACGCCCAGAGCCGGGCCATGGAAGAAGCCCTGCGCAAGCTCAACATCAAGTACAAGATTGTGGGCGGCCTGAGCTTCTACCAGCGCAAGGAAATCAAGGACCTGGTGGCCTACCTGCGCCTGACTGTAAACCAGAACGACGAGCAGGCCCTGCGCCGCGTCATCAACTACCCCAAGCGCGGCATCGGCGACACCACCATCAGCAAGCTCATCACCACGGCCGACGAAGCCAACCACACCCTCTGGGAAGTGGTGGCCAACGCCGACCAGTTCATGCCAGCCCGCGTGGCCAACCCCGTGGTAGGCTTTGCCGAGAAAATCAAGAGCTACATGGTGGTGGCCCAGAAGGAAGACGCCTTCGAGGCTGCCAAGTTCATCGCCAAGAACTCGGGCATGCTGGAGGAATTGTATGCCGACAAGAGCATTGAGGGCCTGTCGCGCTATGAAAACATCCAGGAGCTGCTCAACGGCATCAAGGAGTATGTCGACGACCCCGAGCGGGAGGATAAGGGGCTTGCGGCCTTCCTGCAGGACATTGCACTAGTGACGGACTCCGACGTGAAAGATGCCCAGCAGGATGGCGAAGCGGTGACGCTGATGACCATCCACTCGGCCAAGGGCCTGGAGTTCCGCAACGTGTACATCGTGGGCATGGAGGAAAACCTCTTCCCCAGCCAGATGATGATAACCTCGCGGGCCGACCTGGAAGAAGAGCGCCGCCTGTTCTACGTGGCCATTACCCGGGCCGAAAAGAAGCTGACCCTCTCCTACGCCACCTCCCGCTACCAGTGGGGCAACCTGCGCAGCTGCGAGAAGAGCCGCTTCCTCGACGAAATCGACCCGCAGTACATCAACTTCAAGTTTGCCCCGCCCACCGGGCCCGGCAGCGGCGAGTCGCCCTTCCAGCACGTATTCGAGCGCCGCTCCAACCTGGTGGCCACCCCGCCGCGTAAGCTCGCCGCCACCAAGTACGTGGCCCCAGCCGACTTCAAGCCCTCCGACACGTCCAACCTCCAGACCGGGCAGCGCGTAGAGCACCCCAAGTTCGGCTACGGCACCGTGAGCCAGCTCGAAAACCAGCAGGGCACCACCAAGGCCACCATCCAGTTTGAGGAAGTGGGCGAGAAAGTGCTGCTGCTCAGCTTCGCCAAGCTGCGCGTGCTGTAGTGCGGGCTCTGCGAGTCCGCGCCCAAGGTTCGTGCAGAAGGACAAGTGGTAGCGGCTCCCCAGTACACCATGGCTCCATCCGAGGTGTCTTCCAGGCCACGCTGTGCCCCTGTGTCGGCCTGAGCAGGCCCGCCTGCGCCTGCAATTTGTCGTAGCCTGTGGTTCAGCGTAGGCCACACAGTATCTTTAGCCCCCGGATGACAGCTCCCAGCAGCTTCCTCCCCTTGATTATATGACCGACATCACCTCCCTGCCCTTTCACCAGCAGCTGCTGGTGCGCGAATACGGGCACAGCACCTACCAGCTTATCCTGGGTTTGCGCGACATCGAAGACGTAGCCGAGCGCAGCAAGCGGGCTGGCCTCATCATTCAGCTCATGCTGCGCCTGCAGCCCAGCCTGCGCGAGCAAACCGAGGTGCAAACCAAGCTCTGGAACCACCTGCACGTGCTGCTGGGCGAAGACGTATCCCTGGAAGCTCCCGTGCCCCTGAAAAGCTTCTCGCTGCGTACGGAAAAGCCCGGCCGGGTGCCCTACCCCACGCGCGGCCCCAAGCTGCGGGCCTACGGCAGCGCCGTAGAAGCACTCATTGCCAAGGCCCTTACCCTGGAAGATGAAACCGAGCGCGAGCAGGCCACCATTCAGATTGGCCGCACCATGAAGTTCCTCTACCGCCAGCACAACAAGGAAAACGCCAAGGACGTGACCATCCTGCGCCACCTCGGCGAGCTCTCCGGCGGCCAGCTCCGCCTCGACCCCGCCCAGGTGGAAAGCCAGAACCTGTTTGAGATGCCCAACAGCGGCCGCACCCCGGCCTTCATCGTGCCCCAGCCCACCCAGCAGCGCGACCGCCGCGAGGGCAACCGGGAAGGCAGCCGCGACGGCCGCGACCGCAAAGGCGGCAAAAAGCGCAAAAAAGGCGGCCGCGGGCCCGAGCCCCAGCAGCCTCCGCAGTAGCCGGGTTTGGTTGTCAGTTGTTAGTTGTCAGTTGTCAGAATTACCCTGACAATCCATTAGAACATACTGACAACCGACAACTAACAACTGACAACTGACAACTAACAACACCTAAATACAATGTCTTCTTTCGAAGTACGCGGCGGGCGCAAGCTGCGCGGCGAAATCACGCCCCAGGGCGCCAAAAACGAAGCGCTGCAGATTCTCTGCGCCGTGCTGCTCACGCCTGAGCTTGTTACCATCAGCAATATCCCCGACATCCGCGACGTCAACAAGCTCATCGAGCTGCTGCGCGACATGGGCGTGAAAGTGGAAAAGCTGGCCCCCGATACCTACACCTTCCAGGCCGACGAAGTAAACCTCGACTACCTCGACACGCCTGAGTTTATTGCCCAGGCCGGGTCCCTGCGCGGCTCCGTCATGATTCTGGGCCCCATGCTGGGCCGCTACGGCCGCTGCCAGCTGCCCAAGCCCGGCGGCGACAAAATTGGCCGCCGCCCCATGGACACCCACTTCCTGGGCCTGGAAAAGCTGGGCGGCAAGCTCACCCTCGAAGGCACCGACTTCTACCGCATCAAAGCCGAGGGCAAGCTGCGCGGCACCTACATGCTGCTCGATGAAGCCTCAGTAACCGGCACGGCCAACATCCTGATGGCCGCCGTGCTGGCCGAAGGCACCACCACCATCTACAACGCCGCCTGCGAGCCTTACCTGCAGCAACTTTGCCGCATGCTCATCCGCATGGGCGCCAACATCACCGGCACCGGCTCCAACCTGCTGGTAATTGAGGGCGTGGACAGCCTGGGCGGCACCGAACACCGCATGCTGCCCGACATGATTGAAATCGGCTCCTTCATCGGCCTGGCGGCCATGACGGGCTCCGAAATCACCATCAAAGACTGCCAGATTCCCGAGCTGGGCCTCATCCCCGATACCTTCCGCAAGCTGGGCATCCGGCTCGAGTTCCGCGGCGACGACATTCACATTCCGGCCCAGGACAGCTACGAAATCAGCACCTACCTCGACGGCTCCATCCTTACCATCTCCGACCACACCTGGCCCGGCTTTACCCCCGACCTGCTCAGCATCGTGCTGGTAGTGGCCACCCAGGCCAAGGGCACGGTGCTCATTCATCAGAAGATGTTTGAGAGCCGCCTGTTCTTCGTCGACAAGCTCATCGACATGGGCGCCCAGATTATCCTCTGCGACCCGCACCGCGCTACCGTTATCGGCCTCAACCAGCAGAAGCAGCTGCACGGCATCACCATGACCTCGCCCGACATCCGCGCCGGCGTGGCCCTGCTCATCGCTGCCCTCTCGGCCGAGGGCAGCAGCCGCATCCTCAACATCGAGCAGATTGACCGCGGCTACCAGTACATCGACCAGCGTTTGAACGCGTTGGGCGCGGATATCCGGCGGGTGTAGCTCCCTCTATCTGATTAAAAACTAAAACTCCCGGCCAGCCGCCGGGAGTTTTTTTGTGGCCTTATACGAGACCCTTCCTTCTGGTCGTTAGCATAAAAGGGGCTCTCAACTCCGAACTTTTACTGGTAACTATCATGAATAAGCTCGCCTATTTCCTGGTGCTCCTGACTTGCCTGACCGCCTGTAGCCAGGACAAGCAAATGGCGACAATGACCGCACCGGCTACGGCTGCCGTTCGCTTTACGCCGCCGGTAGTTGTAAAAAAAGAGGAGGAAGTAACCCGGGAACTTCCCGGTGCGCAGGACTTAGAAGAGGTAGCCGCCGCTCCAATCACTGCAGGGGCCGGCGCAGCGCCTTCTGCTCCGGCCCAGCGCCCACCTGCAGCTCCACGCCTGCTCATCTACCACGCCGAGCTGCGCCTCAAGGTAGCTGGCCTGGCTCAAGCTACTGCTCACATAGATAGCCTGGTACGTCGCAAGGGCGGCTATGTAAGCGCCGCCGAGGAAACCCGCGACGACGACAGCAACGAATGGAGGCAGGAAATGACCATTCGGGTGCGTCCCGGGGGCTTCGAGTCCATGCTGGCTGCAATCGGCCGGCTTGGCACCGTCGAGAGCAAGAAGCTTACGACTGACGACGTTACAGCCCAGCACGCCGATGTATCGGCCCGGCTGCGCACCAAGCGGGCCGTGGAGCAGCGCTACGTGGCCCTGCTGGGCCAGGCCCGTAAAATCCAGGATATCCTCGACATTGAAGAGAAAATCGGGGAAGTGCGCGAGGAAATTGAAAGTACCGAAAGCCGGTTAAAAACGTTGAACGATGAGGTTGCTTACTCCACCATCACCCTCACCTGCTACCAGCCCCTGGCCCGCCCTACCCCCGACGCGCCCATCGTGTCGCTGGGCAGCCGGGTGGTCGAAGCCTTCTACAACGGCTGGACGCTGCTGACCGGGCTGTTCATTGGCATGATTTCCATCTGGCCGCTGCTGCTGCTTGGTATGGCCGGGCTCTGGGCCCTGCGCCGCTGGCGGCGCAACCTGAAAGCTGCCCGAGCTTAGCGCCAGCACTGGTTTAAACCTTGCCTCTTCTATCAAAGCAACCAATGAAAAGGCCTTCCGCTGGATAGCGGAAGGCCTTTTCATTGGTAAGCTATAAACGGCTTTAATCAAAAATCAGGTCTACCACGGCATTCACTACTGCCAGGGCCAGGCTAAACAGCAGGGCGTTGAGAAACCCATGCACATCGAAGCTGCTCATCAGCCAGTCGGCTAGCTTCACGATGATGACGTTGATGACCAGCAGGAAAAGCCCCAGGGTGACAACGGTAATTGGGAAGCCGATAATCTTGAGGATGGGCTTCACAATGGCATTGAGCAAACCCAACACAATTACCAGGATGGCTGCGCTACCAATGCCGCCCAGCTGCACGCCGGGCAGCACCGTGCTCAGGCCGTACACCAGCACGGCCGTGAGAATGAATTTGAGGATGAAGCTTATCATGGTTGAAAGCTAAAGAGGAAATTGTCTTAATCGGCCATGCCCTTGGCCACCAGTTTTCCCTGGGATACGGCCATCCAGTTGCAAAGTTGGTACAAGAGGCGGGCGCCCACAATGCCGTTCCACTCGGTGTCGCCGGGCGCCACCTCGTTCAGGTCGCAGCCAATAATCTGGATGCCGGCCCGCACGATGGAGCGAATTAGGTAAGTGGCTTCCTCAAACTCCAGCCCACCGGGTACGGGGGTGCCGGTGCCGGGGCAAAGCTTGGGGTCCAGCCCGTCAATATCGAAGCTGATGTACACCTTGGGCGGCAGCTGGGCTATGATTTTGCCGCAGACCTTCTTCCACGACTTCTTGCCAAACTTCTCCTCGCTCAGGAAGCGCTGGTGGAACAGGGCCACGCGGCCATTGGAAGTGTGAATAACCTCGGCTTCCTGCTCGCTCATATCGCGGATTCCTACCTGCACCAGCTTCTTCACCTGCGGCAGCTGCAGGGCATTGGTCATGATGCTGGCGTGCGAATATTGGAAGCCCTCGTAGGCCGGGCGCAGGTCGCAATGCGCGTCAATCTGCAGGATAGCGAATTCTTCGTGTCGCTCGGCCAGGGCGTGCATAAAGCCCAGGGGCGTGCTGTGGTCGCCGCCCAGCACGGCCACGGCCTTGCCCTGGTCGAGCAGGGCGCCGGTTTTGTCCTTTAGCCACTTCAGCAGCTTGGTTCCTTCGGTGGTGACTTTCGCAGGCACGCCACTGTGCTTGCCCAGGCCGGCTTCCGGCTGCCCGGCTTCCAGCCATTTAATGTAATCCGAAGCCAGGGGGCGCAGCTGCCGGCTCAGGTTGGCAATGGTTTCGTCTTCTTCCTCCATGGCCAGGCCCAGCTTCCAGGCATCGGGCAGGTCGGGGTCGTAGAGGTCTACCTGCAGGGAGGCTTCGTGAATGGCGGCTGGCCCCTGGGCCGTGCCGGCGCGGTAGCTTACGGTAACTTCCCACGGCACGGGCACTACCACCACCTGGGCTTCTTCCGGGGTGAAGGGCAGGCCAAACAGGCCACCGGCTGCGTCGCCGGGTGCGTTGGGGTCGAAGCTGGCAATCTTTTTAGCCAAGGCGGCTGAGGAGTTAGTTGGCATCGGGGGTAAGGAGCTAAGTGAAAGAAAGGGAAAGGGCAAAGGGCTGCTACGTCGGCACCTGACGCAACAGCCCTTTGTAGTTAAGCAGGAAAAGCAGGGAAGCCCGGCATCGTCACTTTCGCGGCTAGCCGGCGGCCGTATGGCTGCCCAGGAAGTCGTAGCTGCGAATAATCTCCAGAATCTTGGCGAAAGTAACCCGGTCGAAGAACAGCATCAGCGGCAGCTCCACGGAGTTGTCTTTGTCGGAAAACTGCGTGATAACCGAGAAAATCAGCGGCTGCATCTGCTGTTGCGGCATCAGGCTTTGAATCGTATCCGCAATATCGCCTCCGGGTGCGGTGGGCGGTGCGCCGTAGATGTTGGCCTTGAGAATATTGGCCAGCTGCGTCACCAGGGCCCCGGTAATGATGTTGCTGATTTCGAGAAGCAGCGACTCCTGCAGCTCGTTCAGCTGCAGCGTTTCTTCGGTTTGCATGCGCAGGCATACCCGGGAAAGGCGTTGCACGTGCTGCCCGGAAAAGAACATGAGCGTGGTTCCGTTGAAATCACCCCGGATATCCGACTGAATGGCGACATGACGGGACTGGTATTCCCGCACCTTGCGCAGGATATTCTCGCTCATGAGCAAGTCAATGTTGGGAACTTCGAGCAATACCTTCTCTTGAGCGATGACGGCAAAAGAGTCGGCCGCACGGGCAAGGCCGATGTTTAAAATCTCGCGGATAATGTCGCGCTCCAAATCGGTCATCGATAAATCCATAACGGCAAAGATAGGGGGAAGGCAGCGGCGAAGCGTCGGGGTGAAAAGAAACGAAAATTAAGGGCGCTTATTGATAAACAAGCGGGTAAGCGCGGGAACGTCGAGAACCAGGCATACCTGCCCGCTGCCCAGAAGCGTAACGCCGCCAAAAAGGTCAATGCTGTCGAGCGGCTTGCTCAACGGCTTAATCACGATGTTCTGCTGACGCTGAAATCGGTCGACCAGCAGGCCAAGCCGCCGGTTGTTGTAGTTTACTACCAATACATGCTGCGGGCCGTGCAGGTCATCTTTCGATGCGAGCGGGAAAGGCTCATTGCCTTCGTCGTGCAGCAGCAAGCGCAAGGGCACAATGGGCACCGCCTGCTCCTGAAAGTGGGTCACCAGCACGCCGCCCACCACCGAGATTTGCCCGGGGTGCAAGGCCAGCACGGTATCGGTGTGCAAGAGTGGCACAGCGTAGGGCCGCTCTTCTACCTCTACCAGCAGGGCGCCTTTCACGGCAATGGAAGTGGGGAGCACCAGGGTAAAAGTGGTACCTTTTCCCATCTCCGATTCTACCCGCAGCTGGCCTCCGAGCGAATCCAGGGCCAGCTTTACTACATCGAGACCAACCCCGCGGCCGGACACTTCCGTCACCTGCTGCGCCATGGAGAAGCCCGGCTCGAAGAGAAAGGCCCAAATGGCTTTCTCATCCAGGCTGGCAGCGGCCCGCTCCGTGGTCAGGCCGCGCTCAATGGCTTTGCGCCGTACGGCTTCGGTATTAATCCCCCGGCCGTCGTCGCTTACCTGAATCAGCACGTCGTCGCGCTCGGTCAGTGCCGAAAGGGTCAAATGCCCAAGTACAGGCTTGCCCGCCTGACGGCGCTCCTCCGGCGTTTCAATACCGTGGCTGACGGCATTACGCACCAGATGCAGCAGCGCATCGGTAATAATCTGCAGGATGTTGCGGTCAATCTGTACGTCCTGCCCGCTTAGGGTAAGCTCTACCTCTTTGTTTTCGGTCGAGGCCACGTCCCGTACTACGCGCGGAAACTTGTTGAGCAACACCCCCACTCCTACCAGGCGGGCATCCATTACGCTGTACTGCAGGTCGTCGGAGATGCGGAACAGGTGCTGGGCGGTTGCGAGCAGCGCCGGGTTGTCCAGCTCCTGGGCCAGGGTCAGGATGCGGTCACGGTCGATTACCAGCTCTCCCACCAGGTTGAGCAGGTTGTCGAGCTTTTTCACCTGAATGTAAACCAGGTCCGAAAGCTCCAGCTTGCGGTTGGCTTCCTCGTCGGTTTCGGGCTCCTCGGCCTCGGCCAGAACCGGAGCTTCCCCCCGCACGAGGCGGTCGAGGTTGCCGAGCAGCTCGCCCGCGCTTGGCATTTCCTGGCTGGCGCCAACGGCGCGAATCATGTTCCCCAAGGCATCTACGCCCTGAAACACGACGCGCACCAGCGGCCCGGAGAAGGTGCGTTCGCCGCTGCGAATCAAGCCAAACAGGGTTTCGAGGTGGTGTGCCACCTCGCCCAGGTCGGTAAATCCCATGGCCCGGGCGTTGGCCTTGAGGTTATGCATCAGGCGAAACAGCTCGTTAAGCGCAGGCCCCTCGCTGGGGTTACGCTCGAGCTCGCTGAGGTGGCGGCTCATGGAGTCATAGTACTCCAGGGCCTCCGCCATAAACATTTCCCGGTATTCCTGGTCGCGCGTCTTCATCGGATTCGATTAGTTAGCGCACTTCCCGGTACCAGCACCCCACGCCAAAGCTGCCCATTCCGAAAAATGGGTTCCAGCGTGCGAATGTGTTTGGAAAAGAGCAATTTATGAAGCTTGTTCAGTCGTGTCATTCTGCAGGGCAGCCCCTACAATCTCCAGCACCTTTTCTTCAGAGAAAGGCTTGACAATGTAAGCCAGGGCACCATTCTCGATGGCTTCGTTGACAATAACCTCCTGCCCTACTGCGCTGCACATCACTACCTTGGAATCAGGCTTGAGCTGACGCAGGCTCTTGAGCACATCCAGCCCGGTGTTGTCGGGCAGAATAACGTCGAGCGTAATCAGGTCGGGCGAGGTTGAAGCTGCCATTTCCAGGGCCTGCTCGCCATTGGCTGCTTCGCCAACTACTTCGTAGCCAGCATCGCTGAGCATATTTTTGAGCATCGTCCGCATGTAAAAGGAGTCGTCGACGATGAGAATGCGCTTGTTCATTGGAAGGGTAAGGTGAAAAGTAAAAAGTAAGCAACGCTAACCGCCACAGCGGTCAGGGCGTTGTACGGGGCGGCGCCCGCTAAGATGCTGCCTTACCGGGTAAGCGCATGACTTCGGCCGGGGAAAGCAGCTTGCGCATATCCAGAACGATGATGATTCCACCTTCGGGCAGCTTGGCGATGCCTTCCAGGTACTTATCGCGGGCATTGCTGTCCTGCACAAACTCCGGCGCCGGCTCAATCTGGCTTAGGGGCATGGTAAAGGGCCGGGGCACCTCCCGCACCATCAGGCCCAGGGTGTAGTCGGCCGCTTCCACGGCCACGGTGTAGCTCCGCTCCGGAATAGGCCGGCCCATGGGGCGCAGCCGAAACCGCTCCTCCAGGTCGAGAATGGCAATAATGTCGCCGCGGAGGTTGGCAATTCCTTTAATGAAAGGAGGTGTCTTGGGCATACGCGCTACCTCCGGAGTCACAGTCACTTCCTTCACCTGCTCGATGCGGATACCGTAATCCTCGTCGCCGAGGCGGAACACAATGAGCTGTACCATGGCCTCCGGCGTATTCCGGTCGGCCTTGGGAGCAGCGTTCACTTCAATTTCAGCCATTTGATAAAAAAGAGTTAACCAAGCGGTTCGACTGAAATCTTACTTAGACCGGGCTTTGCTGCCGCCTTTCTCCTTGCCTTTGGGCTCGTCGTTTTTAGCAGCTGCCTTGTCTGCAGCTTTATCTGCTGTTCTGGAGCCACGGGGGGAAGCTGCCGGTGCTGCGGAGGCGGAGCCAGCATCCCGGGCTTGCCGCCGGGAGGGTGCCGGAGCCGCTTCTTCCCGGGCCGGGCGGCCCGCTGCGGCGGCCCTTCTGGGCCGCCCCTGCGCATCGGAAGGCGCGGCTACATCGGCCTGGGCATTACGGCTGCGCTGCCCCACACTGTGCTGGCGGCTGCCAGCCGTGCCAGCGCGGGTGCTGCCCGTTTCCGGGGTGCCGGGCGAGCGGCGCCCTGCGGCGCCATCACGCGAGCTGCCGTTGCTATTGCCGTTGCCATTATAGCCGTTCCCATTGCCGTTGCGGCTGCCGGCAGAGCGGCGCACCATCACCGGCTCGGGCTCGTAGGAGCTGAGCTGGAAGGTTTCCAGGCCAGCCTGCAGGTCGTCGGCAATGTCGGTGAGGCGCTGCGAGCTGGTAGTCAGCTCCTGCATGGCCGTGGAGAGCTGCTTGGCCGTGCCGGCCACCTGCTGGGTGCCGGTGGCCGTCTGCTCGGCAATGGCTACCACTTCTTCCACGTACTTCACCACGTCGCCAATCGAGGTTTTCTGTACCTCGGTGGCCGTGAGGATGTCGCGGGATGTGCGGAGCGTTTCGCCCGAGCTGGTGGCAATGTTCTTAAAGGCCGAGCTGGCCTCGAAGGTGGCGTTCTTTCCTTTCAGTACCCGGCCTTCCATGGTCGAAATTGCAGTTGCGGCCGAGGTCGTATCTTTTTTAACGTCCTCTACCAGGGTGGCAATCTCGTTGGCCGACTTGCGGGAGCCTTCGGCCAGCTTGCGGATTTCCTCGGCTACTACGGCGAAGCCGCGGCCGGCTTCCCCGGCGCGGGCGGCTTCGATGGCGGCGTTCAGTGCCAGCAGGTTGGTTTGCGAGGCGATGTCGGTGATAACGCCCAGCGACTTGCTGATTTCCTGCGAGCGGGTGCTCAGTACTTCGATGGTGCGCGAGGTCTGCACGGCGGCGCTGGAGATTTCCTCCATGTTCTTTACCACTTCAGCCACTGTTTTCAGACCCAGCTGCGAGGTTTGCTCACCCAGAATAGCGGCCTTGTTCACCACATCGGCCTTGTTGGCCGTTTCCTTGGTGGCCTGCATGATTTCTTCAATCAGCTTGAAGGCCTGGTCGGTTTTCAAAGCCTGGTTCTGGGCACCTTCGGCCATCTGCTGCATGGCCAGGGCCACGTCGACGGTTACGCGGCTCATCTCCTGACCTTTGCCGGCCATCTCTTCCGAGGAAGTACCCACAATCTGCGACGACTCGTTGATTTCGCCGAGCAGCTCGTTCAGGTTGTCGACGGCGAGGTTCAGGGCGCTGGCCATGGCGAGGATGTCGCCGGTGGTGGGCACGTCCACGTACTGCGTCAGGTCGCCTTCCGAGATGGCGCGTACCACACGGGATACTTCGAGTACCGGCGAGGCAATGGATTCGAGCAGGGCGTTGAGGGTATCCACCAGCTCTTTCCAGCTGCCCGATACACCCGTTACCGTAGCGCGTTCCGTCAGCTTGCCTTCCACACCGGCCACCTTTGCCACGCGGCTAACTTCCGACGCGAGGCGGTTAAGGTCGTCCACCATTCGGTTGATGGTGTCGGCCAGGTCGGCCACTTCGCCTTTCGCCTGCAGGGTCAGCTTCTGGGTCAAGTCACCTTTCGATACCGCCGTTACTACCTTCACGATGCCTCGTACCTGAGTAGTCAGGTTGGCAGCCATGGTGTTTACGTTGTCGGTCAGGTCTTTCCATACACCGGCCACGTTCGGCACGCTCGCCTGGCCACCCAGCTTTCCTTCCGTGCCTACTTCCTGGGCCACACGGGTTACCTCGCCGGCAAACAGGTTCAGCGAGTCCACCATCTGGTTCAGGTTTTCCTTAAGCTGCAGGAACTCCCCTTTTACATCTACCGTGATTTTCTGGCTCAGGTCGCCTTTTGCTACCGCGGTTGCCACGTTGGCAATGTCTCGCACCTGAGAAGTCAGGTTGAGGGCCATCGTGTTTACGTTGTCCGTCAAGTCTTTCCAGGTACCGCGAACGTTCGGCACGCTCGCCTGGCCGCCCAGCTTACCCTCGGTACCCACTTCGCGGGCCACGCGGGTTACTTCGTCACCGAAGGTGTTTAGGGAGTCCACCATTTCGTTGAGGTTCTCCTTGAGCTGCAGCAGCTCGCCGCGCACGTTTACCGTGATTTTCTGCGAGAGGTCACCTTTTGCTACCGCGGTGGCCACGTTGGCGATGTCGCGCATCTGCGAGGTCAGGTTCGAGGCCATCGTGTTCACGTTGTCCGTCAAATCCTTCCAGGTGCCGCTTACTTTCGGCACGTTGGCCTGGCCGCCCAGAATACCTTCGGTACCCACTTCGCGGGCCACGCGGGTTACTTCGCCGGCAAAGATGTTCAGCGAGTCCACCATCTGGTTCAGGTTGTCCTTCAGGTCGAGCAGCTCGCCTTTTACGTCTACCGTAATCTTCTGCGAAAGGTCACCTTTCGATACGGCGGTGGCTACGTTGGCAATGTCTCGTACCTGAGAAGTCAGGTTCGAAGCCATGGTGTTTACGTTGTCGGTCAGCTCCTTCCAGGTACCACCTACGCGGGGCACCACGGCCTGGCCGCCGAGTTTTCCTTCGGTACCTACTTCGCGGGCCACGCGGGTTACTTCGTCGCCGAAGATGTTGAGCGAGTCCACCATCTGGTTGAGGATGTTCTTCAGCTCCAGGATTTCGCCCTTCACGTTTACCGTCATCTTCTGGCTCAGGTCGCCGCGGGCTACGGCAGTGGCCACGTTGGCAATGTCACGTACCTGCGAGGTAAGTGCCGCGGCCATGTCGTTTACGTTGTCGGTAAGGGCTTTCCATACGCCGGCCACATTGGGTACGGAGGCCTGGCCACCCAGCTTTCCTTCCGTGCCTACTTCCTGGGCCACGCGGGTTACCTCGCCGGTGAAGATGTTGAGCGAGTCCACCATCTGGTTCAGGTTCTGCTTCAGCTGAAGCAGCTCGCCCTTAACGTCTACCGTGATTTTCTGGCTCAGGTCGCCTTTGGCTACGGCGGTTGCCACGTTGGCAATGTCTCGTACCTGAGAAGTCAGGTTCGAGGCCATGTTGTTTACATTATCCGTCAGGTCTTTCCATACACCGGCCACGTTCGGCACCACGGCCTGACCGCCGAGGCGGCCTTCGGTGCCTACTTCCTGGGCCACGCGGGTTACCTCGCCGGCAAACAGGTTCAGCGAGTCCACCATCTGGTTCAGGTTCTGCTTCAGCTGCAGGAATTCCCCTTTTACGTCTACCGTAATCTTTTGCGACAGGTCGCCTTTTGCTACGGCGGTTGCTACGTTAGCAATGTCTCGAACCTGAGAAGTCAGGTTCGAGGCCATGTTGTTCACGTTATCCGTCAGGTCTTTCCATACACCGGCCACGTTTGGTACCACGGCCTGACCGCCCAGCTTACCCTCGGTGCCTACTTCCTGGGCCACGCGGGTTACCTCGCCGGCAAACAGGTTCAGCGAGTCCACCATCTGGTTCAGGTTCTGCTTCAGCTGCAGGAACTCCCCTTTTACATCTACCGTGATTTTCTGGCTCAGGTCGCCTTTGGCTACGGCCGTGGCTACGTTGGCAATGTCTCGCACCTGAGAAGTCAGGTTCGAGGCCATGTTGTTTACGTTGTCGGTGAGGTCTTTCCAGATACCACCAACGTTTGGTACAGAGGCCTGGCCACCCAGCTTTCCTTCGGTACCTACTTCCTGAGCCACGCGGGTTACCTCGCCGGCGAAGATGTTGAGGTTATCAATGGTTTTGTTGATGGTTTCGGCCATCACCTTGAAGTCGCCCGATACCGGAATCTGGAAGCTTTCGTCCAGGTTACCACGGCTGATGTTCTTCAGTACCTTGCCTACTTCGAGTACCGGCACGGCGATGGAGTCTACCAGGCCGTTGATGTTGTTAATCATGTCGCGCCAGAAGCCGGCGGCGCCTTCGGCCGAGGCGCGGGCTTTGAGGTTACCCTCTACCCCGGCCACCTTGGAGATGCGCGACACCTCGCCGCCTACGCCGCCAATCATCTCCACCATGGAGTTGTAGGCTTCGGCGATTTCGGCGAAGATGTCGTCGTTTTGTTTGGTCAGGCGCACCGAAACGTCGCCCTTTTTAAAGGCGTCGAGGGCAAACAGGACGCGGTTTAGCTGCTCGTTGATATAGCCGGGGTCCTGCGAGTCCTCGGAGCCTCGTTTAATGCCGCGCTTCCGGGTTTGGTCGCTGGAGGTGCGTATCGTATCAATAGCCATGTTGGCACCGGCAGACGACGTTCCGGATGCCTTCCCGGCCTTAGCGGCCGAAGAGCCCGGGGTACCGACGGTAGCCTCCGGTGTATCGGCCGGAGCTGCGGGGCTGGCGGTAAGAGCCGGGGTGGGTTTAGCTTTAGCCATATAGTAAGGAAGGAGACGAAATCGAAGGAGGGGCGGAAATAGAAGGCGAAAGTAAGGCCCTTTGGCGGGAATAAACAAAGGTAGGCTGTAGAGCCAGCCAATTGAGAAAAGAACCCGTTTTAGGTAAGGTATTGAAACTATCCCGGCGAGATTCTTGCTCGGGGCGGCGCTCCGCTGGGATTATTCCGGCATCTTTGCGGCCAATTTCAACTTTTAGCAAAGGGCATTCGTTGTTTGTTTAGTTCCCTTTCCTTTCTGCCCAACTCTTACCCGCCCACATGGTCAAGAATTTAGTAATCGTCGAGTCGCCGGCCAAGGCCAAAACCATTGAAGGCTACCTCGGCCAGGACTTCGTGGTGAAGTCCAGCTACGGCCACGTGCGGGACCTGCCCAAGGACAACAACGCCGTTGATATTGCCAACGGCTTTAAGCCGACGTATGTCGTTTCGTCCGACAAGAAAGAATTAATTGCCCAGCTGAAAAAACTAGCCAAGGAAGCCGAAATGGTGTGGTTGGCAAGTGACGACGACCGCGAAGGCGAAGCCATCAGCTGGCACCTGGCCGAGACTCTGAACCTGAGCCAGGCCAAGACCAAGCGCATCGTATTCCGCGAAATCACGAAAAGCGCCATTCTCAACGCCATTGCCACGCCCCGGGAAATCGACCTGAACCTGGTGAATGCCCAGCAGGCCCGCCGGGTGCTCGACCGCCTCGTGGGCTTTGAGCTGAGCCCGGTGCTGTGGAAGAAAGTAAAGGCGGGCCTTTCGGCCGGCCGCGTGCAGTCGGTAGCCGTGCGCCTGGTAGTGGAGCGGGAGCGCGAAATCAGCCAGCACAAAAGCAGCAGCGCCTACCGCGTGGTGGCCCGCTTCGATGCCGGCCGCGGGGCCGTGCTGGAAGCCGAGCTGCCCACCCGGTTCAAGACCCGGGAGGAAGCCGAGGGCTTTCTGGCCCGCTGCGCCGGTGCCAGCTATAGCATCGAAAGCCTTGATAAGAAGCCGGGCAAGCGCAGCCCTGCGCCGCCCTTCACCACCTCTACCCTGCAGCAGGAAGCCTCCCGTAAGCTGGGCTTCTCGGTAGCTCAAACTATGAGCGTGGCCCAGAAGCTGTACGAGGCCGGCAAAATCAGCTACATGCGTACCGACTCGGTCAACCTGTCGGAAGAAGCACTGGCGGGCGCCCGGGCGTCCATCACGGCGGCGTATGGCGCTGAGTATGCGCATACCCGCACGTTCAAAACCAAGTCGTCGTCGGCCCAGGAAGCGCACGAAGCCATTCGCCCCACCGACTTCTCGCTGGTGAAGGCGGGGGCCGACAGCCAGGAGCAGCGCCTGTACGACCTGATTCGCAAGCGCGCCATGGCCTCGCAGATGGCGGAAGCCACGGTGGAGCGCACCACGGCTACGATTGGCATCAGCACCCAGCCGGGTGTGGTGCTATCGGCCACTGGGGAGGTTATTACCTTCGAGGGCTTCCTGAAAGTGTACTCCGAAAGCAAGGACGACGAGGACGAGCAGCAGGACGGTGAATCCAGCTTCTCGCGCGGGCTGCCCCCGCTGACGGTGGGCCAGGGCCTGCCGCTGCAGCGCCTGAGCGCCACCGAGCGGTTTACCTCGCCCCCGGCCCGCTACACCGAAGCCTCGTTGGTAAAGAAGCTGGAGGAAATGGGCATCGGCCGACCATCTACCTACGCCCCCACCATCAGCACCATTCAGAAGCGCGGCTACGTGGAGAAAGACACCCGCGAGGGCAAGGAGCGCAAGTTTCACGTGCTAACGCTGGAAGGCAGCGAGGTGCAAACCGAAGTAAAAACCGAGAACTACGGCGCCGAGAAAGCCAAGATGTTTCCGACCGATACGGCCATGGTGGTCAACGACTTCCTGGTGGAGCACTTCCCCGTGATTGTGGACTACCAGTTCACGGCTAAGGTAGAAGACGAATTCGACCAGATTGCCAATGGCCACGAAGACTGGGGGCAGATGCTGGCCGGCTTCTACGGCACCTTCCACGAAACCATCGAGCGCGGGCAGGACATTGAGCGCAGCACCCTGGGCAGCACCCGCGAGATTGGCGTGCACCCCGAAACCGGCGAGAAAATCATTGCCCGCCTGGGCCGCTTCGGGCCTTATGTGCAGCTCGGCGAGGCCGAGGGCGAAACCAAGCCGGCGTATGCCAACCTGCGCAAAGGGCAGTTTATCGAAAGCATTACGCTGGAGGAAGCCCTGGACTTGTTTAAGCTGCCGCGGGTGGTGGGCGAGTTCGAAGGCAAGGACATGACGGCCGCCCTGGGCCGCTTTGGCCCCTACATCCGCCACGACAGCAAGTTTTACTCCCTGACCAAGGAGCAGGACCCGCACACCATCACGGCCGAGGAAGGCGTGGCCCTGATTGAAGCCAAGCGCAAGGCCGAAGCCGAGCGCCTCATCAAGGCCTTCCCGGAAAACCCCGACGTGCAGGTGCTGAACGGGCGCTTCGGCCCCTACATCGTGTGTGGCAAGAAGAACGTAAAGATTCCCAAGGGCGAAGAGCCGGCCGGGCTGACGCTGGAACGCTGCTTGGAGCTGGCCGCCGCTACGCCCGACAAGCCCGCCAAAGGAGGCCGCTTCGCGAAAAAGGCCGAGCCGGCCAAGGCCGAGAAAGACTCGGACACGCCGGCGAAGAAAAAGCCCACGGCCAAGAAGGCAACCGCCAAGAAGCCGGCTGCTAAAAAAGCACCAGCCAAGAAATAGGCACTGGCCCGACATAAAAAAGTCCCGCTTTTCGGCGGGACTTTTTTATGTGCTTATGTTCCGGGGATGCCTTCGGCAGGCTTGTATTACGCATTGCTGCACGATTGTCGCTCTGGGACGCGAACTTCAGGGTTTGCGCTACTTCCTTTGCAGCCATGGATAAGGAAGCCGTTGCCCGAAATCTACTCTTACAGCGCCAGCAGCGGGGCTTAACCCAGGAGCAGCTGGCCGAGCGCGCGGGCGTTACCACCCGCACCATTCAACGAATAGAAGCGGGGAGCGGGGCCCCGCACCTGAGCACCTTAAGCTTGCTGGCGGGAGCGTTGGAGCTACCGGTGCAGGACCTGATGAAGAATCCTGAGCTGCTTGCTGACGGGCCGAAGGCGACGGTTGCCGGGTCAAACCTGATGCTGCTCCACCTGCTGCCTTTGCTGGGCTTGCTGCTTCCTTTTGCCAACGTGCTGGCCCCACTCTTCTACTGGCTGTATAAGCGCACGGACAACCGGTGCTACGACGCGCACGCCCCGGCAGTAGTGAATTTTCAGGCTACGATGACCTTCGGAATTGGGGTGGCCGTGGTGCTGCTCGTGCTGTATTTCCCGGTGGGCCTGCTGCTGCTCGGCTTATGCTACGGACTTATTGTGGGGTTTAGCATCCGGAATGCCCGGCGGGCCTGGCGGGGGCAGCCGGCCTGCTACCCCCTATCGCTGCCGTTGCTGAAAGGCAGGTAGAAGTATTGCTGGCGGGCAGATTTCGGGGAAATGTCGGCCGGGCGTCGGCACCATCTGCAGCTGATTGTCTGACTTTTGCACTTGCTGGCCGGTTAGCATCCCGGCCGGCCTGCGCTCATGAAAACCTACTTCGCCACCCTTATATTCTGGCTTATTTCGCTTACTTCCCCGGCCCAGGGAAGCCTGGTGGTCCGGCATCTGCGCGGGGCCGGCATCCCGGCCGACCAGCTCACTAACCAACTGACGCGGGTGGTGGACTCGGCCGGGGTGGCGGGCCTGTCGGTGCTGGTGCTGGACCATGGGCGGGTAGTATACGAGCAGTACTTCGGCACCAAAGACCGAAGCACCGGGCAGCCGCTCGACCGGGAAACGGTTTCCTATGCGGCCTCGCTGACCAAGCCCCTGGCCGCCTACTTGTTTTTGCGCCTCGTCGACCAGGGAGTTCTGGCGCTCGACACCCCCGTTTGCCGCTACCTTAAGCAGCCGATCGGGGCTTACGAGAAGTGGCAGGACCTGGCCCAGGACCCCGCATTTGCGCGCATCACCGCCCGCATGCTGCTGAGCCATAGCAGCGGCCTGCCCATACTGAGGGGCTTTTATGGGGAGAAGCTGGCCACCATTGCCCCACCCGGCAGCCGCTTCTTCTACTCCAACGAGGGCTACAACCTGCTGGGCGTAGTGATGGCCGAAAAAACCGGGCTCGATTTGCAGACCCTGGCGCAGCGGGAAGTGTTTGGGCCCTTGGCTATGGCCCGCACCAGCCTGGTGTGGCAGCCGCAGTTTGCCGCCAACCGGGCAGTGGGGCACGACTTTGCCGGCAAGGGGCTGGGGGCCCAGCAGCGCAGCAGCCCCCGGGCCGCCGGCTCGATGGTGACAACCCCGACCGACTACGCCGCCTTCCTGCGGCAGGTACTGGCCGGGAAAGGGCTTTCGCGGAAAGCCTACCGGGAATACCTGAGGCCGCAGGTGGCCGTGACAAGCCAGCGGGGCTGGGGGCCGCGGCGCGACAGCCTGGCCCGGCAGCCCCATCCGCAGGCTCTGGCCTGGGCGCTGGGCTGGAGCGTATTTACGTCTAAGTACGGCCCGGCCTTTTCGCACGGCGGGCACGCCGATGGCTGGCAGAACCTCGCCCTCAGCTACCCCCGCAAAAAGCTGGCGCTGCTGCTGCTCAGCAACAGCGACAACTTCGAGGGGGTAGCCGCCCAGGTGCTGCGCCGGTGCCTGGGCGACGCCGACGCTCCGCTGGAATGGGCGGGCTACTTCGATAATAGGCCCCGCTGAGGTTTAGCCTTTTTCGGGCTGCGCAAGGATGAAAGACCCGGATGCGAAATAAAGCCCGGTTGGCGGCGTTCAAGCCCGGTCAGTACCCGTGCGCCTTGCCGGCACATTGCTACCTTGCTTTCATGAGAACCCGACTGCTATTACCCATCCTGCCCCTGTTGCTGGCCTGTGGTGCGCTCGAGCCCGCCACCACGAAAGCCGCGGTGGCAGATGTGGCCCTCCCGGAGGCCCCACCCCTGCGCCCCGCGGCGCTGGCCTACCCCTGGCTTCCCGGGCCCGGCCCCATGGGGCTGAGCGTGGCGACCCGGTTTCCTGCCCCGGCCGGCACCCAGCGGGTGCCCGTGCCAGCCGGCTCCTGGGGCGAGTGGCTGCGCTGGCTGCCCCTGCTGCCAGCCGGCACCCCGGCCCGCCACTACGATGGCTCTGCAAAAAACCGGCAGGATGTGGTGGCCGCCGTGGTCAACATCGATATTGGCAAACTCGACCTGCAGCAGTGCGCCGATGCCGTTATCCGGCTGCGGGCCGAGTACCTGTTTGCCCAGGACCCCAACAAAATTCACTTTCACCTGACCACCGGCTACGACTTCTGGTTTTCGGACTATGTGGGCGGCAAGACGTTTAAGGTGCGGGGCGAGGAAGTAACCCCCGCCCCCAAAGCGGTTGAGAAGCCAACGCACGAGGCCCTGGGCCGCTACCTCATCCCCACCTTTGGCTACGCCGGCACGCTGTCGCTAAGCCGGGAGCTGCGGCCGGTGCCACTGGCCGGCATCCAGCCCGGCGACGTGCTGATTCACGGCGGAGCGCCGGGCCACGCCGTGCTGGTAGTAGACGTGGCCGAAAATCCCAAAACGAAGCAGAAGTACATGCTGCTGGCGCAGAGCTACATGCCGGCGCAAAACATTCACGTGCTGAAAAACCTGTATGCTGAAGAGCCGGCGCTGCGCAACGGAGCCTGGTTTGCCGTACCCGACGTGACCGACGGCCAGGTAGGCACCCCCGAGTGGACCTTCGGCACCAACGAGCTGGCGCGGTTTTGAGAATGGCGCATCCCGCAAGCAGCTGGCAGCCATTATAGTGCTAGGCACCACAGCAGGGCTGGCCCGGCAGCCTGAAAACCCTGGCAGGAAATGCGGCCGTAGAAGCGCCGAACATTTTTCCCGCAGCCATGCCCCTCCACCCCGAACTAGACAAAAAACTGAGCAAGTCGTTTGAGCCCTCTACCCGCATCGATGATGTCTTCAAAGGCTATGACATCACCTTCGTTACCAACGAAAACGGCGAGCCGGTACGGCTGTACTTTGGCAAGCGCCGCCCCGATGGGCTGATTGCCGGCGAGTACTACACCCGCACCATCAAGCGGGAACCTGATGGGGTAGCGGTGAAGTCCAGCCACTGGGACTTACGCGGTAAAATCATGCGCTGAGTACTGCTGGCGCTGCTTGTGTTCGAAGAGAAGGCCGGCTCTACTTTAGCTCCTGCAGCTTCTGCCCGGCCACGCTGCCCTTGCCGCCGCACTTGCTGCAGGGCCAATAGGTGGTCAGGCCTTTGCTGGTATAAGTCTGCGGCTCTTGAATCCAGCGGCGGTTGTTGTAGCCATCAGTGGTGTAGGTACCGCCAATGGTGTAGCTGTGGGGCTTACCAACCTGGGCCACGCTGCCTTTGCCTTCACAGGCGCTGCACTTCTCCTGGGTCTGCACCCAAACTTTGGGCGCCGGAGGCATCACAACCCGGCCACTCCTGGTTTCTACCCGCGTGCCGTTGTGGTTGACGTAGTAGCCGTTCAGCTCACGGCCGGCATCGTCGTAGGTGCCTACGTACTTTATTCCGTCGGCATACGTGAAAGTACCTTCGTGGGGGTGTCCGTAGGCAAAGGTGCCGCTGAAATGCTGGCCGCTGGGAAAGGTGACGGTGCCCTGTCCTTCTGCCTGCCCGTTGCGGAACTGGCCTTCGTAGCGGGCCCCACTGGCTTGCAGCTGCACCCCGCGCCCGTTGTAGCAGTCGCCGCTCTGGCAGCCCTCCACCCGAATGTTGCCCCCCACGGCCACCGGGGGGGCGGTGCTCTGGCGCTGGCCGGACTTGTAATACACGGCCGTTTGCTGGCCGTTTTTGGTGAAGGTACCAGCCCCGTGCTCCTGCCCGTTCACGAAGGCACCCCGGAAGCTTTCCCCGCCCCCGTAATCCATGGTCCCCTGCCCTTCCGGCTTGCCGTTTTTAAACTGGCCGGTGTAGGTGGCGTAGCCAAAGTCGAACGTGCCCTGCCCGTTCTGGCAGTCCCCTTTCAGGCACTGGGCCTGGGCGCCCAGGCCCAAAGCCGTCAGGCTGCAGGCCAACAATAAACCGAGGTGCTTCATGGCAATGCAGACGTAGAGCTAGTGGCAGGTTACATTGGTACGGTAGCCGCCGGCATTGCGGAAGTAGCTTTTGGCGCTTTCGCTGGCTATGTCACAGGTGCTGGTGGAAAAGTACACGCCGGTTTCTTCGCTCAGCTGCAATGCATTGCGGGCCCGCTGCAAGGCTTCGGCTTTACTGGTGCCGCTGGGATATTCAAAACATTCGATGCTGCGGATGGTGTTGTCGGAGCGCAGCAGGGCCAGGCATACAGTGGTTTTTCTGAAAGCACTCATATCGGCCGTAGAGAAGCTAAAGCGGCCGGAGGAGGAGCTGCCCGAACTGCCGGAAGAAGAGCTGCCGGAGCTTGAATAAGTGGACGTGCTGCGGCTGGCTGCCGCAGCCCGCTCTTCGGCAGCCAGCTTTTCGGCATGCTGGCGGTTCACCACATCCAGAGCCGCCTGGCGCGCCTGGGCTTCGGCCAGCAGGCGGGCCTTCGTTTCGGCTTCCTGCTTGGCAGCCAGGGCCTCAGCAGCTGCCTTGCGCTGCGCGGCGAAGCGGGCTTCCTCCTGGCCGTACACACGCACCGAGTAGATGGCAATGGCGCCCGGCTGCTGCCCACGCAGCTCCAGAACATTGCTGGCAAACTGATTACGTTTCCATGTATCAAGCAGGGCCTTTATGGCAAACGGCCCGCCCAGCGGCCGGTCGTCGACGTACACGCGGGCACTGTCGCGGTGCATAAACAAGCCCCAGGTGTGCATGTCGCCGGCGGCGCCCAGTACCGGGCCCGACTGGTTTACGCCCGCGCCGCTCTGGCGCAGCTGCCAGCCCGGCTGCTCGCCGCTGTAAAACAGGCCTAGAAGTCCATTGCCCAAACTCAGCTGAATGCTGCTGCGATTTTTGAGGCCAGCGCCCACCAACTGCGACTTCACTTCCAGCAGTACGGGCTGTTCGGCCACTCGTGCCATAATGGCCTCGGCGATGGTGCGGGATAGGCGCAGTCGGGTCAACCAGGTATCGGAGTAGCTGTCCTTCGCAGTTGAGCTTACTTCCAGGCGTCCGTCCTTCACTACATAGCTAAATGTGCCCGGAGCTTCCTGCTCCTGGCGAATGTTTTCCGCGGTGCGCTCGGCTACCAGCTCCAGACCAGGGGGCCGGGCGGCGGGCTTTTGCGCATCGCGCAGGGCCAGTAAGGGGGCCGAAAGGGCCTCGGCTCCTTCCGACAAGCGCACCTGAGTGATTTCGAGTGCCTGCCCGGGCCCGCCGGTGTAGGTTAGCAGCAGCTGCCGGGCATCGCGGCCACCCAGGCCGTTGGGGGTGCCGTTGGCGCCGTACACGCCCGCAATGGCGCCATCAACTACGGCAAACAAGGTGTCGCGGCGCAGCAGCCAGCCCACCGAGTGCGACGCCGGCTCGGCAGACTTCTCCGGGGCGAGCTGCCCATAGGGCCCGCCCCGGTGGGGGTGGTAAGCAGAAAAGCTAGAGGGGCAGTTGCCTTCTGCCGACCAGCCTATTTCAATGCCGCGCTCTTCCTTTGTAGAGTCGCGCCAGGACAGGCTGCCGCTGGCATCGGGGTTGAAGCGGGTGCGGCGCATTTCTACTTCCAGCAACAGTTCCTTGTGGTCGGCTGCCTGGCGCCAGGGCCCTTTCAGCAGGGGCGTCAGGTTGAGGGCACCGTAGTACACGGCTTTGCTGAAGGTCACGCGCAGGCGTCCCTCCTGCACACTTACCCCCGACGCCTGGGGGTACTCCCCTCCCACCATGGCCAGGCGGCTCAGCTCGCTGGGCTGCAAGCTAAGCACAGGCGAAAACCTTTCCCGGTTGAGTGGTTTAAATACGACCGGGGTGTAATGCGAGCAGGGCTCGGAGTCCCCTACGCTGGCCACGGGCCGGGCCTTTTTAGCGGGCGGGCGGGCGGCTGCTTTGGGAGCCGGGCCAACCGCTGCTTTGGGGGCCGCAGGGGCTGGCTTGCGGGACTGGCCCACCCCGGGCTGGGCCAGCAGCAGCGCGGCTGCGAGGGGCATCAGGTAACGTAAGTAACTTATCATCTTTAAATTACTAGCTGAGTAAGGTCTGGACATTACTTGCCAGGCTCGCTGCCTCTGCCCTGGGCAGTAGCCAGCTCGCGGGCTTTGGCGCGGGCCTGCTCTGCTTCCTGGGGGCGGTTCAGCATATCCAGGGCCCGGGCCCGGTAGAAATACAGGGCCGGGTCGTCTGGGTGCTTGGTCAGGCCTTGCTCGGTGGCCTGCAGCTGCTCGGAAAAGCGCTTCTGGTCTTCCAGCACGCCGCACAGATTGGCGCAGTAGGAGGCGTTATAGGCATTCAGCTGCCAGGCCTGGCGGAAGCCGGCTTCGGCTGTGCTGTAATCCTTGAGCTTGTAGGCAGCAAGCCCGAGAAAGTTGTGCGCCTCGGCATTGCGCGGGGCCATCGCCGTGGCTTTCCGGGCGGCGGCCTGGGCCTGGCTCCAGTCCTGACGGCTTAACCAGTACCCCGCTTCCTGCGTGAAGGGCCGCACCAGGCCCGAAAACTCTTTCTGGGCCTGCCGGTAGATGGCCAGGGCTTTTTCCGGCTGGCCCAGGTGTCGCTCCAGCACCACGCCCTGGCTGATAAGGGCATCGTCGAGGGCGGGGCGCAGCTGGTAGGCTTTTTCGTAGGCGGTCAGGGCCTCGGCGTAGCGCTGCAGGGTAAACAGGGCGTGGCCTTTGTGCAGGTAGGCTTCGTCGTAGTCTTTGCGCAGCTCAATGGCTTTTTCCTCATCGGCCAAGGCCCGGTCGGCCAGTCCTTTTTCCAGGAAGTACTGGCCCCGGAAGCAGTAGTACGTGCCAATAGGCTTGAGCCGGATGGCCTGGCTGATGGCCTGCAGGGCGCCCGTGTAGTCGCCCTGCAGCTGGCTCAGCACCAGGCTGCGCTTAAAGGGAAGGTCGTCGCGGGTGGGCAGGGCCTTCTCGGCTGCGGCCAGGTCGGCCAGGGCCGGCTCGGCGTGGTTGAGCTGGTAATGGTACCAGCCCCGGTCGGCCAGGGCTTCGCCAAAGCCGGGGTGGGCCTTGAGCAGCACATTGAGGCGGGCCATACCTTCCTCAACCTTGTCTTGCTCAATAAGCTTATTGGCCGCCTGACGCTGCTGCTCCGGCGTTTGAGCGGCGAGGGTAGCGGGAAGCAGCAAGGCCAGCAGCAGGCCGGCAAAGGAAGTGGGTATGTAAAGCTGACGCATCTCTGTGGCTGGTTATGGCTAGCAAAATTGCTGGCGCACAACGGAGCAGACAATCCGCGGCAGCCCCTATTTATTCCCGTCTACCTCCTCCGTACCAGCACGGACGCGGGTCTCTCTTCCCCGTGCTGAGGCAGGGCGCTCAGTGGGCGCCGCAAGAGCAGCAGCCGGCTCTGGTTCCATATAAAAAACGGGTATGCCACCCGCCGGAGGCTAAACCCTGCCCGCTCCTTCTCAGGATGCTTTTGCGCGGACAGCCCCAGCTTATCCTGCTGGTGCTGCTAAAGCGTAAAGCCAATGGCGCGGCCACAGAAAGCAGCACGTCCAGCTGGTTTACCCTTCTGAAAGGCTACTTTTGCCTTATCCTTTCCTTTGCACATGCCCACCCCCAAGCACCTCGTAGTTCTCACCGGCGCCGGCGTTTCGGCCGAGTCTGGCATCCGCACCTTCCGCGACTCCAACGGCCTCTGGGAAAACCACCGCGTGGAGGACGTGGCCTCGCCCGAAGGCTTCCGGCGCGACCCGGCGCTGGTGCTGGAGTTCTATAACCAGCGCCGCCGCCAGGCCCGCGAGGTAGCCCCCAATGCCGCCCACCTGGCCCTGGCCGGCTTTGAGGAAGCGCCCGGCTGGCGCGTGAGCATCATCACCCAAAACGTGGACGACCTGCATGAGCGGGCCGGCTCCAGCCAGGTGCTGCACCTGCATGGCATGCTCAACCAGATGAGCTCCACTCGCACCCAGGAAGTGTACGACTGCCCCGGCGACATCCACGTGGGCGACCTGGCGCCGGATGGTTCCCAGCTGCGCCCCCACATTGTGTGGTTTGGCGAGCTGGTGCCCCTGATTGAAGATGCAGCAGAGATTACCGCCACTGCTGATGTCCTGCTGGTGGTGGGCACTTCCCTGCAGGTGTATCCGGCGGCAGGCCTGCTGCACTACGCCCCCGCCGGCAGTCCCATCTACGTCATCGACCCCAGCCAGCCGCCCGCGGGCCGACCCGGCGTACGCTACATACCCGAAGCCGCCAGCACCGGCGTCCCCAGAGTGCTGCGCGAGTTGACAGATGGTTTTTAGTTGTTAGTTGTTAGTTGTTAGTTGTTAGTAAAAGATAAGGCACGTTCATAACTCATAACTCATAACTCCCTTGGCCTCCATCTTCGGGCATACCATACTCGGCGGTACCATTGCGGCCCTGCTGCTGCCGGAGCGGCGACACGCCCGCTGGTGGGCGGTGGCTGCCGCCTGCGCTTTTCTGCCCGACGCCGACGCCATCGGCTATAAGCTGGGGGTGGCCTACGAAAGCCTGTGGGGCCACCGCGGCCTAACGCATTCTCTGCTGGCTGCCGTAGCGGTTGCCTCCCTGCTGGCCTTGCTCAGCCGAATGCTGCCCTCCCGCAGCGCCCCTCCCTCGGGGCGGCTGTGGCTGCTGCTGTTTCTGGCCACCGCCTCGCATGGGGTGCTGGATGCCGCAACCACCGGCGGCCTGGGGGTGGCATTTTTCAGTCCTTTCGACCTGGAGCGCTACTTTTTCCCGCTCCGGCCCATTAAGGTGTCGCCCATCGGCATTCGGGCTTTCTTTAGCTCCTGGGGGCTGCGGGTGCTGGCCAGTGAAGCGCTCTGGGTGGCCCTGCCCTGTATGCTGTTGCTGGTCCTTCGCGCCGGGCTAGTGAAACGAGCTAGTGAAGCGCGTAAAGCGTGAGGGTGCGGCCCAAAGTCAACCGTAAGGTCGTTTTATGACGTAGAAGAAAGCTTACCGCTTTTTTCTATGTCGCTTCGCTACCTGCGCTGCCTGCTCACTGCCTTTGCCCTCCTCAGTACTGCGTATTCATTTGCCCAGGCACCGGCTCATACCGTCTTTCTAATTGGCAACACGGCCCAGGCTGAGCTGCCGGCAGCCCGCCTGCAGCAGCTTCGGCGGGTGCTGGAGCAGCACAGCGGCCTGTTTACGGTGGTACACCTGGGCGACCTGGTGAGCAACAGCGGCTTGGCAAAAAAGAGCGACACCACCCTGGCCCAGGCGGGCAGAGAGCGGGCCGATGCCCTGATTGCCCTGGTGAAGGGCCTGCCCCAGGGCCGTATCTATTTCCTGCCCGGCGACAAGGACTGGGCCAACTCCGGCCGGCCGGGGCTGAAAGCGGTGCGCCGCCTCGAGAAGTACATCGAAGAGCAGCTGCCGGGGCAGAACGCCTTTCTGCCCAGCAATGGCTGCCCGGGGCCCGAGGTGGTTGACCTGGCGCCGCAGCTGCGCCTGGTGGCCATCAACTCCCCCTGGTTTACCCATCCTTTCGACCGGCCCGAGGCGCCGGACACCGACTGTAAAACATTAACCAAGCAGGAGTTTCGCGAACAGCTTCAGGACGTTATCGACGACACCAAGGACAAGAACGTGCTGGTAGTGGGCCACCACCCGGTTATCAGCAACGGCGTATATGGCGGGCACCAGCCCTTGTCGCGCCACTTGCTGCCGCCGGTACTCGGCACGGTGTATGCCGCCTACCGCCAGAACGTGGGCACGCCCCGCGACCTGGCCAACCCGCGCTACCAGGAGCTGCGCCGGGAGCTGCTCAACACCCTGCAAAGCAACCCCGGCGTGGTATATGCCGCGGCCCACGACTTTAGCCTGCAGCTTACCCCTTTTCAGGGCAACTACCATTTGGTAGCTGGCAGCCTGGTAGAAAGCCAGCACGTAGGAGCCCGGGGTGATGCGTTGTTTAGCGAGAGCGCCGAAGGCTTTGCCCAGCTGGAATACGCCACCGATGGCACGGTGAAAGCCACCTTCTACACGTTTGCGGGCCAGGAGGCGGCCAAGCCGGTATTCACCAGCACCTTGTTTCGCTCGGCCTGCAGCCCCGGCGGCGACCCCAAAATTCCGGTTAACGCGTTTGTCAGCAGCTGCCCGCTGGCGGCGACAGCCCCACCTACCGTCAAACCCGATGCTCCGTTCCAAAGCGTAACCACCCTCGCTCCCGGGCCGCAGTACAAGGGCAGCTTCACCAAGCGCCTGTTTATTGGCCCCATCTACCGCTCTTCCTGGACTCAGCCAGTGGCCGTGCCCACCCTCGACCTAAGCACCGAGCTGGGTGGCCTGCGGCCTTATGGCAAAGGTGGCGGCCGGCAAACAACTGCGCTCAAGCTCATTGCCGCCGACAGCTCGGAGTACGTGTTCCGCTCGGTAGATAAAGACGTAACCAAAATCCTGCCGCCCGAGCTGCGCCAATCCATCGCGGCCGACATTCTGCGCGACGTCACGGCCACGGCCCACCCGTACTCGGCCGTGGTAGCTGGCTCCCTGCTCGACAAGACCGACATCCTGCACGCCCGCCCCCGCCTGTTCCGCCTGCCCGACAACCAGCAGCTGGGCCCGTACCGGGAGCAGTACGCCGGCCTGCTGGGCACGCTCGAAGACCGGCCCACCGACCCCAAGCCCAACCTGCCCGGCTTCGGCAACAGCAAGGACGTAACCCGCAGCTTTGGCCTGTTCCGTAAGCTCTACAAAGACCATGACAACCGGGTAGATGCCCAGGCTCTGGCCAAAGCCCGCGTCTTCGACATGCTCATTGCCGACTTCGGCAAGCACGAAGACAACTGGAAATGGGCCGGCTACAAGCAGGAAGGCGGGGGCACCCTTTACCGGCCCATTCCGCGCGACCGCGACCAAAGCTTTACCCAATGGAACGGCCTGCTTACTTACCTGGCAAACCGCGAGTGGGCCGTGCGCAGCATCGAGGGCTTTGAGGAGAAATTCGGCGACATGAAAAGCCTGAACTGGCCTGCCAAGGACCTGGACCGCTTCCTGCTGCAGGGACTCAGCCGCGAGCAGTGGCAGGAAGCCGCCCGCTACATCCAAACCCAGATTACGCCGGCCGCCATCGACGAGGCTACCGGCAAGCTACCTACTGAGATTCAAAGCTTATCAGGCCAGGACTTAAACCGCAAGCTGAAGTCCCGGGTACAGCAGCTGCCTTCGGCTATCGATAATTATTACCTGCTGCTGGCCCGCCGCGTAGACGTGCTGGGCAGCAACAAGGGTGAAGTATTTGTAGTGAACCGCCTGGCCGATGGACAGGTACACGTGCAGATGTTCGACCGGGCGCATGATGGCGACAGCCCCGTGGGCCCGGCCCTGTTCGACCGTACGTTCAAGCCCCGCGAAACGGAGGAAATATGCCTGTATGGCTTCGACGGACGCGACATATTCCAGGTAACTGGCCAGGCCCGCAGCAGCATTCTGGTGCGCATTATTGGCGGCAGCGGCAAAGACCAGGTAGTGGATGAGTCCCGGGTGAGCGGCCTGCGCACCCTGACCAAAGTGTACGACGTGCCCGACACCAGCCTGCAGCTAGGACCAGAGGCCGACAACCGTACCTCCACCCGCCCCGACGTGAACGCTTACAACCGGGAGCACTTCGACTACAACACTTACCTGCCCCGCCTCACGCTGTTCTACAACCGCAACGACGGCTTTGGCGCCGGTGCGGGGGTCAGCTTCACCCGGCGAGGCTTCCGCAAGCCCGACTATAAAAACCTCTACTCCTTCGACGTGCAGGCTAGCAGCAATGGCATGCGCCTGCTCACGGCCAGCACCCGCCACCGCCACGCCATCGGCCGGGTCGACGCCGGTGCCGAGGTCAGCTACGGCAGCTACTTCCCTTTCTATAACTTCTTCGGCATTGGCAACAACAGCGAAATAAGCCAGGAGCGGTACGACAATGGCTTTTACACGGCCCGCTACCGGGGCTACACCTTCAACGCTTTTCTGGAGCGCAGCTTCCGGCAGCGCAGCACCCTGCGCCTGGGCCCGGCCTATGAAGACTACACCTCCAGCTTCCCCGAAAACAGCCTGCTCGATGTAATTGAGCGCACCCCCACCGAGCCCGGCAGCACCTTGATACGCCCCAACACCAGGCCCCAGCGCCTGCTGGGTCTCAAGGCCTTGCTCGACCTGGACTTCCGCGACCGCCAAAGCTTTGCTCGCCGCGGGGTGCGCCTGCAGGCCCGGCACGAAAGCTACCGCGAGCTGCAAGGGCCGCGAAGCATTTTCGGCCTCACGCAAGGCTTTGCTGAGTACTACGGCACAACCCGGCTGGGCATTCCCGTTACGCTGGTGCTGAAAGGTGGCGGCGCGGCCAACCACGGCCCCACGGCCGACATCCCTTTCTACAAGCTGACCTCGCTGGGCCTGCGCGAAAACCTGCGCGGCTACTACCGCAACCGCTTCACCGGCGATGCGAGCCTGTACGTAAACACGGAGCTTCGCCTGGCGCTGGGGCAGGTTCGCAACGGCTTTCTGCCGTTTTATTACGGCGTGTTTGGCTTCTACGACCGGGGCCGGGTGTACTACCAGGGCAGCTCGCCGGGCGGCTGGCACGACGGCTACGGCGGCGGCTTTTACATTGCGCCGGTAGTCGAAACCCTGGCCTTTTCCATCTCCTACCAGGTGTCGCCCGAAAACCCGCTTATTCAGTTTGGGGTGGGCTTCAACATCGACAAGTAACAGCCAGCATCATGGGTACCGGGCCTAAGCAGCGCTGTATTCCGCGCCCGGTGCCTTCTGCGAATACTTCTGCGCCTTCCGCGGGCCATCCCACCCGCACAAGTACTGCCCTTCCGCTCCCCGCGTATCTTTGGGCTTTGATACAACTTTACTTCCTGCATGAACTTCCCCCTTCGAAAACTTGCTGCCATTGATATTGGGTCGAATGCGGTGCGTTGTCAGATATCGGCAGTGTTGCTTTACGAAGGCCGCTACCGCCTGAAGCGCGTAGAATACGTGCGTTTTCCGATGCGCCTGGGCGAAGATGTATTTGCCACGGGCGAGATTTCCCCCGCCAAGCAGGACAAGTTTGTTAAGTTCCTGCACTCCCTTAAGCTCCTGATGGAGGTGCACGAGGTAGCCCACTACCTTATTTGCGCCACGTCGGCCATGCGCTCGGCCGCCAATGGCGGCGAGCTGGCCGAGCGGGTACGCCAGGAGCTGGGGATGGACATCAAGATAATTCACGGCCAGGACGAAGCCTTCTACATCAACCGCGTGATTGAGCACGTGCTGGAAGACAACAAGCACTACCTGCACATCGACGTGGGCGGCGGCAGCACGGAGTTCAACATCTACCACAACCGCCACAAGGTAGCGGCCCAGTCGTTTGAGATTGGCTCCATTCGCCGCATGCAGGAGGAAGAAGGGGGCAGCAAGGACACCGAGGCGCAGGCCGAGCTCTGGGCCCGCATGGAAGCCTGGGTGCGCGAATACGCCCGCAAGTACCACGTCACCCGCGCCATTGGCACGGGCGGCAACATCAACAAGATTTACAGCCTTACCCCTGCTGCGCCCGGCAAACACGTAACCCGCCGCGGCATTGAGCTGGTTATCAACCGCCTCGCTGGCTTAAGCATGAGTGAGCGGGTAAACGTGGCCATGCTCAACCCCGACCGGGCCGACGTAATCGTGCCGGCCGGCCACATCTACCTATCCGCCATGGAATGGGCCAACGTCAACCACATGGTAGTGCCCGACATCGGCCTCAAGGATGGCATGCTGCAAGCCTTATTCGAAGAGCATTTTGATGACCTGGCCCCCGAAGCCGGCCACCCCAAGAAGCTACCCGTACCCGACGTGCAGAATAGCCCGGCCGGGATTGAGTGAGCGGTTGGCTGCTGGTCAATGGCCCTTTGCGCTGCATAAAAACCTGTGATTGCCAGGGCGCAGCCCCTGACGATACGCTATTTTAAAAAGCCCCCTTCCAAAGCTGGTAGCGGGGCTTTTTAGTGAGATTTGGCAGGCATCAGAATGCCCCTTCCTCGTCGGTAGCCGCACAAACAGCTGGCTGCATATGAGTTGTAAAATCGCAGGGTTGCTTACTTAAGCAGCCAGTCCTTTAATAAAGCGTCTGATACCACTTCCCTTCATCCCGGTCAAGGTGTAAGTAAGGAAGGCCGCGCCAGAGAGCACTCCCACATTGATAAGAAATGACACCAGGTGCTCAACAATCTTGTGTGAATCTGCTTCCCCATATACAAGCTGCAACCCAATCCAGGCAGGATAAATGGAGATGTGCGCAGTTGCCGCAAGGCCAATGAGCTCTCTTCGGCCGGCATCGTCGATGGAAGCCAGCGCTGCTGCCACCCCAATAACAGCCGCCAATACGATACCGGCAAGCATTGAGCCCTTCAGCTCAAAAAGCATGGGCGGCTCGCATACCAGCGCTACGCAAATGCCCGCCAGAAATATAAGCAGCGTACTTACCACAAGTGCCAGCGCGGCTTGCCCCAGAAAGCGCCATTCTTTGGTGACGCCCCCCAATGCAATGCCCAGCAAATGGTGATGGAAAGGCAAAAACAAAAGTCCTGCAATGATGATAGGCAGGAAATTCTCCACCATACCATAAGCTAAGAGCACGGCGGATATAAATACTCTTCCCGCAAGACTGTAGGTGACTTTGATAAACTGATAAAGCTCCTGATAAACGTCGGTAGTGGGCCGGGCAATGGGATGGGCCTCGTCCTTGGGGGGCTTACTCCCAAAGAGCGACTCCGGGTGCCGGATGGTAAATGAAAAAGTAGTGGGATTATAAAAAGGGGCCTCCAACAAGGCTTCAATAAATTGCTTTGCCAGCGGGGTAGCCGTAGCAAGGTCCACCACGTCTTGGCTTACCTCCCCTTCACCGGCACGATGCAGAGTTGCCATGCTAACGACTGCTTCGCCAATTCCCTGGGCAAGAGCGATTTTAACAACCTCCTTACCTTCTCCTGCCGGGGTACGTACCGTGATTAAACGCATATCTTTTTTAGCTTTATTCTACATCTGATTTAGCCAAAAAGCCCAGGACAAGCTCAGGCTCAAAGGCTGCTAAGCTGGCTTAGCCAGGCAGATGGAATACGCTTAATTACAAGACAAGATGCAAGCAGGCCGTTAATCCGGCCTCCGGATGCAAAAAGCCCCACTGCCAAAGCTGGCGGTGGGGCTTTTTGGTATTGGGGCGCAGGTTGCGTGGGGGTGAAAGGATGAGCAAGGTTGCGCCTCGTCCTAAGCCAGGCTGGGCGCTCTTTCTCGCTTTATCTCCTCTTCCTCCAAAAACAACTCATCAGGCAATTACTTCACATGCTCTTCTGCTACCTGCACCACGCGGCGGGTAGCATCGTCGGCCAGAAACACGATGACTGAGCTGCGGCGGGCGTTCCAGGCGGTGGACAGCGTGTACGTCACGTAGCTGGTAAACTCCTGGTTTGCGGTGGGGTTGGTCGCCTGCAGGGTGCCAAAGGTGCCGTTGAGCGCCGTGCGCAGCACGTGGCGGTGCGGGAAGTTGGGAATGTCCTGGGGCGTGCGCGTGTAGTCCTTCTGCCAGCCCAGGAGGCTGTCTTCGGTGATGTAGATGCCCAGGCGGAAGCGCCGGCCCGGCTGGGCCGTGAGGTAGCGGCTGTTGATTTTCATGCGCAGCCGGCGCGAGCCCGGCGCAAACAGGGTAGTCAGGCGCAGGGCCTGCTGGGGCGTCTGGCTTAGCTGGGCCGTTACGGCGGCAGGCCAGTTGGCGTAGTCCAGCACCACGTCGGCCGAGCCCGGCAGCGGGGCCCGGTTTACGGCCCCTTTGGGCAAACCCAGGTTGCTCAGGCCAAACACATTGTCGAGCTCGTCGCTCACAATGGGCGTCCGAAAGTCGGTCTGGTACTTGGGGTCGGCCTTGGGCCCGGCGAAGAAAGTTGTTACGTGCGCTTCAAGCACACTCAGCCGTTCGCCGTGCTGCTGCTTGAGGGCATTGGCCACGGTGCCGGCCGCGGGGCAGTTGCCGCAAAACTGGCCGGTGTAATCCTCCAGCAGCACGTGCTGGGTAAGCAGCGGCACCGGCCGCGCCCGCTCGGCCGAGTCCAGCTGCAGCGTGTCGCGGCGGCCAGCGCTCACCAGCTGGGTGGGCGGAATGGGGTTTTCAACTACATCACAGCCCGGCAGCAGGGCCAGCGAGGAGGCCAGCAGCAGCAAGGGCAGCAGCAGTGCGGAGTGATGTTTCATGTCAGGGCTTAGGTTGTTAGGTCTTTGGTCTTAGATACCAGGACTTAGGTTCTGTGGAGCTAGCGCGAGATAATTCAGTTAACAGCTTACATCCGTTATTAGGTCATTGGCATCAATAATCTAATGCCCAAAACCCAACTAACTAAGTTCTAAAAGCTGCTGGTGATGCTCAGGGTAGCGCCATTGGAGGCGGGCACGAAGCGGCACACGCCGCCCACGCACACAATGCCGGCCCGCTGGCGGCCATAGCCCACGGCCACCCGCGTAGTGCCGCCTATGTAGCCCACCTGCCCGGTGATGTAATGAATCTGCTGCGCCGGGTTGGGGTTGCCGTAGTTGTACTGGTCGTACACCGTAGCGAAGAAGTGCGGCGAGTAGGTGTATTCCAGCAGCGCCATGGCCCAGGAGCCCTGGTCGCGCTTGGTAAACAGCCCCTGCACCTCGCTGCGCAGGCTGTGCTTGGCCGACACCTTGTACGTCACGTCGAGCACGCCCAGGTCGGAGCTGATAATGCCGTAGGCGCCCTGCCCCAGCCCTTCCACCACATCTTTGTTGTACACAAAGTGGGCGTACATGGCGTTGGCCTTCCATTTCTTGTTGAAGCGGCGGTGCAGCTCCACGTTGAAGTCGCGGAAGTACACCGGCCCGCCCACCCGGAAAAAGCCCGACTCGTAGCCGCTGCTGCTGTTGGTGTTGCGGTCGGGCGCGGCCTGCTTGTCGATGGCGTTGACGGCCGCGAAGTTTATGGCGATGTCGGTACCATAGGTACCGCCCCAGCTGCCGCTGGGCACGTGGTAGGTAAGCTCCACCTGCCCGCTCATCTCACCCAGGGGCTGGGTGGCGTAGGGGTAGATGCTGGCCGCCAGCATGTAGGTGTGCTGCTTGGTCAGGGCGGGCAGGAAGTTGAGCACCGACACGTTGGATGCCGCCGTGCGGTCGGTGCGGAAGTCCATGTTGTCGACCCGCTTGGCGCCCAGCACCAGGCCAAAGCCATTGCGGGCGTAGGTAGCCGTTACGAGCAGCGACTCGCCGGCGCGGTAGATAAAGCCATTGGCTGCCGAGGGGTCGTTGGCTTTGCGGGCGTACTCAGCGTTCAGGTTAAAGCCGCCGTTGCTGAGGCTGATGCGGGCCGCACCGGCGCCCACGTTTTCCGGCAGCACCAGGGCCGGGTCGTCGTCGGCCTGGAACTTGCTCACAAAGCTACCGCCCACGGTCAGGCGCGTGGCGGCCGAGTCCAGCCCCGGCAGCAGCTCGTTTAAGCTCAGCTCGGCGTCGATGCCGCGCACCGTGGCCGGGCTTTGCTCAAAAAAGCGGCGCTGCTTGCCAATAACGCCCGTGAGGCGCACCCCCGGCACGGGCTGGGCCCGTACCCGCAGCCCATCGATGGAGTTGTCGATGCCCAGGTTGCGCTCCTCGTAGGCCCGGAAGATGAGGCCGCTGCCAAACTGCTCGTAGAAGTTGCCCACCGTCACGGCGATGCGCCCGGCGTCGTAGCTGGCGAAGCGGTACGGCACGCCCTGGCCCCGGTAGCGGGGGTCGAAGCCCTGCAGCTGAGGCAGGTAGGCCTCGTAGCGGGCGCCGGCCGTGAACTTGCCGGCAGTCAGAATCAGGTTGGCGAAGGTGTTGCTGCGCAGCCGCTCGGGCACGTCGGGCGCCCCAATGGCGGGGTCGGCCTTGTAGGTCTGCACGTCGGTCTGAAAGTCGCCGTGCAGCTGGGCGCCCTGCAGCAGCCCGTTGCCACTCTGGGCGAAGCTGGCCAGCGGCAGCAGCAGGGTTCCGCCCCAGGCCAGAGTAGTCGCTAAACTACGGTAGGCGTTTGTCATCGAATAAAAAATAGAAATGCCTGCCGAAAGATACGCTTCCGGCAGGCATTTTCAGGTAGCTCGGGGCTATGCTACTGGCTGATTTTTTCGCCTTTGGCTACTTTGCGCACCAGCTCCACGAGGTGGGCCTCGTCGCCTTCGTTGTAGGCGTTGTGCTGCCATACGATTTCGCCGGCGCCATTCAGCAGAAAGGTGTGAGGCACGTTGTTCACGTTCAGAGCCCGCTTCAGGTCCTGGTTCTGGTCGAGGTACACGGGGTACTCCCAGCCCCGGCCCCGGGCCAGGGGGCCTACCTTGGCCGCATTGCGGGCGTCGTCGATGCTGATGGCAATCAGCTGGGCGCCGGTGTCCTTCTGCAAGTCCGGAAACAGCTCGTGGATGTTGGTCAGCTCCGCGATGCAAGGCTTGCACCAGGTAGCCCAGAAGCTGATGATGACCGGCTTGCCCTGCCCTACCCCGGGCAAAGCAGCCGTGCTAACGGGCTTGCCATCGAGTGAGCGCACGGTGACGGCAGGCAGGCGGCGGCTTTTCAGGTCCGCATCGTTGGGGGTGGCCGACTGCGCCGGGGCCGAAGAGCCCGACTGCGCCAGCGCAGCGGGGGCAGCAAGGGCCAGAAGGCCCGCTGTCATTAACAAAGTCGTATTTTTTCTCATGCGAGGGAAGCGAAGATGAAAAGCAAAAAGCCCGGCCAGCCGGGGTGGCTGCTGGCCGGGCTCTCGAAGCTATAGCACAAACATTATTCCAGGGTCAGCTTGCTGGTGCGCACGCCCTGGCTGGTTACCAGGCGCACGGTGTACAGGCCGGCGGCCTGCTGCGTCAGGTTCAGTGGAATTTCCTGGGCACCGCTGCCCAGCGCCAGCTGCTTGCGCTCCAGCACCACGCGGCCGAGCACGTCCAGCACTTCCACCCGTACGGTTTCGGGGCGAGCCAGCGAGGTGTAGAGCGTGGTTTGGCCCGTAGATGGGTTGGGCGCCAGCTCGAACGCCGTGCCGCTTTGTGCGTGGCGGGTGCCCAGCGGGTTGCGCAGGTTCAGGTACTCGCCCTGGTAGATTTCCTTGGTTACCAGGTCTTGCACGAATACCACTACCCGCAGGCTGTCGAAGTTCTCCACGGCCTGCGAGGCGGGCAGGGTCGAGATGTTAAAGGTTTGGTTAAGGGTGAAGGTCTGGCCCGAGCCCGTGGCCGGCATGTTGGTACCGTTCTGGTTGGGCAGCATCTTCTTCATTACGTCGTAGAACCGGGTTTCGCCGTTGGTGCGGGCGTTGTTGCGGGTTTCCCGCTCCGTCACCACCATGTGTACCACCATGCGGTCGGCAGGTACGGGCAGCAGGGGCTTAATGTTGGCACTCACCGTCACGGTGTTGCCGCGCGTGAGGGTGTAGTCGCCGGTAATACGGGCTAGGGCCGGCCGGGCATAGTACTGGTTTAGCGTTGCCGCCGTGTAGTAGTTGGAGTTGCCACCGCCAACCTGGTCCCAGGCGGCCGTGCCGTCCAGCAGCATGTATGGCACAAAGGAGCCCGAATAATAGTTAAACCGGGCGCCGCTTTCTACAGTGTAATAGGGGTCGGTGCCTGGGGCCGGGAAATTCTGCTGGTACTTGATTTCCACGAACTTATTCCGGTTAGCCGGCTGGGTGTTGATGTTACGGGTGTTGATGTTGCCGGGGCGGCAGGGCGGGCAGGTGCTGCTGGTGAAGTCTTCCTGTACCACTTTGCGGCGCATCGACGAGTCGGCTACCACCACCGTGGCCCGCAGCGTATCGTTGGACGGCTGCTGGTCTACCCCACCGTTGGGGCTGCTAAACCACACTTTCAGCGGAATCACGCCGCCAGCACTGGGCTGCCAGGCCGTAGGATGCACAAACGTGGCGGTATCGAACAGGCCCACGCTGTAGCCGCTGAGGGGGGCCGACACTACGGGCCCATTGCCAACCCGGTAGTTAGCCGTGAGGTTGGTGATGGTCTGGGTGCCCAAGTTGCGGAAAGCCCCGCGAATAGATACGCTGCTCTGGCGGGTAGCGGAGTTAGGCAAGCGCAGCAGGTCGGCGGCTATGTCCAGGGCGGGCTGGGTACCCGGCGTAAACTCATAGTAGGCATTGTCGGCCGGGGTGGCGTCGCCCAGGTCGGGAATGCTCACATTGGGGGAAGCGGGCACCTGCACGGCCTGGGTACCGTCGAGCTGAATACCCGCCGTCAGGGTCTGGCCGTTGGGGCCGGAGCGCTGCCATACCATGTACACCTTGTTGGAGCCTTCTTCCAGCACCATGGAGCAGTACACAAAGCCCCCCGTAATCGGAACGCTGGTGCTGCCCGTGGGCAGGCTCGCCGAGTTAAACTGAATCCAGTGCTGGCGGCGCGGCGCGGTGCCAAAGGTTTTGCTAATCATGTAATCGTTGCTGGCCGTCATCAACAGGCCCCAGATGCACACCGAGTTGTCGGGAATCTGGGGCGAGGGCAGCGCCGTATTGAAGGTAGCCGGTACGCTGGTAGCCGAAGTCGTGAACGTCAGCACCCCGCTGGTCGACACCTTGTAGCTGTTAAACGTCTGCCCGTTCATCTGAAAGCCGAACGGCAGGGTTTGCACCGGCGACCAGGCCGGGGCCGACTGCGTGGCGGCATCGCCGGTTACCAGCAGGTTCCAGCCCGGCTGGCCCAGGTCGTAGCGGCCTTCGCCATCGGTATTGACATAGCCGGGGTTGCGGCCTGCCCGCAGGTTGGGCACAATGTAATACTGGGCCATGGCTGGCTGGGCAGCCAGCCAGCTAAAGGCACAGCCAAATGCGAGGAAAAGTTTTTTCATATACCGAACAGGTAAAAATGAGTGGTTAAATTCTTTTTAAATCAACATAATAGCTGCACTGCGGCTATTCCGTGGCTCTAAAATTAGGAGTTATTTCCGAAACCTGGCAGCATCATTTTCATATCGCCCTTAAGTTGTATTTTTGCTCGGGTCGCCCCCGACCACGCTGCTTTTGTTTGCGTACCACCCCTACTTCCGTCAACACCCCAACGCTTCCAACATGAAAAAACTATTACTCGCTACGGCCGTGCTTTTTGGCCTGGCCGATACTGCCTCTGCCGGGCAGCTGCAAGGCGTCAGCCTCAGCGGCGCTCCCCTCATCACGGTGTACGGTGGCTATGCCCAGACCTCACCGCTGCAGGCAACGGTGGTTATTACCAACAACTCCGGCCGCAACCTGCGCCTGGGCCTGCAGCGCCAGATTCGCCAGGAGGTAGCCGGGTCCGAAAACAATTTCTGCTTCGGCGTCAACTGCTACCCGCCCAACGTTACCACCTCGCCTTCGCCCATCACCATTGCCAATGGCGGCACCGACAATAGCATGGTGCTCGACTACACGCCTAATAACCGCGTCGGCATCACCGTCATCCGCTATGCCGTGTACGAAACCGGCACCACGGACTCGGCCTACGTGACCGTCCGTTTCGATGCCTCCCAGCGCCTGCTGGCAGCCGCTGCCAGCCGCGCCCCCGAGTCGGTGCTGAGCCAGCCCTGGCCCAACCCCGCTACGGGCAGCACCGAGCTCAGCTTCCAGCTGCCAGCCGACGCGGCCCAGGCCGGTAGCCTGGTGCTAGTGTCGCTTGCCGATGGCCGCCGCGTCCGCTACATCAACCTCGCTGCCAAAGCCAGCTTCCCCGTGGCCGGCATCGCTGACGGAGGCTGCGTCATCGGCGGCAGGGGCGGCGACCTCGTCACCCCCTCGGCCAAAGTCGTCGGCGCTGGCGTCGTCCTCATCAATGTCCAGGGCCTCGCCCCCGGCTTCTACAGCTGCCTTCTCCTCGATGGTGCCCAGGGCCGCGGCCAGCTCCTGGCGGCGCGCCGTCTGCTGGTCCAGTAGGGCCAGCAGCCCCTCGGGGGTGGCCAGCGCCAGCTGGGCCTCGTCGCGCTTGAAGAAGTCCCGATGTACGTTTACGACCGGCTCGCCTGCGGCGGGCCGTTGTCGTATATAGGCCCCATCCTCGCGCATCTGGTAGCTGTTCTGGTTGTCCAGCATGTTCAGCATCAGAATGTTGATAGCCTCGCGCTTGAGCTGTGGGTTTACAATCAGGAACAGGGCCTCGATGCGGCGGTCGAAGGAGCGCACCATCACGTCGGCCGAGCCGGCATATACGCGGGCGTCGCCGCCGTTGTGGAAGTAAAAGAGGCGGGCGTGCTCCAGGTACTCGCCCACAATGCTGCGCACTTCGATGTTGTCGCTCAGCCCCGGCCGGCCCGGCCGCAGGCAGCAGATGCCGCGCACGATAAAGCGGATGGGTACGCCGGCCTTGGCGGCCTTGTAGAACTCATCAATCATTTCCTTGTCTTCCAAGGAATTCATCTTCATCACAATGCCGCTGGGCAGGCCTTTGCGGGCGTGCTTTACTTCTTCCCGAATGAGGTGAATCAGCTGCTGGCGCATGTCTTTGGGCGCCGTGATGAGGTACTCGTAGTCGTCGGGCTGCGAGTGCCCGGTAATCACGTTGAAGAACTCCGACACGTCGTGCCCATAGGTGTCGTTGGTGGTCAGCAGGCTGAGGTCGGTGTAAAGGCGCGAGGTCTGCTCGTTGTAGTTGCCCGAGCCGATGTGCACGTAGCGCGTCACCTTCTCCCCTTCCTTGCGGATAATCATCATCAGCTTGGTGTGGGTCTTGTACTTGCTCACGCCATAAATGACGAAGCAGCCGGCCTTCTCCAGCCGGGCGCCTTCCCGGATGTTCTTTTCCTCATCGAAGCGCGCCTTCACCTCAAACAGCACCGAGACGTGCTTGCCGTTCTCCGCTGCTTTGAGCAGGGCCGCCGATACGCGGGAGTCGTCGGCCAGGCGGTAGATGGTTTGCTTGATGCCCAGTACGTGGGGGTCTTCGGCGGCCTGTTCCAGCAGGCGCACCATGGGCTCGATGCTGTTGTAAGGGTGGTGCAGCAGCACGTCGTGGTGCTTGAGGTACTCAAACAGGTTGTCCTCCGTGCCTTCCGGCAGGCTTAGCGGCTGCACCGGCGCCGGCGACTTGGCGCCCTTGCCCCGGAAGTTGGGGTGGCGCACTATCTGCCACAGTCCCTTCATGTCAATCAGAGAATTGATGACGAAGATGTTGCCGTTGTCGATGTTCCAGCGCTCACGCAGCACCTCCATCATCACCGGCGAGGCATTGGGCTCTACTTCCACGCGCACCACGCGCCCCCGCTTGCGGGTTTTCAGGCCCACCTGAATTTCCTTGATAAAGTCCGAGTCAATGTCGTCGGACTCTTCCAGGGTGAAGTCGCCGTTGCGGGTAATGCGGAACAGGGTAGCCGCCAGGATTTCTACGTTGCGGAACAGGCGCGGCAGGTACTCGCGCACGATTTCCTCAATGGGCACGAAAATGACCTTGTCCTTGCGGTTCAGCTCAAAGAAGCGGGTCAGGTTCTGGGGCAGCTGCACGAAGGTGAGGCGCTCCTGCCCTTTGTCGGGCTCGCCGTCCAGGCCCAGGCTGTTGCCGATGCGCGTCACCACGCCGAAGATGAGCATCTGGTTCATCATCAGCGGAAACCCGTGGTAGGAGTCGTACACCATGGGCGTGAGCAGCGGGAAGATGGTGTTCTTGAAGTAGCCATCCACCTTTTTCAGCTCCAGCTCCGTGAGGTCGGCAATGCGCAGAATGTTGAAGCCGCTCTTCTCAAACTGCGGCTTCAGCTCGTTGAGGTAAGTAAGCGACTGGTCGTTCACGAAGCGGTGGGCAAAGTCCAGCAGCTTGCGCCGGAAGGGCATCTCCCGCAGCCCCGAGTAGTCGACCCGCTCTTTGCCGTAGTCGATGTAGTTGTAGAGCGAGCCCACGCGAATCATGAAAAACTCGTCGAGGTTGGAGCTGGTGATGGCCAGGAACTTCAGCTTGTCGAACAAGCTGCGGCTGGGGTCCTGGGCCTGGTCGAGCACGCGGTAGTTGAAGCGCAGCCAGCTCAGGTCGCGGCTGATGTACTTGCTTTTGCGAATAAGGTCGGCGGACTTGAACAGCTTCATATCAATTGGGGAAAGACTGGGCAAAATACGTGAAAACCGCCCTGGAAAGTATTTTTTAGCGGGAAATAATGGCGGTGGCCTCTATCTCTACCAGCAAACGCGAATCAATCAGGGCCTTAACCTCCACCATGGTGGATGCCGGGCGGATATTGGCAAACACCTCCCCGTGCGCCCGGCCAACTTCCTGCCAGGCCGTAATATCCGTTACGTAAATCCGGGTACGTACCACATCCTCCAACGATGCCCCGGCCTGTTCCAGTGCCGCTGCTATCTTCTCTAGTATTCTCCGGGCTTGGGCGTAGGGGGTTGCACCGCTAACTTCCTCACCGTCCTGGGCTGTAGTGCCGGCCACTTCCACCACATTGCCCACTCGCACGGCGCGGGAATAGCCAATAATGGGCTCCCAGGGAGCCCCGGATGAAATAAGCTGTTTCATGGGCTTAATAAGCAGATTCAGGCACAAATGAAAAAGGCCCGCTAAGCAGCGGGCCTTTTTCTTTCGCTGGGTTTATACGTCCAGCTTGGCGTACTTGGCGTTTCGCTCGATGAAATCGCGGCGCGGCGCCACTTCGTCGCCCATCAGCATGGAGAAGA
The DNA here is from genome assembly GCF_039541835.1 of Hymenobacter saemangeumensis. Classification (NCBI taxonomy): domain Bacteria; kingdom Pseudomonadati; phylum Bacteroidota; class Cytophagia; order Cytophagales; family Hymenobacteraceae; genus Hymenobacter; species Hymenobacter saemangeumensis. Next base: position 210,887 of record NZ_BAABGZ010000010.1, on the reverse strand, counting down.
GGTGGTCGGCCTCAGCGGCCGACTCCACCGTCACCTGCTTCAGGGTGCGGGTCATGGGCTGCATGGTAGTGGTCCAGAGCTGCTCGGCGTTCATTTCGCCCAGCCCTTTGTAGCGCTGCACGTTCACCGTTTCGGGCTTGCCCCGGCCCAGCTCTTCCTGCGCAGCCGAACGCTCTTCTTCGGTCCAGCAGTAGCGCTCCTCCTTACCGCGCTTCACCAGGTAAAGCGGCGGCAGGGCGATGTAGATGTAGCCGCGGTCGACCAGCTCGCGCATGTAGCGGAAGAAGAAAGTCAGAATCAGGGTACGGATGTGCGAACCGTCGATATCAGCATCGGTCATGATGATGATTTTGTGGTAGCGCAGCTTGTCGAAGTTCAGCGGGCCGGTTTCGTTTCCGTCGTCGTCGGTGCCGAAAGCCAGCGACTTCCGCTCGTTGAACGTCACGCCCAGCGCGGTAATCATGTTCTTGATTTCCTCGTTTTCCAGGATTTTGTGCTCCTGGGCTTTCTCCACGTTCAGGATTTTACCGCGCAACGGCAGAATAGCCTGGAACGCGCGGTTGCGGCCCTGCTTGGCGGTACCGCCGGCCGAGTCTCCTTCTACCAGGTACAGCTCGCAGATTTCCGGGTCGGAGTCGGAGCAGTCGGCCAGCTTGCCGGGCAGGGAGTTGGAGCCCAGCACGTTTTTGCGCTGCACCATGTCCTTGGCCTTGCGGGCGGCAATGCGGGCCTTGGCGGCCAGAATCACCTTGTCCATGATGAGCATGGCCTGCTTGGGGTTTTCCTCCAGGTACTGGGTCAGAATCTCCCCTACCACGGTGTTCACGGCGCCGCTCACGTCGGAGTTGCCCAGCTTGGTTTTGGTCTGGCCCTCAAACTGGGGCTCCTGCACCTTCACCGAGATAACGGCCGTGAGGCCTTCGCGGAAGTCGTCGCCGGTCACGTCCACCTTGGCCTTTTCCAGCATCTTGGTTTTGTCGGCGTAGTTTTTCAGCACCCGCGTCAGGGCCGAGCGGAAGCCGGCCACGTGCGTGCCGCCTTCAATGGTGTTGATGTTGTTGACGTAGCTGTACACGTTCTCCTGGTAGGAGTTGTTGTACTGCAGCGCCACTTCCACCGGCGTGCCGCCCTTCTCGCTTTCCACGTAGATGGGCTCGGGCAGCAGGGAGGGGCGCTCCTTGCCGTCGAGGTACTGCACGAAGTCGCGCAGGCCGCCTTCGGAGTAGAACTCCTCGTAGCGGAAGCTGCCGTCTTCCAGCACCTCGCGGCGGTCGGTGAGGCTGATGAATATGCCTTTGTTGAGGTAGGACAAATCGCGCAGGCGGCCGGCCACGGTGTCGTAGCGGTACACCGACTCCGAGAAGATGGTGTTGTCGGGCAGGAACTCCACCTCGGTGCCGTGCTCATCGGTGTCGCCAATCTCCTTAACGGGGTACTGGGGGAAGCCGATTTTGTATTCCTGCTGGTAGATGTGGCCGTTGCGGCGCACGGTAACCTTCAGGTCCTGGCTCAGGGCGTTTACGCAGCTCACGCCTACACCGTGCAGGCCACCGGAAACTTTGTATGAGTCCTTGTCGAACTTGCCCCCGGCGTGCAGCACGGTCAGCACCACTTCCAGGGCCGAGCGGCCTTCCTTCTGGTGAAAGTCGACCGGGATGCCGCGGCCATTGTCGCGCACCTTGATGGAGTTGTTTTCGTTGATGGTTACTTCAATCCGGTCGCAGTGCCCGGCCAGGGCTTCGTCGATGGAATTATCTACCACTTCCCACACCAGATGGTGCAGGCCTTTCAGGCCCGTGTCGCCGATGTACATGCTGGGACGCTTGCGCACAGCCTCCAAGCCTTCCAGCACCTGAATGCTATCGGCTGAATACTCAGCGGGGGCTTTTTTCTCTTTCGTATCGCTCATGAGGGCGGGGTTAAATCTAGTATTTTGCGGCCATTCGGCGCGCTTGTTACTGAACAATCAAAAGTACCAATTTAATCCCATACAGGCTATTTTTTCGCGGTTTTTTCCCGATAAAAACACGTTTTTTTAGCCCGCTTTCTGACGAGCTTTCCTACCATTAAAAAGCAGGCTCCAGCACTCATAATTCGCTGTTGAAACGAAGCGCAGTTGTTGCTACGCGCCGGGCATCTAGTCCTGGGAAACACACAAATCCTGCTGTAAAATGGGTTTTGAGTTACCGTATTACGAGGTTTTCGGTAAGCACGCCGCTTCGCTGTTCTATCTGCAAGGTTAAACGCCCCGGTAGGTGGCGAAAGTCCAGCCCCAGGCCGGCAGCATCGCCTTGAGCACCCTTACTTGTAACTCAACCTGGGCCCGACTCAAGCCCTCCAAAAGCCCGAGTAAATTTGACTACAGGTCATCGAAAGTAAATGATGAACCTATTAAATGAGAGCCATAAAATCGGATGGCGCGTAACGGCAGTACTAAATCAGGTCAAACAAAAAGGGCTTCTCCAGTTGGAGAAGCCCTTTGGGGTAATGGCTGGAAAAAGACCTTATTCAATCACCAGCTTTTTCTGGGCAGTACCGGCATCGGTACGAACCTGCAGGGTGTATACGCCTGCCTGCTCCTTGCTCAGGTCCAGGTTGAGGGTATGTGCACCTACTGCGGTAGCGTTTAAGGTTTGGCTGAGTACCCGGCGCCCCAAGGCATCAGTCACGGTCAGTTGGGCGTCGCTCTTCAGGCGGGTACCGAGCTCCAGTTGGAAGATGCCATTGTGGCTGGGGTTGGGATACGCTGCCATGCTCGCCTGCAGTGCGGCATCGCGGGTGCCAGAGATTACGCCTTTAAACAGGCCTCCAGCACCGGTAGTGTTGTTGGTTACACCGCCAATGTAGCCGGCTCCGTTGGCAATCAAATCGAGGCTGACATAGATAGCGCCGTTGTCGATGTTGGTCCAGTTGATGCCATCCACGCTCCGTGAAGAGCCAAAGTCGTTAATGGTGTTGCCCGTCATCAGGCGCGGGCCTACGCTATAGAAATAGCCATTGGCAGCGTCGATGTCGTTGCGGTAGTAGTTGCCCACCGGCGTAACCCGGGTCCAGGTAGTTCCACCGTCCGTGGTGCGAATTACGTTGATAGCCGTCACGGTGCCCCCACTAATTTCCAGGTTTTTGGCAATACCGTTCATGGCGTCCTTAAAGGCAATCCGCTGAATGGTGCCCGTCAGGGGCGTATTAGCAGCCGTCCAGGTTTGACCCAAGTCCACCGACTTCATAATACGAACCGGGCCGGGGGTGCTGCCAAACGTGCCGGTACCAGCCCAGAGAATGGGACGGCCACCGTTCACTCCTGGGGTGCCGGGCAGCGCAAAGTACGAGCGAACCAGACCGGCCTCGTCCGGAGAGTTGGGCTGGGGGATGTTGGCGTTTGGTACGCGGGTCCAGGTGGTGCCGCCGTTTGCCGTGGTGAGAATTTCAAAGTTGCCACCGTTGGGGTCACCAAAGGAAACGCCGTTGGTAGCGTCGAGCATCACCACCCAGTTGTTGAACCCGGCTGGGGTGGAGAACTGCGCGGTGGTGGTCACCTTGCGCCAGGAGTTGCCCCCATCCGTAGTACGCAGAATCTCCCCGCCCCCGCTGGCACCGTATTGGGCTACCAGGGCCGTCATATCCGAAACACCATGGATATTGGCTGCCCGATAGTTCGCGGTGCCGGTTATGGCGTTAAAATCGAAGTCGGTTCCGGTTGGGTTATTGGTTTTTACAAAGGTGTTGCTGAAGGAATTGGCTACGTTCTCGGTAGTGAGGCCCCAGGTCACGGTGGGGCTTACGGTCGACAGCTGGTCAACCCGGTAGTTCGGCGGCGTCTGCACGTTGTTCTGGTTGACAGCGACCCACTGGGCCTGGGCTGAAGTTGCCAAACCGAGCAGGGAAAGCAGAAGTAGTTTTTTGTTCATAAGGTTCTGTTTATAAAATGAAAAAGTGTTGACGCGTGAAGGTAAGTGTGTTTTTGCAATTTTTTTCTAGCCTACACCGCAAAAAAAAGCCTCTCCTTACCGGAGAGGCTTTTTTTATAACTATAACAGGATTACCTTACTCAATAACGAGCTTTTGCTGAGCCACGCCCGACTCAGTGCGTACCTGCAGGGTGTACACGCCAGCTTTCTCCTTGCTCAGGTCCAGGTTTACTGACTGGGCGGCAATGTTGGTAGCGCTCAGCTCCTGGCTCAGTACCTGACGGCCCAGAGCGTCCACCACCCGAACGCTGGCTCCCGTTTTCAGGGTCTCGCCAATCGTGAGCTTAAACACACCATTGGCGCTGGGGTTGGGGTAAACCGACAGCGACTTCTGCAAAGCAGCGTTGCCGGTACCCAGCGTGCGGGTTGGGGTCAGCACAGCACCACCCCAGCGGTAGATACCACCGGCACCGCTCATTGCGTTGCTGCGACCGCCTGCGTAAGCGTTGTTGTTGCTAATGGCATCTACTGCGAAATAGATGTTCACGTTACCGGGCGAGCTGCGGTCAATGTCGCGCCAGTTGATACCGTCGCTGCTGTAGGAAGAGCCGAAGTCCGAAGCCGTGTTCATGCTTGCCAGGGCACCGCCCACGCTGATGAAGTTACGGGTGCCGGGTACTGCGTCGATGCTGAACCAGTAGAAGCGGCCGTTGGCGTTGTTGGCGGGAGTAATGCTCGTCCAGGTAATGCCACCATCCGTGGTACGGGCCAGGTTAACGCCAATGCTGGCAATACCATTCATGGCGTCGGTGAAGGCGATGTGCGATACCCCACCCATGAGCGGCGTATTATAGGCGTTCCAGGTCAGGCCACGGTCGTTCGACTTGAAAATACGGCCCACCAGGGGGGTAGTACCGGCAACGTGCGAGCTGCCAGCCCAGATGGTGTTGCCCAGCACGAAGAAGGAGTTTACTACGCCATACTCGTCGGCCGTGAGGGGCGTCATGTTCAGGCTGCTGTTGGGTACCCGCGTCCAGCTTGTGCCGCCGTTGGTGGTACGCAGAATCTCGAAGTTGCCACCAACCGGGTCGCCGAAGGATACGCCTTCATTGGCGTCGAACATGGCCACAAAGTTGGCGAAGCCACCCTGGGAACCAGCGAACTGAGTAACCGTGGTTACTTTACGCCAGGAGTTGCCACCATCAACGGTGCGCAGGATTTCACCGCCGTTGCCAAACTGGGCAGCCAGAGCAGTCTGGTCAGTCAAACCAAAGATGTTGGCAACCTGAAAGCCGGTCGTACCCGTCACCGCGTTGAAGTCGAAGTCGGTGCCAGCGGCATTGTTAGTTTTCACAAAGGTCGTCGCCGTGGAGTTAGCTACTGCTTCTTCGGCAACACCCCACATAACGGTGGGCGACACAGTGTGTACATGGGTGATGTTGTAGTTGGGCGGAGTCTGAACGTTGTTTTGGTTAACTGCAACCCATTGCGCCTGAGCGCTGCCGACAAGGCCAAGCAGACCCAGGGAAAGTAGTGTTTTTTTCATTGGAAAAAAATGTAAAAATGAAAACAGAGGGGTGTAATTCGTTTGGGTGAGGTGGTAATTCTGAGGAAACTAACTACCGGTTTGATGGCACAAGGTAAACATTTCGGCGCAGATTTTACAAAAAGGCCCAATTTCGACAAGCCAGGCACTACCCGCAGCATGGCAGTAAGCGGCTGACTTTCTGCAATAATTATTCCTTTCGGCATAACCTTGCAAAGCATAGATACTTCTGGGAGCTTTATCGTTGCTTTTACAGCTAAAAATATGCAAGGCAAGCAGCCGCAAAGCTATTGAAAGGCTAACCTTACTTTACGAGACGGCCTTCTCCGGAATCCTACCTGCACTTTTCCAACCAGTGCCGCTCCCTTCACAACGGCTTCGGCCTGCACTCAGGGTGCTATTTGTGATACTGCCCTTTGAGCGTGTACCCCGTAAGGGACTGCTGGTTTTGAACAGCCCACGTGAACGCCTGACGTCCGAAAGTCCCCGCCCGGTTGACAGAACATTGGATAACAAATGTAAGGGGGTGTTCGGGAAATGTTTTACCAGCGTTTTACTTGGCCTCGTCATCGGCCTTTGTAATGGGCATAGGACGCTGAGCATAGACAGCAGCGGCCCCCTGCTGAACTACTTGCGAATCCCGGCCCCGCGTGTAGCGCTCGGTAGTGGCCCGGTTGGTGTGGCCGAGTAGACGTTGCACCAAGCCCAGGTCGTGGGTAAGATTGTCTGCGTCGCTGGCCAAGGCCCGCCGGCTGGTATGGCTCGACACCTTCCCATTGATGCCGGCCCGGGCGGCGGCCCGCTTCAGGTTCATGTTGACCACAGCCGTGGCCCGCTTGCGTTCGTGGAGTTGTTGGGCGGGGCTAAGCTCGTTATACCATGGCTTGAGCCAGGGCAGGATAAACGCATCTGGGTCGGGCTGGCCAGTAGCCGGCAGCAGCGAGTCGAGCAAGGCCGTCAGCTGGGGGCTCTCCTCCACCACCTTCTCCCGTTCCCCTTTGTCCATCTTAAACCGCACTACACCGTGGGCCCGCTGCTTCCACCGAAGCAGCAGCACCACGCCAATGCGCGAACCGTGGAGGTAGTACTGAATAAAGTAGGTGGTCCTGGCCAAATGCTGCTGTGCGGGCAGGCGCACGGATTCTAATGCCGCGAGTTCGGCGCTGGTGAGCCAAGTTTGCGTAGGCGTCGGCGTGGGCAGTTCGTAGTATTCGAGTGGGTTAGCATAGCGCGGCACGACGCCCTGGCGAATGGCCCGCTGCAAGTATATTCCCAGAATGTCGAGCGTTTTGCGGCGGGTTGTTGCGTTATTGCCCTTCTCTCGCTTCATCCACGCATCAAAGTCCGCTACCGCGGCCTCGGTGAACTGCTCGACAAGCAGCGGCTTTTTGCCTTCCTCCCACCCCCAGCACTCGGCCAGCTTGTTGAGGCAGGCTAGGCGATTGGCACAGGTGCCTTCTGAAAAGCTGCCTACGTCGTCGCGTTGGTGGCTGGCATAAGCAAAGGCCAGGAAGTCCTTTGCAGTAGCCGCCGGGACCAAGTCGGCCCCGGTGCTTAGCAACTGCTTTAGCTCATCGGCACTCAGGTAGGGTCGTTCCCGCCCGAGCTGCTGGGCCCGGGCCAGAAAGCCTTTGGCCGTTTGCTCCAGCTGGGCATGCTCGCGGTGGCTGGTCTTAAAGTAGTTCGGCTTATCGAGACTGCGCTTGTCGTTCCAATGTTTGGCCGCCACGGCCACCCCGGGCACGTTCAGGTAGCGCACCACACGGTTGGCAGTAATGCGCAGGCGCACGTCGTGCAGACCATCGCGGTCGTGAGTAGGCGCCAGAATCAGCTTAAAGGTGGCGGGCATGGCTAAAGCGGCACATAGGCAGCCCACCGCACCCGCCAGATAGCCCGAATGTCTTCGCCTCTGACTGGGAAAGAGCCGTCTTCTGGATTATCGGAGTGGAGCATAAGCAGGCCGTTTTCCAACAGGGTATTATTCTTTACCCGCTTAACTACGAAACTGTCATTATAGATAATACAATAGATGCCACTGGGCAGGTACTGCCAGTTACTCTGCACCACTGGTGTTACAACAACTTTGGCGCCGCTGCGCAGGGTAGGCTCCATGCTGTCGCCGTTCACTTCAACGACCAGAGCATCGGTAAACTCTTTGGTATCGGGGATATCAATGACTGCCATCGATTCGGCCTGTTCCCAATTGTATTTGTGGGTGTCATCGGCAAAAGACTCGGCAAAGGTTGCCCGCGCCCGAATGGGCAAATAAGGGAGTACACGCAGGTTTAGATTTTCGATAGGGATACGAGTAGCGTTCCGCTGTCGGGGGGAAACATCAGTGGACTTTAGGAGATCTTCAACGTCCACATCGAACTCAGATGATAGTTTGACTAACGTTTCTACTGACGGCTTACTTTCCCCGGTTTCAAACTGGGAAATAGCGGCCCTGCTAACACCGATTTTTTTAGCCAAATCCTGCTGTGTAAGTCCGGCCTGCTTACGGAGTAACTTTATTTTCATAGCGGCGGTGTCTTTTTGTGGCATTTAAGTAAGTATTGCTTTCAAGTTTTAAGGAAAATGCTTACTTTAGGCATTTTTCCGATAGCAATACTTGACTTAGAAAGCATTGCTTACGTACCTTTGAAATGTCAAGTGATTGACAAGCCAAATGTAAGTAAAGGAGATTGACATGCAAGCAAAAAAGACGGATTTAAGCAAGCTGCTTCCTTATGGAGCGCAAGCGGCAATTGCGAAAAAGCTGGGAATTTCTCGTCAGGGAGTTGCTGATGCACTTGCCGTAGGCCGGCCCGGGAACCGTGTGGTGATAGAGGCATTGCGCATTGCGCGCGAATCAGGCAGCCTCGCTGCTGCCCAAGACTTAGCCACCCTTAACACGGCCCCAGCCGCCTAGTCATGACAACCGTCATGCCCTTCGCTACACCTGCCGATATCGCCGACTTACGTCGCGAATTCCTTGCCTTACAAGCATTCGTGCAAGAGTTCGTGAGTAGTCAAGATGATGAAGTCGACACCAAAACGGCTCTCAAGCTCACTGGCATCAAGTCGCGCACTACGCTCATTATGGAGCGTGAACGGCCCGGCACACTGCTAAAACACGCCAAACATGGCCGCAGCACCAGCTACTCAAGAGCTAGCTGCATAGCCTACAAACGCGCTAAACGTCGCGGCTAATTTCTCACCCCTTCACGCTCCCCCTCCATGCTCTCACTCCGCGCCCGCCTTTCGGGCTTGGTGTTGCTGGCAGCCCTGGTAGCGGCCCTGTGCCACACCTAGCGCCTACTCGCCTCCGACTGGCTTTCCGGCCACCTCAGCCACGGCCCTCATTAAAAGTCCATAAACCCCAAAGTCCATTAAGTCATGTCATTCCTCCCAGAAAACTACGAAGTACCCACCGCCGGCGGTGGTGATTATACCAAGCTCCAGGCTGGCCCCAACGTGCTGCGCGTCCTCAGTAAGCAGCCAGCTATCGGCTACGAATACTGGAACGACGCCAACAAGCCCGTTCGCTGCTTGGAAAACCCCGGCAAAGCCCCTGCTGGTATGCGCAAAAAGGCCCCCAACGGTGGCGACGAGCGCGTGAAAGAGTTCTGGGCTATGGTGGTGTACAACTACGACACCGAAAAGATTGAAATCTGGCAAGTAACCCAGGTGGCCATTAAGTCGGCCATTCAGGAATACAGCCGGCATGCCAAGTACGGGCACCCCAGCAAGTACGACCTGACCATTACAAAAACCGGCTCGGGCCTGAACACGGAATACTCTGTGGTAGCTGATCCGCCCGAAGCCATCAGCGCCGAGGTGCTGGCGCTGGCCAAGCAGACGCCCATCAACCTGCAGGCGCTGTTCGACGGTGGCAACCCCTTCGAGGCCAGTGCAGCTGCCCCAGCTCCCGCACCGAAGCCGGCCGCTAAGCCCACGCCGGCGCCGAAGCCCAAGCCCCAGCCGGTACCAGCGGGCACGGACGATGACAACGACCTGCCTTTCTAAATGACGCCGGCTGAATTCGCTGCCTTTCTGCGCCGTGCTTTTCAGGTCAACACCTGGTATGGCATCCCTGCCACTGAGCGGGCGCTGCGCCGGGTCGACTGCAAGCTCAGCCCGGCCACCATCTGGAAGGCAGCCATGAAAGCAGGCTGGGCCGAGCACTACGCCGGCAACGATGAATACTGTTTGCTGGCGGAAAAGCTGCCAGCTGTGGAATAAAAAAGGGGGTGTCGCCTGGAACGCGACACCCCTTTCATTTCAACTCCTTCAAAATTAACAGCCCCCAAAGTTATGGGAAATTATAAAGACGAAAGTCGCAAAGACTGGCAGCCCAACCCGGCTGGGCGCCAAGTCACCAACGATGAAATCATGCTGGGGTGCCTGCAGCGCCTGGCTGATGCGGCCGAGCGCCAGGCTACTGTTGCTGAGCAGCACCTGAAGCTGGCAACTGCCACCAACACCCGCACCCACCAGCTCGAGGCGCTGGTAAAGGAAAACGACCGGAAAATCACCAGCCTGAAAGGCTCCATCAGCAAACTGAGAAAGGAGCTGAAAGGTGAGTAAGCTCCCCGCCTTCTCGGGCACCTGCCGGGCCCACGAGCTCACGGCTCAGGCCGCCCGCCGCGCTGCGCAGGCCCAATACCTGGAACAGTGGCGCCGCCTCTCCCCCGACCAGCTGCGTGCTGGCGCTGAGCGGAATTTCGGCAGCATGCTCCTGAGCATGGTCGCCGTGCTCGCTCTGGCCTTGGGCTACGCCCTGCACCTGAAAGCCCAGCAGGCCGCGCCGCCGGCTCCCACCGCTCAGCACTACCAGGAGGAACGCACCGCCCGCGGCCTCGAATCCCTCACCTGGCGCAACGACTAGCGCCCCAACCTCGATTCTCCCATGCCCAAGTTTATTGTAAGCAGCAGTGCCCTGCTCAAAGCCCTGGCCCCGCTGGCGGCCGTCATCACCAACAACCCGGTGGTGCCCATCCTGGAAAATTTCGTGTTTCACATCGAGGACGGAAAGCTCACCCTTACCGCCTCAGATTTGGAAGTTTTCGTCGTTACCTCATTGCCAGTCGAAGCAGGTAAAGGCGATGTATTCTCTATCTGTGTACCGGCACGTATCCTGAGCGACGTGCTGAAGCAGCTGCCTGACCAACCGATTACCATCACCGTCGACCTCGACGAAAACCGGGTACAGATTCAGACCGCCAACGGCCGTTACAAGCTAGCGGCTGAAGATGCCAGTCAGTACCCCCGCAAGCCCGAGCCTGGTTCCCGGCCGTTGCTCGAGCTTCCCTCATCAGTGCTGCAACGGGCCATCAGCAAAACCCGCTTCGCCATCAGCACCGATGAACTGCGCCCGGCCATGTGTGGCGTGCTGGTGCAGCTCACACGCACCCAACTCACCTTCGTGGCCACCGATGGCCACCGCCTGCTGCGGTACCGTCGCACCGACCTAGGTGCCGGCGAGGAGCGCAACCTCATTATTCCGCGCAAAGCGTGGAATCTGCTGAAAAACCTGCTGCCGTCCGATGCTACCATCGTGGCCACCCAGTTCAGCCAGAGCCAAGCCTTCTTTACGTTCAACCAGTACCAGGTAATGGCACGGCTCATCGATGAGCGGTATCCCGACTACGAAAACGTGCTGCCGGTGAGCAACCCCAACGTGTTGCTCATTAACCGGACCGAATTGCTGCAGGCAGTACGCCGCTGCGCCCTGGTAAGCAACAAAATGACGCACCAGGTGCGCTTGAAGCTGGCCGATGCCGAGCTGACTATTTCGGCTGAAGACCTGGACTTTTCCAACGAAGGCACTGAAACGCTGGCCTGCCAGTACGACGGCGATGCCATGACCATTGGCTTCAATGCGCAATTCGTGCAGGAGTGTCTTACAAACCTCGACAGCGAGGAGGTGACGCTGAGCATGAATAACCCCGACCGCGCCGGCCTGCTGGCTCCGACGCAGGCCCAGCAGGGCGAGGACGTGCTGATGCTGGTGATGCCGGTGATGTTGAACCAATACGTGTAAGGAGGGCCCACATCATGGCTGAAAACAGCAACATCGAGTGGACTGACCACACCTTCAACCCCTGGCGTGGGTGCACCAAGGTTTCGGCCGGGTGCAAAAACTGCTACGCCGAAACGCTGAGCAAGCGCAACCCCGCCGTGCTGGGGGAATGGGGCCCCAACGGTACCCGCGTAGTAGCCGCTGAATCTTACTGGAAAGAGCCGCTGAAGTGGAATGCCAAGGCCCTGGCTAGCGGCACCCGCGCCCGGGTGTTCTGCGCTTCGCTGGCTGATGTATTCGAAGACCGGCCCGAGCTGCATACGCCGCGCCTGCGCCTGCTGCGCCTCATCTACGACACGCCCCAGCTCGACTGGCTGCTGCTCACCAAGCGGCCGGAGAATATCGTTCCGGCAATAGAGCAGGCGCACCATGATGGATGTGCGTACTTCAACAGCCAGGCGGTTAGTGAGGGCTATTTCACTTTTATCGAATGGCTAGGCGCGTGGCTCAATGGCTCGCCTCCTACCAACGTCTGGTTGGGCACGTCGGTAGAAAATCAGGAGCAGGCCGACCTGCGCATTCCTCTGCTGCTCGAAGCGCCCGCTACTGTGCGCTTCCTGAGCATGGAGCCGCTGCTGGGCCCGGTGGATTTAGGCCGTGTATTTATGCTCTGTAAGCATTGGAATGGCCAAGGTGGCGACCCCAATGTTTATGGCAAGTATTGGTGGAAGCGCCAAGCTTTAGTTTGGGCCGGGTGGGAAAATGGCATCAACTGGGTAATCGTCGGTGGCGAGAGCGGCCCCAAGGCCCGGCCAATGCACCCCGACTGGGCCCGCTCCCTGCGCGACCAGTGCGAGGCAGCGGGCGTGGCGTTTCACTTCAAGCAGTGGGGCGAATACCAGCCGCTACCGATAGAAGACAACCCGGCCTTTGCCGGAGGACGCTTCTTTAAGCACCCCAATGGCAACACCTGCGGCATCAGCATCACCGAGCCGGGCAGCTCCTTCACGCCGGGCGTGCGTCGGTTAATGCAACCCGGCGACACAAACGGCCTGGGTATCATGTTGTCGCCTGACATCTTCGCGGCCAGGGTCGGCAAACACGCTGCCGGTCGCCAGCTCGACGGCCGCACCTGGGACGAGCTTCCTAAAAGAAAGGAGGTGCCCAGTGAATAACCTGCGCATCCTCTCCCTCTACCTCGCCGCCGGCATTCCCGTCGAGCACAAGGCCCACGGCCGCGGCATCCTGAAGGGCCTCCCCTTCTGCCAGGTGCCGACCGAGCGGGCCGTGGCGGAAGTTGCCTTCGACCCTCCTAATGCGATGGGAATGCACGACATCGAGGATGTCGCCAATGTGGTGCCCGTGCTCTACGACCTAGCCGACCTCGACAAAGTGCTCAATGAGCACCCCGATACGGGCTACCTATTCGACCTGCTCGGTGGCTTCACCGACACCGACCTGCAGCATTTCGCCCTGGTCACCGATACCGTCCGCGCCCTAGGCGTGGCCCTCAACATTCCCGAAGGCAGCTACACCCGCCGTGCTCTGCCCGCCCCACCCGAACAGCTCAGCCTTTTCAACAATGCTGCATAATCTAGTAGTCTTCGATTTCGAAACCACCGGCTTCAATCCGGTGACCGACCGCATCGACCAGCTGGCCGCCCTCAAATTCGAGGGTGGCCAGCTGGTCGATGCCTTTTGCCACCTGGTGCGCACCGGTGCCGACGTGCCTCAGGATTGCGTCGACCTCAACGGCATCACCCGCGAGATGTGCGACCGGGAAGGGCTGAACGAGGAGTTGGCCTTTCGCCTGCTGCGCAACTTCATGGGCACGGCCACGCTGGTAGCCCACAACGCCAGCTTCGACACCAGCTTCCTACACCAAGCTTACCTACGGCTGGGTGGCAAGGCACTGACCAACAATTTTATCTGCACCAAGACGCTGGCCGTGGCGCACCTGCCCCGCCTGAGCAGCTTGGGCGCCGATGCCCGCACCGGCAAGCCCTTCGGCCCGCATACCCTGAGCAATCTGTGCCTGCACTACGGCATCGTGCTGGAAGGGGCGCACCGAGCCCTTAACGACGTGCAGGCCACTTACAAGCTGCTCGATATGCTGCGGGCCACCTGGAACGAGGAGGAAGTCGTGGGCTTCCTCAACTGCTGCGGCCGCGGCCCGAAACATCACCCCCAACGCGGGCTTCCGCCCCATGCCAAAAACATCATCCAATGAGCCAGACCAACCAACCTAGCTGGACGCTTGATGAGCTGAAGGCTACCTATTATCAACCTTCCGACACCTGCCAAACCGACCAATTGGGACAATGGCTAAAGGTGTCGACTGAAGACGCCGGCGGCGGTGATTACTACATGGTACTCGAGTCAGTGCGCTGGGCTATTGATTCGCCCGAAGAGTTGATGGCGCTGCTGGCTGACTTTCAGCGTCGGGCGCAAGGTCTGGGCATCATGCTTGCACCAGTGCCCGCAGCCAGACCTACCCCAGACTATTTCCAGGAATCCAGTGCCGCGCCGCGCCAGGTTAATCCAAGCTGCGACTGCGGTACCGATGGCTGCAGCTTGTGCTTTGGTGTGGTACGTGAGCAGGCAGTGCCGGCGGCCCAGAGCACGAGCACTGAACCCGCTACTATCGACGGCACCCACGAAACCCTCTATCTGTGCGATAAATGTGGCCACGATGGTGGTTTGGCTTTTGACGACTGCACCCAGCCAGGGTGTAAAGGCATGTACCTGACCGGCCGCCAGTCGATGGGCCCGCACAAGGTTCACGAGTACGGATTCGGTATGCCGGCCGGGCCCTACCCGGTGGATGCCATCGACATCGATAAAGTGCGAACAGTGACTGTGAAGCCGGGCGACTCCTACGACGAGGCCCTACAGAAGCTGGCCACCAATGGCCACGAGCAGGCTCAGGCCGAAACTAGTGAGCCCGCAACCGCCTCCGATACCCCCGAAAACAATGACACGTCGCAGGCATGGAGTGAGGAAGATGATAAGCTTTTGGTAGCTAAGTATTCGGTAATGTCGAATGCAGCCCTGGCTGCGCTACTCGACCGCTCCGAACGGGCCATTCAACTACGGGCAGGGCGTTTGCAGCTAAAAAAAGCCGCCACTTATAAGCCCGTTCGTCGGCCCAAAAGCCCCGAATCACCGCGTGCTGGCAAGCGCAAGGCCAACAGAGTGACACCCGTAACGGAACCTGCCCCAGCACCCGAAAAGCGCAGCTTTACAGAGTTCCTGGCAGATAAGGCCCCAGAAATTGCCGGCAGCCTCGACCAGGACACCCACGCCCGAATCACCAAAGCAGTGCGTGAGTTAGGCGGGCGCCTTTTATCCAAAGCCGACACCACCGAAAAGGCTAAGGCCCTGGGCTTGCTTAGCCGCTACGAGTCGATGCTGCACGAGGTGCCTGGCGCCTCCGATTTGTACACCCGCCTAGCTGCCGAGTAGTAATGAGTAACCTACCCCAACTCCGCAACTACCAGCTCGCAGTTATCGAGGGCGTGCGGGAGCAGATGAAGCAAGGGCACCGCCGCATCCTGGTGGTGGTGCCCACCGGCGGGGGCAAAACCACCATCGGCGGCTCCATCATTCACAGCTCGGTAAGCAAAGGCCACCGCGTGCTCTGGCTGGCCCACCGCAAGGAGCTGGTCGAGCAGGCCCACGAGCGCATCAGCGACCGGCACAAGGGCTTTGGCATTCCCGCCGGCGTGATGATGGCCGGCCACCCGCCCCGCCGCAAGCATGCGGTGCAGGTGGCCAGCATTGCCACCCTCATCCGGCGCGACCTGCCCACGGCCAAAGTAGTCCTTGTTGATGAAGCCCACCACTCGGTAAGCCCCAGCTTCCTGAACATGCTGGATAAGTACCCCGATGCCGTCGTCATCGGTCTCACGGCAACACCCTACCGACTCGACGGCCGCGGCCTGGGTGACGTGTACACGGCCATCGTGGCCCCGGTGAGCATCGGTGACCTGCAGGCCCAAGGCTACCTCACCCCCGTTCGATATTTCGGCACTCGCAAAGATTTGGAGCCCAAGCTCGATACCGTGAAGACGGTGGGCGGCGACTATAAGAATGACGAGCTGTATAAGCTTTTCGATAAGCGGGCCCTTTACGACGGCGTAGTGGCCAACTACGTGAAATTTGCCAACGCTTCGCGGGCCATCGTCTTTAACATCAACGTCGAGCACTCGCTGAAGGTGATGGAGGCCTTTCGGGCCGCCGGCATTGCCGCATACCACGTCGACGGCGAAACGCCCCGCGCTGAGCGTGAAAGCATCCTGGCAGCCTTCAAGCGCGGTGAGTTTGAGGTGCTCTGCAACGTCAACATCCTGACGGAAGGTTTTGATTTGCCGGCCATCGAAACCGTGATACTGAACCGGGCCACCAAGTCGAAGTCGTTGTACCTGCAGATGGTGGGCCGTGGGCTCCGGCCGGCGCCGGGTAAATCGGCCTGCACCGTGATTGACCAGGGCGGCAACGTGCGCCACTTCGGCCCGGTGGAGCATCCCGAGGAGCATTCCCTCGAGGCCACACCCAAGCGCAAGAGCGGCAGCGGTGCCACCAGCGCCCCGCCGATGAAGACGTGCCCCCAGTGCGAACGACTGGACCTGCTTTTCGTGCAGCAGTGCCCCGAGTGTGGCCACGTCTACAGCTCGGGGGAAATGAAGCTAGAGCAGGAGGAGTTTTTGGAGCTGACGGACTTCCTGCCCAAAAATGTGGTGGTACCAGGTGCTAAAAAACCGGTACCGGACCATCTCAAAAAGTCGTGGCTGGACATGAGCAAGGAGGAGTTGAAAGAATACGCCACCATTCAGGGCTATAAGCCGGGCTGGGTGTACTGCCAACTCAAGCGCCAAGAGCAGGCGCAGGAAGGAGCGATGGCGGCATGAGCACCCCAATCGAAGGCTGGGCCAGCACCAACCCCGGTACCACCAAATACCACCACTACGGGCCCGATGGCCAAAGCAAGTGTAGTTATCAAAAGGGTACTGGTACCAGCCTGCATTTCCATCCGCAGCCAGAGCAGCTGACACCAGCGGAATGCTGCACCAGCTGCGACCTGCATATTCTGAAGGCCAAGCATCCGGAGCGCTTCAACAATCATCCGACCCTGCCCATCGACCGCCAAAGCAAGTGGCAGCAGAAGCAGTACGGCACCCAGGCCCCAGAGGCCCCAGCACCGCAACCGACCCCACCCCCAGCAGCTACCCAGCTGACCCTATTCTAGCCATGATGGTTTCCCTTTTTTCGAGCATTCAGCAAATTACCAATGGCACGACCGCCGCCATTGAAGACGTTCTAGGTGGGATTCAACACGGCGAATGGCGGGAAGTCGTGGAACAGGTACGCACCTGCGAAACCAAAACCGAGCAGCGCGAAGCCAAGAAGCGCGTGCCCTACTTCACCGTATCGGGTACCTTCAGCAAGCGCAACGACGCCGGCCTGCTGCAGCACTCGGGCATGGTGTGCCTGGACATCGATGCCGATAAAAACCCAGGCACTGACCTCAGGGCAGCCCGGGCCTTGGTGGAAGATGATGACTACACCTTCGCGGTGGCCACCAGCATCAGCGGGCTGGGCTGGTTCGCCATCGTGCGCATTCCCACCACCCACCACGAGCAGAGCTTTCGGGCGCTGGCGGCCTACTACCTCGAGCAATTTGGGCTTGTCGTAGACAGCCTGCCCGACGTGTCGCGGCCGCGGTTCGTGAGCTATGACCCGCACCTGTACTACAACCCCGAGGCCGAAGTATTTGCCGAGGTGTTGGCGGCGCCGGCGCCGAAGCCGACACCAGCCCCGGTACCGGCCTCCTCGTTCCAAGCCGGTCGACGTGGCGAGGGCTACGGCCCCGCGGCCCTGCGCACGGCCGTGAATAAGGTGCTCAGCGCCCCCGACGGGCAAAAGCATTACACCCTCAATAAAATGGCGTTCCTGTGCGGGGGCTACGTGGCCGCCGGCCTGCTCAGCGAAGCCGAAGCGCGGGAGCAGCTGCGCCAGGCCATCGGCTGCCGGGAGGTGACCGATAGTAAAAACGCCTGGAAAACCATCGATGACGGCCTGAAGGCGGGCCAGGCCAAACCGGTGCTGCCCGAAAACATGCAGCGTATTGTGCGTCAGCACCAGCGTGAAGAATCCAAGCGCGAAACCATTATTCAGACTTTGGCTGTCACCAGCGGGGCTTCTGCCGCTGCCCTGGCCCCAGCGGTGGATGCGGTCTTAGCTGAGCCCAACCCCACCTTACTCACCTTCTGGCGGGTAGTGTACAAAGAAGGCAAGCGGGCGGCCCAGGATACGTACAAGTTGCTGCTCGACCGCACCAAGCTGCGCGACTGGCTCCGAGATGAGGGCTTTAGCTTCCGGCCGGCCGGCGCCGGCGGAGCGGTCGAATTTCTGCACACCCACGACAACATCGTGCGCCTCGTGGAGCGCTACGAGCTGAAGCAGCATGTCATCGGTTACGTCGAGCAACTGCCGCCCCGGTTCGACCACATCGAGCGCGACGACTTATTGGAGGCAGTGCTGACCCAGGTACGTAGCCTGTTCGACAAGGAGGTGCTCGACTGCCTGCCACCGCTGGCTGGCCAATTCCTGACTGATGACGCGACCACAGCCCGCTATTTCTTCCGCAACTGCTGGGTGGAAGTCACAGCCACCGGCGTGCAAGTGCTCACTTATACTGCCTTGCCCGGACTTATATGGGAAAGCCAGGTGCGGCCCCACGACTTTGTAGCTCTCGATCACCTGTCAGCCCAGACATGTGACTTCCACACCTTCACGGTCAACATCACCGGTGGTGACCCGCTGCGCCTAGATGCCCTGCAGCGAGCCATGGGCTACCTACTCCACGGACATAAAGACGATGCCCAGGCGCGGGCCGTCATCTTCGTTGATCAAGTGGCCACTGCTGGCCAGCCCGCCGGCGGCACTGGCAAGAGTCTGCTCATGCGCGCCATCGGTGAACTGGTCAAGGTCACCCAGCTACCCGGCGCCACCTTTCGCTTCGATGATGACTTCCGATTTGCCCTCGTCGAGGATGATACGCGCATTGCCTACTTCGACGAGTGGGACGGCCGCCGGCTGCCATTCAAAAAGCTGTTCACGGAAATCACCTCCGACATGGTAGTGAACCGCAAGAACAAGCCGCAAATCGTCATTCCTTTTGCCCGCAGTCCCAAGTTTGCCATCACCACCAACGACATGGTGGCCGGCCAGGGCAGCAGTCATGAACGCCGCAAAATCGAGATAGCCCTCGCCCCCCACTACTCCGAGCGACACACGCCCAAGGATGAGTTCGGCACGGGCTTCTTCAACCAGGGATGGGATGCGTCTGAGTATAAGCGTTTTTTCAACCTAGCCCTCGGCTGGGTCCAACAATACTTGGCTCACGGCCTGCTGCTGCTGGACTCCGACGACATTCAGGCGCGCAAAATCGAGCAGGATACCTCCCCCGAGTTTGTAGAGTTTGCCCAGGCCGTGATGACTCTTGAGGGTAATCCTTTGGATAACAAACTGTGGGCAGCTGACCTCTATAATCAGTTCATTGACGAAACCGGCGAAAGCCGCTCCCGCTTCACTCTGCGGCACTTTATGAAGTGGATGGAACGCTTCGGTTACACCAAGGTGCGCAACAAGCGTCGCGACGAACGACAGAATCAATTCTTCTTCATCAAGCCCCAAAGCGATTGCGGCACGAAAAGCTAAAAACGCTCGTGCCGCAATGGGCCCTTAATAGTCAGCTACTTACAAAGATTACATACAGACACCCCATTCCTTGATAAGCGTTTGTACTTTTTTTATACGTGTAGTTGTAAAAAATTGATAAAGCACAAAATAATACAGTAAAAGGAGGGGTTGTTTTTTAGTCCAAAAGGCACCCATTAACGATCTAATTTTCAAATCGTCAGCTGCGGCACGAACATTTTTAATTTTTCGTGCCGCACCTAACCGATCAGTTTATGCCCCGTCACATCGCCAACCGCACCACTGCCCAATTGCTCGACGATTTGCGCCACCATATGACCATCCTACGCGTCCGGCAGCGCAACCTGGGCATCTTCTTCAACGCCCAGGCCGCCGCCCGCCTCAAGTCGATATATGAATCGATTGACCGCACCATCACTGAGCTAGCTACCCGCTCAGAAACCTCAACTCTGCTCACGGCAGCCACCGAGCTGCGTGCGGCCCAGCGCGAATACTTGGCGCGGAAAAACGACGTGCGCGAAGTACGCGAAGCGCCCAATAGTGGCTTTCAGCGTGCACAGGCAGAGCTCATGCGCTGCGAGGTGCAGCTTGACCCACTGCTGGGCCTATAATGCTTCCAAAACTCCCAGAAACTACCCCATTATGACTACCCCTGCCACCGACAAAATCTTCACGGAATCCGGCCTGCAAGCTGCCTGCCATACCTGGTTTCACAACACCCACCCCGAACTGCGCGGCCTGGGCTTCATGATTCACAACGATGGGGTGAAGCACGGCATACAGGCCAGCCAGGACAAAGCCCGCGGCTTGGTGGCCGGCATTCCGGACTGGTGCCTGATGGTGCCGCGCCGCGAACCCTGGGGCTTCATCCACGGCCTGTTTGTCGAGTTCAAGGTGGGCCGCAATAGCCTCGATACCATTCAGCTCAGGCGCATCGAGCAACTGCGTGCGCAGAACTACCAGGTAGAGGTCGTGCGCGAGCTGGACCACTTCCAGCAACTCATCACGGAATACCTCACCGCTTAATGCTCCCGCCTTATGCAGAAAAGTACCTCTACCCTGACATTGACCCCGGCCCAGGCCCGGGCCGGCACCCGCCAGGCCAACTACGACAAGCGCAACCGAAAAATCAAGGACGCCTTTTTCAAGCGTTACACAAATCAGCCCCGTCCCAAAATCTACACTCGTGAGTACGTCATCAGCCAGTTGGCTGAGGAGTTCAACCTGAGCATGGCACGGATTGAGGATATCCTCTATAAGCAGGCTAAGTAAATAATTTGGCTACCTTGGGCGCACACTAACTGTTCATTTATGACACCCAACCCACCTAGTTTAAAGAATTTAGGCCAGAAGGCTTCTTTTGAGGACAGTGTAAAAGCTATCCTGTCCCAGCGTGAGGAAGTAGAGAGTGCTAAACTGCGAAAAGAGGAAGAAGACAACAAGCTCAAAGCTCATATCGCTGCAGAGGGCCCTTTGCGTGCAGACAACTTCTTCAAAAGGGTAAAATCAGCTATTGAGGCAAGATTATCGACACCAGAAGCAAGTCGATTATTTGAACTGAATAGTCTTCCTCAGCACCCGTTTTCCTTATTTGTAGTTGTTGACAATAAATGGAGCCTGGGGTTTTCGGGCAACAATATGGACCTCAGCCTAACGCTAAATTCATTTGAAAGAGGGCGGGCAAACCCAATAACAATGCTCTTAATGGCGTTTCGTCTTTCTTATGATGAAAATGGCTTTTATTGGCAACGCTCCGAAAAGGCAGGAATAGACCAAACCACCCCAGGCCAATTTACAATTCGCTCCCTTGACAGAATAAATAGCGAGGATGAATTCGTAGAAGATTTTTTGGCAACATTAATCGAACTTGCCAAATAAAAAAGCCCCGGCCTCATTGGCCGGGGCTTTTTTGTAAGTGGTAACCTAGGCCCTGCTGGGCGTTGGTATCAATGGCAATATGAAGCCATCATCTTCTTCCTCTGGTGCAGGTTGCGCCCCAACCCCGACACTCAACGCCGCATCGGTCACGCTGGCCAGCTCCTGGGCCCCGTCGTTGTCGATGAGCTCCGACACGTAGCCCATGGCCAGGCACCAGGCTTCCGGATGCTGCACCCGGTCGCGGCGGTAGCTGGTACGCACCAGCGGGCCGTAGCCGTCGCCCTGGTGATGCTGCAGCGCCTTATGCACCTGCTGCACCACCTCGAGCCGGTTGAGCATGTTGTCGCGCCCTTGCGCCCCCTCATAGCTCTCCTCGCTCACCTCGACGGCTACGGTGAAGCGCAGCGTAGCCGGCCCCTTTTGGATGCCGGCGCCCAGGTCGCCCCAGGCGATATTTTCGAGATCGATGAAGACAGCCGGGTACTGAATCGGCTCCTGGTCCTCGTAATCGAGCTGGGCCATGTCAATGTCGATGGTGCCCAGGGCGGGCACCGCGGCTCGTAGGTGGTTGCAGAGCTGAGGGAATAGTTTGTGCAGCATTAGGAGTTAAAAATGCGCTTGATGTTGGTGTCGAAATAGTGTTTGATGTCGCTGGTGAGCCCCGCTGAGTCGCCCATAAACTGCCGGCGTGGTATGCGGGTGTTCATCTTGCGGGTGTGGGCCTTCACCGTCGACGTGCCGACTTGTTGCTTTACGTACTTGGCTTTGCGGGCCCCAGGTGCCGAAACTTCATCGGTTTCGTAGCGCCGCCGGCGGTGGCTGCGCACGCTGGCCACGCTATTGATGAGGCCGCCCTGGTTGTGAACCTGAGCATAGGGCGCATCAGTGGCGACCGTCACGCTTTCGCCTGGTACCACCGTCGCCACCCTAATGGAGCGGCGCAGCCGGCCAGACTTCACGAGTACCGCCCGGCCCTCGGATTCACCCTTGCCGAAGCTCTGGCGGCCCGAGATACCCGAGCGGTTGCGCTTCTCCTTTTTCCGCGCCTTCCACGGAATAAAGACGCCCCGCTCGTTAAGCCAGCCCTGGCGTTTGAAGCTGGCCACGTATTCGCGCACGGCCAGCTGGCCCATCACCCGAGGAGCACCTTTCAGGAAGCTCGCCATTTTCGCAGCGTCCTTCCGGAGTTGGTCCAGTTTCATTTAAATGACGCGCTCTTTGCCGTAGTCAGCCCCCTGGCGCTTGGCGGCATAAGACGTGCGGAACATATTGCGGGCGGTGTCTTCGCCCCAGCCCACAGCTAAGCGGATGTATTCCACAAATTCGTCTTCAGTGACGGTGAAGTTGTCGACCTTTTCCCGTAGCTCTGCTATTCGCTTGGCGTTATCCATTTCTTATGAACAAATAATGAGTGAATAGCCTCCCGGATAGGCGCAAAATCTTGTGTAGTCCACTGCGTAGGCACATCGTCGCGCTGCAGCTTCTCCAACAGGCCCAACAGGCCCTCATCGGTGGATTTCTCTGCAATATACTGCGAATATGCCCGGGCCCAAAGCTCCTCCGGACGGCTCAAATACTCGGCGTAGCTACTGGCTTCAATCGGCAGCGAGAAGTCATTTACAATACGTTGGTACGAGCCATAAAGCTGCGACTCGCGGGCCGCTTTCAGCACCAGCACCAGGTCGGAGCCGTCGGCGAATCGGGTGAGCCCGCCGGTGGGCGCCAGGTGCTGGTAGTCGAGGTAGTGGCCCAGCTCATGCAGGGCGGTAAAGGCTACTTGCTCGCGACTGGCCAGGGCGTTGCTCAGGTTGATGGAAGGAGTGCCACCAATCGGGAAGCTGAACTCGCCGTTTTCGTACCCTTTCATCTTGGCGAATTTGATGGGAAGGGGTGCCTCGCCGGCGGCCACCTCTGGCAACAGATGCACCCTGTCAATGCTGTTCAGGGCGGTACGTACCCCCATTTGCCGGTATGCAGGCCCGCTCTTGCTATACTTTACGACTTTGTATACACCGCCGGGCTCTGCTCGCTGCAGTGCCTTCCGGCTATCCTCTGAGAGCTCACTGAAATAAGGGTGCTCCTCCGGGAAGATGATGCCGGTTTTGCCTACGTTATTTGAAAACAGGGGGTCAGGGTCGGGCAGCGCTGGTAGTACCGAGCGTGGGGTAGGTTTTCCTCCTACATCAGTTACGAGAGCAAGGCAACGACAAAGCCAGCCATTGGGCGGATAGTGGGTGTTCCACCATTCATCATCGGCCGGCCGTGTGATGTTGTCCCACGCCCTGTGTTCCTCCCGCACACGGCTATCACCTGCCGTCTGATAGCTGAGCATGTCATTAGGCCCAAATTCTTGCCAGCGGGCCGCCATCTGGGCGCTGGCCACGGCGTGCTCATACTCGGCCTGCAGCCACCGCTCGTTATACTGCTCATGAATGGCCAGCGTGTCGAGCTTGAAAGTTGACCACGGCTTAATAGCGCCCGACTCATCGAGCAGCAGTTTGGTCATTGCCTTAGTCTGGTGGGCAGTTTTCGCGCCGGCGAACAGCTGCACATTATTGCGCAGAAAGTCACCCTGGGCCTCATCGGCTACCCCAAAGCCCAGGGTGACGGCTCCCTGCAGGCGGTTATTGAGCGCTTCGTACATCGCCTGGTGCAGCTCGATGCGCCCACCGCCGGCGGCATGCACCTGCTGGGCCAGCTGCTCGAAAATTTGGCGCAGCTCGTCATCTTCCCCGGCTGCGCGGGCCGAGGTGATGAGGTTGCCGTGGTGATGGGTGCAGGCGCGGGCGTAGAGGGCAGTTACGGCCGCGCCGAAGTCTTTCCCGGCGTCGGCAGTTGCTGCGAGGGGTCGGTACCTTTTTGCGGCGGGGTCGGTACCATTACCGGCTCGGGCTTTTCTTCCACTTCCACCCCGAAGGTTTCGGTGATGTACTTGGCCGGCACCCGGTAGCCCGAGTGCTGCATGATGCCTGCTACAATCTCCCACTGCTCTTTCTTGCCCAGGTTCTCCGACTCGTCCCATTTGAACTCGTAGCCAGCCAGCGGATAGCCGTGCAGCAGCAGGCGGTCCCAAAGCTCCCACATTACCAGGTTGCGCAGTCGCTGCTTATCGGCCTGGGTGTACTTTTCAGCCACCCGCTCGTGCACTTCCGACTGGCTCAGGCTGCTGCCGTTTTCCGTAGTCATCGTCTGGCCCAACACCAGCTTGCTCAACTCGGCGTTGGGGTGGTCAATCATGCCAGCAAACACCCCCGATTGAAACGTCTGGGGCAAGTGGTACTGGAAATTGGACGCACCAGGTGGCAGGATGGCATAGGCCGCCCGGCCCATGTTTTTGAGCATGTTTTCGACCTCGGCCCGGTCTTGATCATTCAGGTCCATGTCGACGGTGCGTACCGGCAGCGCGAATCGGTCGCAGTATTCGGCCCAGGCCTGCATCGCGTTTTTCTTCCACACGACGTGAGGAATGGCTTTGTGCAGCAGGCCCAGGTCGCGGGAGTCGCCCAGCTGGATAATCCACTGCGCATCGATGCCTTCACGGTAAGCTAGTCCATGCTGGCTCATCGGGGCATCCCGGATGATGCCCCGCTCCGGAATCACCATCTCGGGCTGAATCACGTCGAGGCCGGCCAGCTCACCATCCACCGGCGGCCGCAGCTCGACTACCCGCGGCCCCCAGAAGATGGACTCGACCAGCTCCTCACAGAACTTGTAGAACCAAGGCGTCTGAAACATGCGGGTCAGCTTCTCATCTTCCTTGCCGCCTTTGGTGGCCACGATTTTGAAAGGCTGGCTCAGCAGGTTCAGCTTCCGGCTCTCCATCACGCTGCTCAGGTGCGCATCGAGCACCACCTCGCGGTACAGGCGGTACAGCTCCACCCGGTCGGGGTAGTACAGATTTTCCGCATTGCTCAGGGCATTGCGCCAGTGGCTCAGGTCGGAGCGCAGGCGCATGGTCTGGTACTCGGTGATGCGGCCGGCCACCGCGCGGCGGCCCGTCTTAGTCGGCTTGGTGGGGTCAACAGCGCCCACCTGGGCGCGGAGTCGTTCGTGCAGGTTCATAGGTTACCAGCTAAGGGTTTGACGGGGGGCCGAGCCCCATTTGAAGCCACCGGTGCGGTCCTCGAGGGGCAGCAGCGGCAGGTTGGCGGATATTTTGCCGGTCGCCACGGCCTTCAGCCAGTCAATGGCCTGGTCGTAGCGGTCGATGCGTTTTTCGGGCATGGCCACCCGCCCATGCCGGGCGTGCACGGTGTAGAGGGTGATGTCGACCATATAGGTCACGATGAGGGCGCTGCGCTCCTCCCCTTCTGCCCCGAAAATGGCTGCCACGTCGTAGCGGGTGCGCAGGTAGCTTTCGATAAGTTCCTGGGCAAAAATTTCCGCCTGGGTCAGCGCCGTGGGCGTTCCGGAAAGCACGATGTCGAGCTGCTCCTGGCGAATGAGGGTGCCGTAGTCGGCAGTTACGAGAAAGCCCATGGTTAATAAGCGCGTTGGTTGGTTTCGGCACGAGTGCCCATCTTGGGTTTATTGCTGCCGGCCCGCTGGTAAGCCCGCCATTCGTTTTGGAAGCACCGGCATAGGAAGTAGTCGTTGGCGTCGGTGGCGTGGCCATAAGGCTCGTAGCTGACCTTCGTTTTGGGGTCCTGCACCTTCTTTTTGTCCTTCGTGCCGTCGCTGGCCTTCTTCACCTTCTGGTAGTCGGTGCTGGTGACGTTGCACCCACGGTCGAAGCGCAGGCGTATGCCGTCCTGCTCATGGGCCAGGATATCGTCAATCCACAGCCCCCGCATCGATACCGATGGGGCCGAGGCCTCGACGCGCAGCGTCACCTTCGGCAGCTTGCGCAGCTCCTTCACCACAATGGTGAAATCGTTGCTGCCCTGCTCGGTGCGAGTGTCGCCGTGCTTGCCGGCCGGGTCGCCGTACACGAAGACTTCGGCCTGGTGCCCGCCGTACTTGCGCATGAAGCGCTGGCAGGTGAGCGTCGTTTTGCCGTCCTGGGTGAATTCGTCTATCTGGGTGGCCTGCTTGCCCCGCACCTGCCACACGTTGAGCGTGACGCCTGGCGTTAGGTTGAAGTCGAGCGTTATGTGCAGGGGCAGGCCCGGGTTGTAGCTCTTGGCATAGTCGCCGACGTGCAGCTGGGTGTCGAAGCTGGGGTAGAACTCGCCGCCGGTCTTTTCCACGGCATTCCAATCCCCATCGAGCAGGCGTTGGCGGTCGTAGTCCTTCATCTGCTCGAGGCTCTTTTTGTAAGTGGCCACGAATGCCTTATCGGGGTTGTCGGTCACCAGGGCCTGAATCACCTGCTGGTAGGGCTTCAGCTGCACCGGGTTGTTGTCGACGTCGTACACGTACTTCAGCCGCACCCAGGTGTAGCCCGG
Organism: Hymenobacter saemangeumensis; assembly: GCF_039541835.1. NCBI lineage: Bacteria > Pseudomonadati > Bacteroidota > Cytophagia > Cytophagales > Hymenobacteraceae > Hymenobacter > Hymenobacter saemangeumensis. The sequence goes on along the minus strand of NZ_BAABGZ010000010.1, from coordinate 184,442 downwards.
GTTGCAGGTGATGAGCATTTTCGGAATCAAGCCGAACTCGGGCAGCATCCACCGGATGCGGCTTTTGATGATGTCGGCCCCTTTCTCCGGCACGCCGTCGTTGGCCTCTTCAATCCACACGTCGGTAATTTCCAGGGAGCCCAGGCGCTGGTAATCTTCATCGGCCGGCGAATAGGCCAGCTCCTTGAAAATTTCGCGGCTGCCGTTGGCGAAGATGAGGGCTTCCGGAGCGCCCGAGCGCGACACGTAACGGTAATCCTTGCCCATTACCAGGCCCCAGGCCGTGAGCACTTTCAGGTAGGTTACCACGGTCGACTCCTTTAGGTCGATGAGGCGCGTGCGGGCCGTTACGCCGCGGCTGCCGGCGTAGCGCAGGCGGCGGTACACCTTCCAGCACACGCCCAGGTACGATTTCCCACCGCCGGCCGCGCCGCCGTAAACGACTTCCTCGGTGGTGTCATCTTCTAGGGCCTGCCAGGCCAGGTGCTGCTTCCAGCTCGGCTTAAAATCAATGTCCACCATCGGGCTCGGGTGGCGCGGGGGCCTGGTAGTTGAAATTGAACCCCACTGCGCCCTTGTGCTCGGTTTCTGTCTTCTCGGTGAAGCCTTCCACCAGCTGCACAAACAGCTTCGCGGCCGCCGTATCGGGCGGGTAGTGCTCGGTGTAGTCGTGCTGCTCAACCGAGGAACCGCAGCCGGCCCCCATCGATACTGTCAGGAACTTGACCGCTGGGTGGGAGTAGCCAGTGGCCCGCTCGTAAAGCTTCAGGATAACATTTGGGGTCAGGTGCTGAAACACGTTGGTTTTGCCTTCCCCTAGCTTCACGCGCTTCAGGTGTGCCTTTACCGTCTTGGCCGACAAGCCAGTGGCCTCCACCAGCTCCTGCACGGTGGGTTTGCGCATCTCCTTGCGAATGATGCGGGCTATCTCTTTCTGGATTTTCGCCCGGTTGCGCTGGCTATCCTGGCGTTCTTCGTTCGGGTTGGAGGGCATAAGTAGCCCAAATGTGCCAAAAGAGGCCATGCAGCGCATTTCTGCGTGAGCACTCACGGCAAAATTTCCCTTGACTTACGGTAAATTTTCCCTTGACTACTCCCGCGAATTTGCCGCCCCTGCCTTACTGGGACAGTTTTGGGGCATCATGCAGCGCGAATTCCTCCTGTTTCAAGTCATCGAGTCGCACCACGCGGCCCAGCTTGACCAGTTCCTTTCGGAGCTGGAAGCCGCCGGCGCCCGCACGGCGACCATTCGCATCAATTCCCCTGGTGGGAGCTGGAATGCGGGGCAGCTGATGCAGTCCCGCATGATGATGAGCAAGGTGAAGCTGACCACGATAAACGAAGGCCTGGTCGGCTCGGCCGCTACGCTTCCCTTCGCTGCCGGCAATGTGCGCCAGTGCCAGCCCCACGCCAAATTCATGATGCACCAGGTGGCCAACGACCTGGGGCCTGCCGTGAACGAGGAGGCCCTGAACCGGGCGCTCGCTGCGCACAAGTCGCTCAACCGCTCGACAGCGGAAATGTACGCCGCCGTTTCCACCAAATCGGCTGACGAGTGGGTGGAAATGATGCGCAAAGAAACGTGGCTCAGTGCCGAGGAGGCCAAAGCTATTGGCTACTGCACTGAGGTATTGCCTGCCAAAGCCGGATTAGTAGCACCTGAGGCCACCATGGCCGTGGGGGCGCTGCACGGCTATTACATGTCCATTATTTCCCAATCAACCGAGATGAAGCTCGACGAAGTAAAGAATGCGCTGCGCCTCGCCGGCGTCACGCTCCCTGACAACGCCACCGAGGCTGAGGCCCTGGCCGCCATTGGCAAACTCAAAAACCAAACCGTTGAGGCGGTAGCCGCTACTCTCAAGCCGACGCCCGAAGAAAGCGACGAGCTGAAGGAACTGCGCAAAGAGCTGGAACAGCTGAAGGCTGGCCAAGCCTCGGAGCAAACCCGCCGCATCGAGGAAACGGTAAACAGCGCCGTTTCGGCCGGCAAAATCACCGCCGCCCAGAAAGACACCTACAAAGCACTGCTGGGCGCTGACTTCACCAACACCGCCAAGGTGCTCAGCGAAATGCCCGGCCGTCAGTCGGTCGCTGCCCGCACTGGTGCCGCTGCTGCCAATGGCACTGGCGAAACCCGCAACGACTGGGACTTTGCCAAGTGGGGCAAAGAAGACCCCAAGGGCCTGCGCGACATGCGCCAGAATGAGCCCGAGAAGTACCAGAACCTGGTCAACAGCTACATCGGCTAATTCTTTCACCATCCTAAAGCGGCCCCGGTCGCACCCCCAATCAACGTCGCCAATTCCTTTTTTAACCATGAAACATTTGCTCCTTATCGGTAAGCTGCTCGCCGGCTTGTTCCTCGCCGCCTTCATCGGTGGCGCCGTAGGCGCTGCCCTGGGCTGCGGCCCGGCTGTGCCCACGGCCTTCATCTTCGGTGCCCAGGTGCTGCGGGCCTGCGTCAACCCGGCGCACCAGGTAGCCGGCTCCTTTGCGTTTGAGGACGTGCTCACGAGCATCTTCACCCGCGAACTGCAAAAGGTGCTGTTTGCCGACAATGACTTTTATAAGGCCACCAAGCTGCTGAACACGGCAGCCGATGCGCCGGGCATTGCGGCCGCCAGCTACCAGATTCCCCAGGAGCTGCTGTTGCCGGAAGGTGTGGTCGACCCGGCTGTGTTCCCCCTCGAAGTGCAAGAGCTGGAAGGTGGTAATGAAATCGTGACCCTGAACCTGCTGGCCACCAAGCCCACCCGCCTGGGCGACCAGGAGGAGCTCGAAGTAGCCTACGACCGCCGGCAGAGCATCCTGAGCCTGCACTCCAGCGTGCTCGACCAGATGGCCGCCGCGTCGGCCCTCAACAAGATGTCGCAGGTAGCCGCCGGCAACCTCATCCGCACCACCGGTGCCGCCGAGGCCGCCGCCCTGCCGGGCCTGACGGGCAACCGCAAGGCCCTGACGAAAAACGACTTCATCAAAGCCGCCGAGCTGCTCGACCGCACCGACATGAAGGGCCAGCGCTATGCGCTGATTCCGGCCACGATGCACAGCCAGCTGCTCAAAATTGACGACTTCGTCAGCTACGAGAAAACCGGCAACACCACCGCCCTGGCCAAAGGTCAGCTGGGTGAGCTGATGGGCTTCAAGTTCTACAAGCGCAGCACGGCCGCCATGTTCACCGTGGGCGGGGTGGCAAAAGCCGTTGGTGCCGCGGCCGCCTCGGGCGACAACGAAGCCGCCCTGTTCTGGATTGGCGACGCCATCGGCCGCGTGGAAGGTGCCGCCAAAATGTACATCAACGAAGCGCAGGCCCAGTACCTGGGCGCCCTGGCCAACGGCGCGGTGCGCTTCGGCATGAAGCTGCTGCGCACCGACAAGAAGGGCGTGGTGGCCCTGGTGCAGGACGCTGCTGCCTAACCGCTCCCACCTAAAACACCACAAAAGCGGCCATTCTGCGGGATGGCCGCTTTTGGCGGCAAAAGCCTATCCGTTTTTTCTGCACCATGCAACGCCTCACCCCCGCTCAGATTGACGCCACTTCCCTGGCTGCCGGCTTTGAGCCGCGGGCGGTTCGGGCCGTGCTGCAGGTAGAATGCGGCGGTACCGGCTACGCGCCCAACGGCTGGCTGCTGATTCAGTTTGAACCCTCGTGGTTCCGCCGGCAGCTGCCGCCCGTCATCACGGCCCGCATTAAGCAGGCCGTTGCCGCTGAGGCCGCTAAAAAGGAGCTGACCGAGGCCGAGGTGGCGCTGCTCAAGGACTGGCGCACCACCCAGGCCAATGGTGTCGAGGGCCAGTTGCGGGAGCGCATGGCCTTTGATGCCGCCTGCCGCATCGACAAGCGGGCTGCGCTGCTGAGCACGTCCTGGGGCCTGCCCCAGATGATGGGCTTCAACCACCGGGCCTGTGGCTTCGCCACGGTTGAGGACATGGTCGAGGCTTTCCGCCAGTCGGAGGCCAACCAGCTCGCCGGCATGCTGCGCTTCATCAAGTCAAAACCCGCCTTGGCCGCGGCACTCAAAGCCAAAGACTGGGGTGTCCTGGCCTACCACTACAACGGCCCGGCCTACAAGCAATTCAACTACGACCGGCGCCTGGCGACGGCTTATTCTACCTTATCGTGAGTGTGCAATCCAATACAGCAGAATGGGTGAAGTGGGTAGCCGGGGTGGCGCTGGCCTTTTCCAGCGCCGCCTTTGGCTATGCCCTCAACACCGAACACCGCCTCACGAGCGCCGAAACCGACCTAGCCCGGCACTTGGTGGACTCGAAGGAATCGAAAGCGGCTATTACCCACCGCCTCGATTCACAAGACCAGAACCAGAAAGAGGTACTGCAGGCGCTTAACGACGTGAAAGTGGACATGGCCGCCATTCGGGGTGCCCTGGGCATACCCAAAGCATCGAACAAATGAAAGCACTCCTCACCGTTCTGCTCTTTCTGGCCTGCGCGGGGTGCTCACTGCTCCGGCCCAATCCCGAGCGCCAGCTGGGCCGCTTGCTGACCAAGTTTCCGGAGCTCAACACCCGCGACACCGTTACCGTGCACGACACGGTAACGGTGGAGCAGGTGAAGGTCGAAACCCGCTACGTGGCCATGCCCAACCCGGTGCGTGAGCGGCGCGACTCCCTGCACCTCGACTCGCTGCTGGCCAAGCTCAGCGCTTCGCTCGACTCCGCTCAACGCAAGGCTGCCCAGGGCAGCATTCATCGCCTGGTACGGCAGCGCCCCTACTTCCCAGATACGCTGTGCTTCGACACGCTGGGGGTACACGGCCGCATCTGGCAGCGGGGCAATGTCTACCACATCAAGCTTACCCGCGACGCCATTACCACGCCCGTAGCAGCTAAAACCGTGGTGACACGGATTAAGCCCTGCAACTGTAACCCGGTTTTTGGATGGCGGCAGCCCGCCACCTGGCCCCGCTGGGTGTACCTGGTGCTGGGAGCTGTCGCCAGGTCGCTGCTCACTGTTTCGCTCATCCGCTTAGCCCGTCAGGTATGAAAACGCTCCTCACCCGCTTTTTCGCGCCAACCCCTGCCTTCTGGGTGCGGGTGCGCAACCTCACGGTAGCCGTAGCGGCGGTGGCCGAATTCGTGCTGCACTACGAGGCGACGCCCGAGCAGTGGCTGCCCCTGCTGAAGACCGTGGCCACTATCGCCGCTACTGTGGCTTTTGTGGCCCAACTGACTTGCAAAGATTCTCCCACTTCACCCCTCCCCGAACATGCCCAGAGGTAAGAAAAAGGCCGCCGAAGGCGCCGAAACTCCCGATTATTCCGCTCACTTCGAAGCCAACCCCGGCGTGAACACGCTGCTGGTGACCAGTGACGGCCAAGTATTCACCGAGGCCAATGCGCAGTGGGCCAAATCCCACGCCAAAGGCCTTGAAGACCGCACCATCACCGAGGTGCACAACGACGATGCCGAAGGCGAAGAAGAAGACGCCGAGTAAAGCCGACCACGCCCGGGCCTGCGCTGCCATGCGGGCCCTGGGCGTGGCCACGCTTTACGGCAACGGGGACGGGCACTACTTCCGCACCTCGGCTGCAGCCGCCCAGCACAACGGCGGCGACACTAAAACGCTCATCACTTATTCCCTCGACTAATGGCACTGCCTGACGTTCGCATTGTAAGAGGCCGTGGGGGCCTCGGCCGCCAGCGCCCGACCGAAGACGGCGTATCCGGCTTCATCACCCAGGGCGTGGCCGTCGTGGGTGGCCTGCAGCTCAACACCAGCTACGAGCTCCGCTCACTGGCCCAGCTCGAGGCCCTGCTCGTAGATGCCGACTACGATACCACCAACAGCGCCGACCTGTACTACCAGGTGTCGGAGTTTTACCGCGCCAACCCCGGCGCGGTGCTCTGGCTGCGCGTGGTGGCCCGCACCGTCACCCTGGCCACCATCGCCGATAAAGCGGAGAACCACGCCAAGCGGCTGCTGCTCGACGCCGGCGGCAAGATTAAGCAGCTGGCCATGTCGCTCGACTCGGCCAATGCCTATGTACCGGTGGCAGTCGACGGCCTCGACGGCGACGTGGTGGCCGCCATCACCAAGGCCCAGGCCCTGGCCGTGGAAGAATTCGAGCAACACCGCCCGGTTGTTATCCTGCTGGCCGGCCACAGCATGAGCACCACGCTGGCCGACGTGCTCGACCTGCGCGGGGAGGCCGCCGATTACGTGGCCGTCGTGGTGGGCACCGACCACCTGACCCGTCCCGCCGTACCGGCCATCGGCTGCGCCCTGGGCACGCTCAGCCGCGCCGGCGTGCACGAGAATATCGGCTGGCTCGATAAGTTCAACCTGGCCAGCGACGGCCGCTTCCTGAAAGCGGGCCTGTCCAATGGCAAGCACCTGGGGGAGCTGGTCGCCGGCGACCTGGAAGGCCTGCACGCCAAAGGCTTCATTTTTGCCCTGCAGCACACCGGATTCGATGGGTTTTTCTGGAACGACTCGCACACGGCCTGCCCGCTGGATAGCGACTACGCCTACCTGGAAAACGTGCGGGCCAGCAATAAAGCGGCCCGCATCGTGCGGCAAACGCTGCTGCCCAACCTGAAGGGCCCGCTGCCGCTCAACGCCGATGGTACGCTGCAAACCCAGACGGTGGGCGACTTCGAAGCCAAGAGCAAAACGGCGTTGGAGGCCAACATGACCCGCAACGGGGAAATCTCGGCCTGCGACGTGTACGTCGACCCCACGCAAGACGTGCTTGCCACCAGCCGCGTGGACGTGAAATACACCATCGTGCCGGTCGGTACGGCCCGCGAAATCGTGGGCACTATCGGCTTCGCCAAATCCCTCAACTAACCATGGTACCACTCATTAACGGCGTGGCCTATTCCTGGGCCGACATCAACGCCCACCTGCTGGGGCGCACGGTTTTCGGCATCACCGCCATCTCCTACGAGGACATGCAGGAGATGACCGACAACAAAGGCGCCGGCATTTTCCCGGTGAGCCGGGGCTACGGGGCCAACGAATGCAAGGCCAGCATCACGCTCGAGGCCAAAGAGTCCGAGCGCCTGGTGGATGCCACTCCTTCGGGCCGCCTGCAGGACATTCCCCCGTTCCCCATCACCGTGAGCTACGTGAACACGGCCAACAAGGCCGTCACCCACAAGCTCATGAATGCCCAGTTCAAAGGCAACAAGCGCGACGTGAAGTCGGGCGACACGAGCATCGAGGTAGAACACGAACTTATCATTTCCCACATCGAATGGAAGTAGTAGACAAAGAAGCCGCCGACCTGAAAAAGCAGCACGGCGAGATTCAAACCCTTATCCTGCGCAACAAAGCCGGCGACGTGGTGGCCACCTGCTACCTGAAGCAGCCCAATCGCGTGGTAGTGGCCCGCGCCATGTCGCTGCTGGCCCAGCACAAGCCCCTGGAAGCCGGTGAGTTTATTCTGGAAAACTGCCACGTCGGCGGTAGCCAGGAAGTGCTCAGCGACGAGCGACTGAAAATGTCGGCGTCCATGCAGGCCGTGCAGCTGGTGGAGCTGCTCGACGGGGAGCTGGTAAAAAACTAACGCCCCTGCCCGTCGACGAACGGGACGGCCGCGACGGCATCCGGAAGGCAGACGCGCTCATCAGCCACTACCTGCACATTCCGCACCCAGAGCAGCTCGACACCCAGACGTGGCAGGACAAAGCGGGGCAAGCCGACTGGCTGCACCGGAACCTCAACAAAACCAAATAGCAACAGGAGCGGCCGCCCGGCGGCTCCTGTTGTGTTTTCCGCAACATGGCCAACCTGCTTTCCTACACCCTGGCGCTGAAAGACTTTTTCACCGCTCCGCTGCGCAAGGCGGGCGTGGTGGGGGAATCGTCGTTGGCAAAGGTGACCCGGCAGGCCCAGAAGGCCCAGAGCGCCGCCGGCGCCATGGGCAACACCATTTCGGCCGCCAACGCCAAAATTGTCAGTTCCACCACCAAGGCCACGGCCAGCCTGACCTCGCTGGAGATTAAGCTCAACACGCTGAAGCAAGCCCGTAGCGTGGCCCTTAACCTCAACGACATTGCCCGGGCCAACCGGGCCATTGACGAGGTGGAGCGGAAAATACAGAAGCTCGAGAACCACGGCCGCCGCGGTACCGGCGGTGGCATGGGCCTCGGCCTCGTGGGAGGCCTGGCCCTGGGTGCCGGCGTCGCCGGCGTGATGGGGGGCCTGCAGGACACGGCCCAGATTCAGGGCATGCAGCGTTCGATTGCCTTTGCCTCCGGTGGCGGGGAAAAGGGCGCGCAGGCCAATGCGTTTGTTGAATCGGCTACTGACCGCCTCGGCCTCGATGCGGTCGCAGCCACCGATGGGTACCGCACCCTGGCCGGTGCCATGATGGGCACCAAGCTGCAGGGCGAAGCCACCCAGAAGATTTTCGAGCAGGTAGCCACGGCCACCACCGTAATGGGCGTCGACGCCGAAGCCCAGAAAGGGGCTTTCCTGGCGCTGGGGCAGATGATGAGCAAAGGCAAAGTGTCGGCCGAAGAATTGAATGGCCAGCTCGGGGAACGCATCCCTGGGGCTATGGGCATTGCAGCTAAAGCCATGGGTATGGCACCAGCTGCACTGATGGACCTGATGAAAGAGGGCAAAGTGCTCAGCGAGGACTTCCTGCCCAAGTTTGCCGCTGAGTTGCAAAACCGCTTCGGGCCCGGCCTGCAGGCCGCCCTCAACGGCATTCAACCCAAGCTCAATGCTTTCAACAACGAATGGCTGCGCACCAAGACCGCTGTTATTACTGTTGCCTTACCTGCCATTATGTGGGTGATGGGAGCTATTCGAGAGCTTATGGGCCTCGTACAGCGGGCAACAGCATTTGTGAGGGAACACAGCACGGCATTTCAAGTCTTGGGGGGCGTTATCTTAACGATAGGTGCTGGCATTTTGGCTTACAACGCTTACGTCGCGATAGCGGCTTTCAGAACTACTGCATGGACAGCCGCCACGGCGCTGTATGAAACCGTTGCCATTGCTGCTGCTACTGCAACAGGCGGCTGGGCTACCGCTATGGCCATCCTCAATGCCGTGATGGAGGCCAATCCCATTGGCCTTATCATCGGCGCCATTGCCGCCCTGGTTGCTGGCGTTGTGTATTGCTGGAACACCTTCGAAGGTTTCCGAGGGTTCCTATATGCCTTTGCCTTTGGGGTCAAAGAACTCTTTTTTGGGCTTGGGAATGTTATCGCCGGCGCCTTTACCATGGACCCCGCTCAGATTTCGCGCGGGGTGCAGCAGCTCAGCAACATTGCCAACAAAAGCCGAGAGGGATACATCCGAGGGGTAACCGACTTTCATAAAGGCAAGGCGACCCCCGACCAGCAGCAGGCGCCGGCACCTAGTGGCACCCCGCCTCCCACCGCACCAACGGTGGGCCTGAGCGGCAGCAAGGGCGGCAAAAGCGGCGGGGCTGCCGGCGGCGGGGGTATCACGCACATCACCATCAACGTGCACCAGCTGGGCCAGACCACTATCCACACCACCAACATCAGCGAAGGCATTGGCCAGATGAAAGACAACCTGCGCCAGGCGCTGCTTTCGGTGCTCAACGATGCCAACGCCATGACCACTGCCCACTAGCCATGCAGTACAACATCAACACCCGCGCCCTACTGGCCGAAGCCTTCGGGTATTCGTCGGTGATGCGCTACGTGCTGCCCGAGGAGCCCGAGCCGGAGGAAGCCAGCAAAGACCTTTACGGCAAGCCCCTGCCGCCAAATAAAGAAGGCACGGGCCTGCTCGGCCTGCCCGTGTTTACGCGGGTGACCTTTCCGGGCAATGCCTTCCGGAATGCCGTGGTGCTCGATGAGCCCCTGGTGGAAGTAAGCCAGGATAAGAACATCGTCACCACCGAGGTGCAGGGCCGCAACGGTACCGTCAAGGAGTACATCAGCGACGGCGACTACTCCATCACCATCAAAGGCATCCTGGCTTCCGACCCGTTCGACGGCCGCTACAGCCGGCGCTATCCGGAGCGCGAAGTGCAGGCCCTGCGCCAGCTCATCGCCTTGCCGGAGGCGTTGCCTGTTACTGGCCGGCTGTTCCGCATGCTCGGCATCCGGAGCCTGGTCATCAAGGGGCATAGCTGGCCCACGCTGCCCGGCTTCACCAACCTGCAGGCCTACGAGCTGCGCTGCCTCAGCGACGAACCCATCGAGCTGGGCGCCGGCCTGGGCGTCGACCGCCTCACACCGCGCCTGGTGCGCACGCCCGCACAGCCGACTATCAATACCACGCCTCCTACGACCCTGCCCACTGCCTAATGCTGCGGCTTACTTGTCATATTACCCTCGGGGCCTACGAGCTGAATTTCGTCAACGAGGTGACGATTGAAAGCTCGTGGAAAGACCTGACCGACACCTGCACGGTGCGCCTGCCGCGCAAGGTGCTGGTGAACGGGCGGCAGCTGCTGCCCGATGTGGTAAAGGTGGGTGACCGGGTCGTGGTGCGCTACGGCTACGATGGCCAGCTGCGCACCGAGTTCAGCGGCTATGTGGTAGGCGTCAAAACCGGCCCGCCGGTGGAGATTCAGTGCGAAGACGACATGTACCTGCTCAAGCGCAAGCCGATGACCAAGAGCTGGCGGTCGGTGACGTTGCAGGCACTGCTCGAGTACGTGCGGGCCCAGCACGGCTTGTCGTTTCCCATTCAGGTGTTGGGGGCCACTAACCTGGGCAAATTCACCATTGACCAAGCCACCGGGGCCCAGGTCTTCGACGCGCTGCGCAAAGACTACGGCATCCGCTGCTTTTTCCGTGAAGGGATGCTCGTAGCCGGCGACCCCTACAAAGCCCGGGCAACGGCCCCGAAGCACCGCGTGGTGATGCAGGGCAACGTGGTGAGCCACGATTTGCAGTACGTGCGGGCCCAGGACGTGCGCATCAAGGTGCGGGCCATTAGCCACATCGAGGGCGCCAAAAAAGGCCGCAAGCGCATCGTGAAGGAATTTGGCGACATCCTCGACGGGGAACTGCGCACGCTCAACTTCGTGGGTGTGCCCGAGTCAGAGCTGGTGGCGCGGGGCAAAGCCGAATTGGCCCGCTTGCGTTTCGACGGCTACCGGGGCACGGTGACGACGTTCGGCATTCCATTGGTGGAGCACGGCGACGTGGTGACCATCATCGACGGCAGCTACCCCGAGCGGGACGGCGACTTCGCCGTCGACAAGGTGAGCAAATCCTTTGGCACCGGCGGCAGCCGGCGCACCATCACCTTAGGCCCGAAAGCATGAGCAGCGAGATTAACGACATCATCGGGCGCATGACGGGGCAGAAGGCCCTCATCCTGCCAGGCGAGGTGCTCGCCGTAGATGCCGACGCCGGCACCTGCGACGTGCGCCCCGACAACGGCGACGCCGACCTACTCGACGTGGCCCTGCTCAATGGGGTGTACCCAGCGGAAGGTGCGCAGGTACTGGTGGGACTCATTGAAAACCGACGCACCGACACTTTTCTAGTAGCAGCCGATAAGATTACGCACTACCAGCTGGCCACCGAAAACGAGAGCCTGCACACGTTGCTGAAAGACATCGTGGCTGAAGTACGCGGGCTGAAGTTCAGCACCAACGCCGGCCCCACCATTGCCCTGCTCACTGACCCCAATTGGCTGGCCCTTAACGACCGCATCGACAACCTGCTTCTCCCCTAACGATGGCCCTGAACACCACCCGAGCCGAAACCGCCGTGCTGGCCCTGTTGGATGACATGGCCAGCCGCACCGACAACCCCGCCCAAGCCCGGCGCGACTTCGCCCGGCAGCTGGTGGCCACGGTGGCCGACCTCATCCGCAGCGGTACCGTGACCGGTACCGTGGCTACCACCGGCACCGCCGCCGCGCAGACCGGTACCATCACCAGCGCTACTATTTCCTGACCATGTTCGCGACCGACCTACTTCTTGATGATGACTACGACTTGGTGCTCACACCCGGCGGCGACGTGGCGACGGGCGAGTCCGATGACCAGCACATTGCCTTGCTGTTGCTCACCAACCAAGGCGACTGGCGGGCCGACCCGCTTGTGGGCATTGGCCTGCGCCGGCATCAGAGCGGCCCGCTGGGCCCGACCGAGCAGGCTGCCTTTAACCGCGAATTGGCGGTGCAGCTGCAGCGCGACGGCTACCAGGTGAAGGAAGCCACCATTGACGACAACGCCCACCTTTTTATTGACGCCGCCCGCCCATGAAAACCGTGATTTCAGCCGGCCAGAGCCTGGTCGACGTGGCCCTGCAGGAGCTAGGCACCGTCGAAGCGCTGTTCGACCTGGCCGATGCCGCCGGCCTGGGCATCACCGACGTCCTGAGCGCCGGCCAATCCTTGGAGGTGCCAGCCAGCCCCGCCGCCCTGGCCGATGTCGCGGCCTACTTCGCCGACCGCAGCCAGCGCATCAACACCGCCAGCGAGCCGGCTCCTGTGCCAGCCCCGGCGCTGAGCAATGACTTTGACCACAACGACTTCACCCCAACTGACTTTTACTAATGGGCGCCTTAGCTGAAACTCTTACCGACTTATTGCCCCTGAAGATTCGCTCGAATGGGGACGCGCCCGGCCTCACCACGGCCCAGGACCTGCGCGAATACGAAACGGCTGTTATCGAATCGATATACCAGCTGGAAAAACTCACGCGGGGCAGCCGGCTGTTTGCCTCTGAGCTATATGGGGCCACGCCTACGCCGGCCGATGCCGAGTTAGGAGACGTGTACATCGATACCGCAGCGGGCACGGTCTGGCTGTTTGATGATGGCGAGTGGGTGACACGTGGCAACCTCCGGCCGGCCGATGGCAGCAAGATTCTCGGGGGCACGCTGGCCCCCGACAATGCCCTGGGCAAGGTCGGCGACTGGTACTTCCGCTACAACATTGCCGCGTTTGAGAAGACCACGGGGGGCTGGGTGAGCCGCTTCCCGCTGGGGGCTGCCGCAGCATTGCCTGACCAAACCGGTCAAAATGGGAAGGCGCTGTTCTCCGATGGGGGTTCCGCTTATTGGGCCTCGGTACCGGCCGGCTACTCCGACAACCAGGCCAAGGATGCAGCTGCTTCGTTGTTTACCGGCGCCCTGGTGAGCACCAACCTGCTGGGCTCTTATAATGGAGGTACGCGGGTGCTCACCTTTAACGTGAAGCCGGCGAGCCTGACCACGGCCGAAATCGCGCCTACCTCCCTGGCTCCTGGGCAATTCCCTGCCTCAGAGCAAGCCAAGCTCACCACGGCAGCCAACTGGACCAGCGGCGTGTACAGCGGCATTGGGCCGCAGGCGCTGAGCGGCGTGGAAGAAGGAATGTTTTACGCCAGCGGCGGCTACGCTTTCCGGGCTACTGGCACCAATGCGGCCGTGTGCTGGAAACTCACCTCTTTTGGCTCTTAAGTCATGCCCAAATTCGTCACCTCCAACGGGAAGCTGCTCACGGCCACCAATGCGGGCAGTGCGTTGTATTTCTCGTCTAACCCAAATTCCGGGGTTATTCCGCCCGCCTCAAACATCTACCAGAATCCAAACCAGATAACGGTGGAATGTTGGGCGTTTCCGCAACAGATTGCCAGCGCAGGACTGACCATGGCGTTGTTTTTCACCAGCCGACTGGCCAGCAATTACCAGTGGTATTGGCGGCTAGACCCATTTGGTGCTGCTGCCAATAAGAACAGCAAAATGGTGCTGACACATTACGGCACCGGGCTACCCTATACTGGCAACGCAGTCATACCTTCCGATGCCTGGGTACACCTGGCCTTCACGTTCAACAAAGACCTGCCTTCTGGCCAGCTGCGGTTTTATGTAAACGGGCAGATTGATGCCATTTTTAACACCGGGAACGTGGCCAGCACAACCATAACGGGTGGGCTGCCCAATATCGGATGGGGCTACTTGGATAGCAACGGGGCGCATCGGTTCCGGGGCTTGCTCGATACGTGCCGCATCTGGAACTACGCACGCTCCGCGGCGCAGATTGCCAGTGCCTACCTCACGCGCCTGGTGCCGCTGGAAAGTGGGCTGATTGCCGATTATGGTTTTGATTCCACGGGCACCACGGCGTTTGACCGCAGCAGCCAGGTCAATAATGCGGCAATCGGTGGCAGTGGCTCGGGCCTTACCAGCATGGCCCGGCAAGGCAGCACCATTCCCTACACCGACAATACCACCGGCTCTTTAATCATCATCTAATGGCCCGTTCCATCGCTACCATTCAGGCTGCCATTGCCGCCGACCGCGCCACCCGCCCCGAACTGGCGGGCCTCACCAGCCCCAGCGCCACGGCGATTTACCGCCTCATAGAATACCTGGTTGCTGTGTCCCAATGGGTACAGGAAACGCTATGGGACCGTTTCAAAGCGGACGTGGATGCCACCATAGCCCGTGCGCCAGCCGGCACGGCCGCCTGGTATGCCGACCAAGCGCTGCTGTTCCAGCTCAATGACCCGCTGGTGATTCTGCCGACTGGCAAACCCGGCTACGCGGCCGGCACCACCGGGGAACGGGTAGTAACACGGGCCACGGCCAAGGAAAACGGCAGCACGGGCCGGCTGTTTATCAAAGTGGCCAAAGCCGGCCCAAGGCCGGGCACCTTGGCCCCGCTGGACCAACTGACCGAGCTGGTGCAGCTGCGGGGCTACTTCGACCGCATCAAGTTCGCCGGTACGCGGCTGGAGGTGCGCAGCCGCCAAGCCGACCGGCTGCGGGTGGCCGCGAAGGTGTATTACGACCCCCTGCTGCCCCGCGCCACTGTGCAGGCTGCTGTGGTGGCCGCTATTGAAAACTACCTGGCTAAGCTGGAATTCGATGGCTTGGTGTACGTGGCCAAGCTCCAAGATGCCATTCAGGCCGTGCCCGGCGTGCGCGATGTGCAGATGCTTACGGTAACCGCCGTGACGGGCGCCAGCACCGCCGTGCCCGTGGTGCGGGTGTACGAAACCGAAGCCGGCTACATCGTGCCCGACCCTACCCCCGGCAACACCTTAGCGGACACCCTCACCTTCTTGCCGCATGGACAATAACATTGACTTTCTCCGGCTGGCCACCCAACTGCTGCCGCCCCTGCTGCGCAAGCCCAAGCTGCGGGCGTGGGTGGGCAGCCTGCTCAGCCCCCTGCGCCAACAGCACGCCGCCTTCTTGCTCTATGCTGCCCAGGCACGCCGCGAACTGAGCTACAACAGCCAGACAATGGCGTATGAGAAGGCGTTAAACGACCGTTTTGACCCCAACGGCCAACGCATCTGGATTGAAAACAGCGACCGGGAACTGAAGCCGTTGTATCTCAATTTCACGGCAGAAAACCAAGAAGCGAAGCCCGTGTACAGCCGGGCCGAATGCCCGCCCTGGCAGTACATCTACAGCCAAGCCGACTTTAACAGCCAGCTGGATTTCATCGTGCGGGTGCCCCCGGTGCTTTTGCCCAGCAACAATCCGCCTGCAGCTGCGGAACTAACCGCCCAACTCCACGCCCGCATTCAGCGCTTCCGCTTAGCCGGCAAACGCTACGCTGTTCGATTTAGCAACACACCACGTCCCACTTACCCATGATACAGTTAGAATTTGCCACCGGGGGCCGGCCCCTGACCAACGACGATTTGCAGGCCCTGCAGGATGAGCAGCGCATTGCCGCTTCCGCCAGCTTTCAGGGCCGTGGCCCCTTCATTGTCTCTGGCTGCCAGGTGAGCGGCCCCAACGGCGGTCCCTACAGCGTCAGCGCCGGCATCGTGTTTTTAGATGGCGAGTTCGTGCGCTTCTACGGTGCCAGCAACGTGAGCTTGCCCGCCCAGTTTCAACGCGGGGCGCTGGTGGTGCTGGATGACCGGCCTTATGAGAGCGGCAACACGCTGCCCTGCCTGCAGGAACGCGCCGCTGAGCTGGCAGCTCCCAACCCCGCCTACGGGGGCGGGGAATTTCTAGCCCTGAACACTTGGGGCGGCAAGCGCTGGGACGATGTGGTACGGGGCATGGCCCGCAGCCTGGGCGAAGTGCAGCAGCTGGCAGCCCCCGGCTATGTAGCCGCCAACTACGATGCCACCGGCCTGGGCAAGCCCGGCACCGAAGCCTGGGGCTGGGGCCTGTGCAACGGCCAAAACGGCCGGGCTGACCTGCGGGGCATGTTTGTGGCGGGTTTAGACCCTGCCCGTGCTGACTACGATGCAGTGGGAGATACAGGCGGCTTTGAGACCGTGCCGCTGGTCATTGGCGAATTGCCACCGCATAGGCACCGCATGACACCTTATAAGGTTACAAGGGAGGGCGAAAGCGGCAGCAACAATTACAGCATCCTTGTATCCGGCAATAACGGAGCCAGCAATAACCTTGCCCATCCCAATGCCGGAAACGACAATTTCACGGAGGATACAGGCGGGGGGCAGCCGCACGAAAACCGGCCACCGTTTTATGTGCTGGCCTTCCGGCAATGGATTGGCCTCAGTTAGCATCTTCACACCACATCTATAAAGCCCAGCCTACTCAGACTGGGCTTTTTTTATAATTATTGGTTAGGGTTCTTATACCGATTAGTACCAAAAGGATCATCCTGGTACTCTAAATGGCCATTAGGCTGAATAGTACACTGAGCTATTACTCGTTGCCGAATAGCTTCCCCACCATACATATTACCGTTAGCCGGCACTTCAAAAGTCGTAGTATCAAGAAAGTGAACTACAAGTGTTCCATCGCTTGGGCGTAACTCCGCAGCCAATGCGACTGCGTCGCGAACTTTTCGCCAACTTTCCTCATCTTGGGCATTGAATCCTGGCGCACCGTAATACACGTCAGCACGCATCCCTTCGTTTTTACGGGCCAACTCGGTGAAACCTTCAGGCAATGCCTCAGAACATGCAATAACGGAGAAAGCTACCCCTAGAATGGTGACAAGCTTTTTCATTATAAATTTTTATGAAATGTGGATAGCGGCAAATGTAATGTTGCAATCTTATCTTTTATTGCAGCATGCGTTTACTCTGCGAAACCCTGCATTCCGTGTTCACCGACCAGCACGGTTACCCAGCCCCGCTCTGGGGTCTATTTAGGCTCTACCTGGTGGCCTGCGCGGCAAGCTTCCTCGCCTTCCTTGTGACGCTGCCTTTTCGGCATTTGTAGGTTAATATCAAAGCCAGTTTTACCAATGTTTTACCGGGCTCACAAAAAAACGCCGCCAGCGCATTGCCAGCGGCGTTTCTAGCACCCCGTAAGGGATTCGAACCCCTGACCGTCCGCTTAGAAGGCGGATGCTCTATCCAACTGAGCTAACGAGGCAGTAAACAGCATTTGCCGTTTTTCAAATCTGGAAGCCGGCTTAAGCAAAAAAGTGCTTCTACGGTGATAGAAGCACTTTAAAACAGACTGTTTAGATAAAAGCCAGTGGCTGCAAAGGCGCTGGCTTTCTCTTAAACAAGCTACCGGGATAATAGCTTCAACGTCGGGGTGGCAGGATTCGAACCTACGACCTCCTGCTCCCAAAGCAGGCGCGATACCGGGCTACGCTACACCCCGAAAATAATTATGAATTATAAATTATGAGTTATAATGGTCATAACTCATAATTTATAATTCATAATTTTCCTTGCGGAGAGAGGGGGATTCGAACCCCCGGTAGCCTTTAGAGCTACGGCAGTTTAGCAAACTACTGGTTTCAGCCACTCACCCATCTCTCCTGACAGGTTTCGCTTCCGTCCGAAGCGGGTGCAAATATACGGGCAGTTCTGAAAAACCCATACCTCGGCGCAAAAAATTATCTTTGACCCGGTTTTTTTCAGACTCAGACGAACCGGCCGCCTGGGTGCTGCTGTGCTCTTATTTAATATTCCTTGTGTTGAACTGGGCTTATCCTGATTTTGCAATTGTAGGCCTGATGCTGGTAATCAGCCTGGTGCTCTTGCTGCTGTATAGCCGGCGGAGCGGGCGAATAGCTCGGGCCCTGGGCCGGCGGGCTACTGCCCTGGGCTGGAAGCTGCCCCTGCGCCTGCTGAGCACGGCGGGGCTGTTGCTGGCCTTGCTTGGGCCCTCGCTGGGAGTCAGCCCGCAGCAGGTGCGTACCATGGGCAAGGATGTATGGTTGTTGGTCGACGTTTCGCGTTCCATGGATGCCACGGATGTGGCACCCTCCCGGCTGTTGCGCGCACAGTATGAGCTGCGCCAGCTGGCAGCCCGGTTTCCGGCCGACCGGCTGGGATTGATTGTCTTTAGCGGGGATGCCGTAGTGCAGTGCCCGCTTACCCACGACCAGGAAGCGCTGCAGGTTTTTATTGGCACGCTGCACACCGGCTTGCTGCCAGCCGCCGCTACTACCCTGCGGGCCCCGCTGGACCTGGTACTGGAAAAACTAATGCAGCAGGTGACGCCTGGCACCCCAACGAATGCTCCCCGAACTACGGCAGCCGTGGTGCTTAGCGATGGGGAAGACTTTGGCGAAAACCTTGAAGCATCGCTTCATGCGCTGGCCCGCACAGGCACCCGCGTCTATACTGTGGGGGTCGGTACGGCGGCCGGCTCAAAAATTCCTGCTTCCAACGGCCGCTTTGTGCGCGATGGCCGCGGGCAGACTGTCGTAAGTCAGCTCCAGGAAGCTCCGCTGCTGCAGCTGGCGGCCCAGACTGGCGGGCAGTACGTGGAGCTGAACGACCAGCACAACGGCATGGGCACGCTGGCCTCCACGCTGCGCAACCTGCAGGCCCCTACTGAACAAACCCGCACCATTGCGGTGGCCGACAACCGTTACCGCTGGCCCTTGGCGGCGGCCCTGATGCTGCTTGCTATCGACGTGGTATTGACCATAACGGTAATACGGCCATGAAGAACCTCCTACTGCTGGGCCTGCTGGCCGTGGCGCCCGTGCTAGGGTTTCTTACCCGTGTAAGCAAACGAAATGAAGCCGTGCAAGCTGGGCGCCGCGCCTACTTAAGAGGGGAAGCCAACCTGGCCGCCCAGGCCTTCGCGCGTGCCGACGTTAACGGGGCCGGCCGGCCAGCAGACCCTTACCTGGTTCTGAACCTGGCCCATGCCCAGGCCCGGGCAGGCCAGCTTGCTGCCGCCCAGCGCAGCTATGAGCGCCTGCTGACTGCTCCAGCACCGGTAGGCAGCGTGGCCCGGCAGCAGCTGGCCGTGCTGCAGGCCCGGCAAGGGCAGCTGGCACAGGCCCTGGGCTTGCTTCGCCAAGCCCTGCTGCTGGACCCTAATAACCAGGGGGCACGCTACAACTATGAGGTGTTGAGTGACTACCTCAACCAACGCCAGGACACGCCTGCCATCCCGCCACCGGCCGCCGGCTCCGATGGCAAGAAGCAGAAGGCCCCGAAGGAGCAGCCCCAGGAAAAGAAGGCAGGTAGCAAAGAAGGAACCGACCGCCCCGAAGACGTAAACAAACCCAACCCTGGTTCTGGTAGCCCGGAAACGCCACCGGAAAGCCGGCCCGACCCCGGCGGCCAGCCAGACCAGCAGCCGGCCGGCGGGGCTGGTAGCAACAGCCTGCCCTCGCCTGAGCCGGGCAGCGGGGCCCCGCAGCCGGTGGCCAGCGGCAGCGGGCCAGGCGCCCGCCGGGGGCTGGACCGCAGCGGCGCGGCTGGCTCTCCCGCACCGGGTGGCAGCAGCCGCGGAGCGGGCACAGAAGCCGCGGCGCCCGAAGACCTGCGGATGCAAACGCAGCGCGAGCGGCTGAAAGCCATGAACCTGAGCCCGGCCCAGGCACGTCAGCTGCTGGAGGCTTTGCGCATGCAGGAGCAGCAGTACCTGCAGCAGCTGAAGCGCCCGGCCCCTGGCAAGCCTGACCCTGGCAAGCCCAGCTGGTAAGCGCTGGCAGAGAATGCGGCATTCCTTCTTTCGGGCCGGAGCCCTGAACGTCGGAATGTCAATTCTGAAAATGCTGCACAGCAGGTGCACCGGAGCATTGCTGAGCAGTACCGGAGCCGGGTTTGCTTGCATGCGGCCCTCCCCTACTTAATGAGTACTTTTGAGCCGGATAACCCAAACTCCCACCCAACACTTTTTTCCATTCATTTCTATGCAAACCAAAGAAGTTGTCATTGTCTCTGCTGTGCGCACCCCAATTGGCTCGTTTGGCGGCGCCCTGGCCTCACTCTCGGCCACGGAGCTGGGCGCCATTGCCTTAAAGGGAGCCCTGGAGAAAGCCGGCGTAGCACCCTCCGAAGTTGAGCAGGTGATTATGGGCAACGTGATTTCGGCAAACCTGGGCCAGGCCCCGGCCCGGCAGGCGGCCAAGAAAGCCGGCCTGCCCGACACCGTGGAATGCACCACGGTAAATAAAGTATGTGCCTCCGGAACCAAGGCCATTATGTTTGCGGCTCAGGCCATTATGCTGGGGCAGTCGGAAGTAGTGCTGGCCGGTGGCATGGAGAGCATGAGCAACGTGCCCTACTACCTCGACAAGGCCCGCTTTGGTGCCAAGTACGGACACAGCCAAATGATTGACGGCCTGATGAAGGACGGTCTGTGGGACCCCTACAACGACTACGCCATGGGCAACGCGGCCGATGCTACCGCCAAGCACTACAACATCACCCGCGAAGAGCAGGACGCCTTCGCCATTGAGAGCTACACCCGCAGCGCCAATGCTGCTAAAGCCGGGAAGAAAACCGAGGAAATCATCCCGGTAACTATTGAAAGCCGCGGCAAGACCACCGTGGTGAGCGACGACGAAGAGTACCTGAAAGTTGACTTCGCCAAAGTACCGGGCCTGCGGGCCGCCTTCACCAAAGAAGGCACCGTGACGGCAGCCAACGCCTCGACGCTGAACGACGGTGCGGCGGCCGTGCTGCTGATGAGCCGGGAGAAGGCCGAAGCCCTGGGGGTGAAGCCCATCGGCCGCATCCTGGGCTTTGCCGATGCTGAGCAGGCCCCGGAGTGGTTTACCACCTCGCCCTCGCTGGCCATCCCAAAGGCGCTGAAAAATGCCGGCAAAACCGCGGAGGACGTAGACTTCTACGAAATCAACGAGGCTTTCTCGGTGGTAAGCCTGGCCAACAACAAGCTCCTGAACCTGGAAGGCACCAAGGTAAACGTGTACGGTGGGGCCGTGAGCCTGGGCCACCCCCTGGGTGCTTCCGGAGCTCGCATCGTTACCACGCTCATGAGCGTGCTGCGCAACGAAGGCGGCAAGATTGGTGTCACCGGCATCTGTAACGGCGGCGGCGGGGCCAGCTCCATTGTAGTCGAAGCCCTGTAATCACTGATTGCCGTTGATTAGGCTGATTTCACTGATGTTCCGTGGTGCAGCTGAAGTTGACTGTTGCTGTCATTTGAGCGACTAAGGGCTGACGTTGCGGCAGACTATTTGAGTAAGCAAAGCCACTTCTTACCGGAGTGGCTTTGCTTTTTTATCATTGCTCGGCACGGCGTCTAGCCCTATAGCCCATTCAGCCCACTGCTCTTTATTTTGAGTTAGCGTTGTGTGGTAAACGAAATGCAGGGCGAATGCCGTTACCCTGTTACATTTTAATCAACGAAATCAGATTAATCAGCGGTAATCAGCGATTCATGAAGTATCTGTTGCCTTTCTTTCTGCTCCTTGCCTCAGCTGCCCACGGGCAGAAGCTCAAGCGCTTTGTGAGCTACTTTGACTCGACCAAAACCCAGAAGCGGGAGGTTTATACCGCCCTGGTGGCGGGCGACACCATTCCCCAGGGCACCTACAAGCGGTTTTACCGCAATGGCAAGCTCGAGCAGCAAACCAGCTTCAACCAGGGACGCCGCGACTCGGCCTATGTGGAGTTTCACCCCACTGGGGAGCGTCGCCTCGAAACGACCTACCGCGCCGGCATCCGGCAGGGACCGTTCAAAACATACTATCCCACGGGCAAAGTAGCCCAGGAAGGCATGTTTGACGACGACGAGCCCAGCGGGGAGCTGACGTATTACCATCCCAGCGGGGAAATCAAGCTGCGCACCACCCTGACGCGGGGACAGCCCAACGGCCCCCTGAAGTCCTTGTACCCGGATGGCCGTACCCAGGCCGAAATCATCTACATCGAAGGCAAGCCCAATGGGCCGGTGCGCTTTTTCTACCCCGATGGGCAGCTGCAAAGCGAGGGCACTTTTATCCGCGGCCTGCTGGCCGGCCCCTATAAAACCTACTACCCCAACGGGCAGCTGGAAACCGAAGTGCTGGCCGACAAAACCGGCAAGGGCCAGTACCGCAGCTACTATCCCAGCGGCAAGCTGCAGACCGAGGGCACCTATGCCCCGGCCCCACTGGTGCAGCGCCCGGTGAAAAACCCCCTGGGCGACGACCTGACCAAGCGCGTGGCGCCCCCCACCGGCACGGCCTCCCTCGACGGCCCGGCCACGAGCTACTACGAAACCGGGCAGGTGAAAACCCGCATCACCTACCGCATGGGCACGCCCACGGGCAAGGGCGTGGAGTACTACCTGAACGGCAACGTCCGGGAAGAAACCGACTACGCGAATGCGGGCAAGGACCGTAAAATCACGCGCTACTACGATGCGCCCGGCAAGCCCAGGGAGGCCGAAGAGCAGTACAAGAACAACCGCCCCACGGGTACCTGGCGGGAGTTTTATGCCGATGGCAAGTCCCCCCGCAAAACCGAAACATACGGCCCCATTGGCCGCCTGCTGGGCGACCGGATTCAGTACTACGAGAACGGGCAGATGCAGAGCCGCCAGCCTTATGTGAACGGCCTGCTGATTGGCGTGGGCCAGGAATTCTACAGCTCCGGCAAGCTGCGCAAGGAAACAACCTACGTGCACAACCTGCTGTCGGGCCCCTTCAAGGAGCTGCGCGAGGATGGTACCCTGGCCGTGAGCGGACAGTACAAGAACGGCAAGCAGAACGGGGTGTGGACGTATTTCAAGGAAGATGGGCAAACGGCCGAGCGCAGCGTGACTTACAGCAACGGCCGCCTGCTGCCCGCTGGGGGCAGCCCCAAGACGCAGAAGCCGGCCAAGGCGCCGATAAAGAAAAAATAAGGCGGTGAGGGTGCAACGGAAGGGGTAGCGAACAGTCATTGGCCCGCTTTTCTGTCCCCTACTCCTACGCCCATGCGCCTTTCTTTCTGCTTGCCTGCCCCGCGCCTGTCACTGACCGGCGGCCTGTTTGTACTGGTTTCATTGCCGGCCCTTGCCCAGGGCCCGGGTGCCGTGCGCGGCACCCTCCTCGACGCGGCCAATGGGCAGGGCGTGCCCTTTGGCAACGTGGTGCTGTACCGCGCCGGGGCCGACTCCAGCCTGGTAACGGGCGTGCAGACCCTGGAAAATGGCACGTTTGCCATCGAGAAAGTGGCCCTGGGCCGCTACACCCTGAAAGCCTCGGTGGTGGGCTACGCCCCCCTGCGGCGTGCCATCAGCCTGACGGCGGACGCGCCGGCTGTGCAGCTGGGCAGCCTGCGGCTGGCCGCCGCCAGCACCAAGCTGGCCGAAGTAACCGTGCAAGGCGAGCGCGCCACGGTGGTCGACAACCTCGACAAGCGCGTGATAAACGTGGCCAAGGACCTGAGCAGCGTGGGCGGCACCGCGGTGAACGTGCTGCAGAATGTGCCTTCCGTGACCGTAGACCAGGGCGGGCAGGTAAGCCTGCGGGGCACTTCCAACGTAACCATCTACATCGACGGCAAGCCTACCGGCGCGGCAGGTGGCGGCCGCTCCGTAAACCTGGACCAGATACCGGCTTCGCAGATTGAGTCGGTGGAGGTAATGACCAACCCTTCGGCTAAGTACGACGCCGAAGGTGGTGGCGGTATTATCAACATTGTCCTGAAAAAACAGCGCCAGGACGGCCTGAACGGGACGGCCACGGTGAACCTGGGCACCCGCGACAAGTACAACACCTCCCTGAGCCTGAACCGCCGCAAAGGCAAGCTCAACCTCTTTGGCTCCTATGACTTCCGCCAGGAGCGGTTTCTGCAAAACAATACTACCCGGCAGCAAAGCACGGTAGACCGGGTGAGCACGCCCGGCGGGCCAACCGGGCGCGTTGCGGCCAGCACGGCCATTGTGGGCGACCTGACCCAGCAGAATGCCTCCCACGGGGTGCGCCTGGGCGCCGACTACAGCTTTAACCCCCAGAACACGCTCACGCTGGCCGTGCAGCCGCGCTACAACACCAACCGCATTCCGGAAGACCTGCGCACCGAGCTGACGACCCGCTACGGCTTCCGCAGTGCGCCCGGCGACTCCCTGGTGCGCACCGATATTCTGACCGGTCGTAACCTGACCACGACGACGTTTCCATCCGTAGACTTCACGGCGGACTTCCGGCGCACCTGGGCCGAGCAGAAGCGGCGCGAGCTGACGGTTGGGGCGGTATTCTCGCCGGTAAAGGGAAACCAGGTGCTGTCTCAGCGCCAGAACGAGGGCCAGCCCCTGGAGCTGATTCAGCAGCAGGATATTGCCTTTCGCCTCAACCAGGGCTCGGCGCAGGCCGACCACGTGCTGCCCATCGGCGAGAAAGGCCGCTTCGATGCGGGGCTGAAAAGCACCTTCCGCGGCACCGATGGCAGCTTCGACTTTACCCGCCTGCAGGATGGGCAACTGGTGCGCGACGCCAGCCGCTCCAATGCCTACCTCTTTAAGGAGTACGTGCAGGCCGGCTATCTGCAGTACCAGAATGAAACGGCCCGCAAGCTGAGCTTTCAGGCGGGCCTGCGGGTGGAAGCCACCACCCTGCGGGGACTGTTGCGCACCACGGGCGAAGAGTTTAACCAGGACTACGTCAACTTCTTCCCCTCGGCCACGCTCACGCGGGAGCTGCCCCAGGACCAGCGCCTGCAGCTGGGCTTCTCGCGCCGCGTGAACCGGCCTGACGTGTCGACCATGCTGCCGTTTGCCAACTATTCCGACCCGCGCAACTACCGCATCGGCAACGTGCGCCTGCGGCCCGAAAACATCAACGCCCTGGAGCTTAGCCACCAGAAAAGCTGGGGCGGCGCCACGCTCAGCACGGTGTTTTTCTACCGCCTCACCCAAAACCAGATTCAGCGTTACCGCGAAATTGACCCCACGGCTTCGGCCGCCGTGGGCTATGTGGTGACGCGCACAAGCTTTGTGAATACCGACCGCAACGAGAGCTTCGGCCTGGAGCTTAGCCTGAACCAGCCACTGACGAAGTGGTGGCGCCTGAGCGCCAACGGCTCGGTATTTCGTAACAACGTCAGCAGCATCAGCAGCACCGAGGCCGACAACTCCAACTTCGTGGGTACGGCCCGACTGAATACAACCATTACCCCCGTTAAAAAGCTGGACGTGCAGTTGACGGCCAACTACCGCTCGGCCAACGTGGCAGCGCAGGGGCGCATCGAGCCTATCTACTTTATGGAGATAGCCGTGCGGAAAGAAGTACTCAATGACCGGGGCAGCATTTCCCTGCGGGTATCCGATGTGTTCGACACGCAGAAGTTCCTGGTGCATGCCTACGGCCCGGGTCTGGAAACCGACTTTGCCTTTAAGCGCGAAACGCGGGTAGCCTGGCTGGGCTTCACCTACCGCTTCGGCCAGCAGGAGCAGCGGCGCCGCCGGCCCGAGCAGCAGCAAAATGGCGGAGGTCTGGACTTTGGCGGCTGATGCCCTCCACCTAACAGAGCAGCAGCGCACTGCTCTTCGGGCATCGGCCAAGCCTCTTTCCCTCGAAAGGATAGGCATTGAAAGTGATGCTCTGGAGCGGTTTCGCCGTCAGGGTACGCCGCTCAGTAGCGCGGAATCTTAGTCTGCGAGTTCACCAATTCGGGCGCCCTCGCGGACTAAAAGCCTGCTCTACCTACAGCAGCACCGAAACGGCTCTAAGCTGCTTCCAGGACGTTGCATCGGGGCTTGCTCAGACTGAAGGCTTACTATGCAGCTGAACTTGTGGCAGGATGATAATTTCTGTAAATGATTTTTTCAGCATCCATCACTACTGAGCAGCGCGACCAGTATTAATCCTGAATTTCACACCATTATAACTAGTATTCAATCAACATGCCTCGTGTTGCCGACTGATTTAGTCGGCTTTTTATTGAAAATTTTTATGATATATCATCTAAGTCTGCGCAACCTACGAAACTTGTCGTAGTCATTGCCTCGCTTACTGATTAACCTATTCAGCTAGCAGGCAGTCACTTTTCTCACTTCCTGTTTTTTTCACTTATGTCGCACCTTTTTTCTCTGCTTCGCAACAGCCTGGCCGCGCTGCTCCTCACCTTACCGCTGGGCCTGCGGGCCCAATCGGCCGGCTCGGTTACGGGCACCCTGCTGGAGCAAGCCAGCCGCCGGCCTCTGCCCTACTCTACCGTGCTGCTGCGCCGGGCTGGCGGTAGCGATACCAGCGTGGTAGCCAATGTCCAGACGGGGGAGAACGGGCGATTTGAATTCACCAAGGTGCCGCTCGGCTCCTACGTGCTCCGGAGCTCGGCGCTGGGATTTGAAGAGCTGCGCCGGCCAATTATGCTGAGCGCGGCCATTCCCGGGCTGACCCTGGGGGAGCTGTTGCTGGCTCCGGCAGCTACGAAGCTGGCTGAGGTGACGGTGACTGGGGAGAAGGCCGTGGTGCAGGACCAGCTCGACAAGCGCATCATCAACGTGGAGAAAGACCTGAGCAGCGTGGGCGGCACGGCTATTAATGTGCTGCAGAACGTGCCCTCCGTGACGGTGGACCAGAACGGGCAGGTAAGCCTGCGGGGCACGCCCAACATCACAATCTATATTGATGGCAAGCTCAGCGGGGCCGGCCGGGCCGGCCTGGACCAGATTCCGGCCTCCCAGATTGCCTCGGTAGAAGTAATGACCAACCCTTCGGCTCGCTACGATGCCCAGGGGGCGGGCGGCATCATCAACATCGTACTGAAAAAGCAGCAGAAGCAGGGCCTTAACGGCCGGGCGGCCCTTAACCTCGGCACCCGGGGCAAGTACAACACCTCCCTGAGCCTGAACCGCCGCCAGGGCAAGGCCAACTATTTCCTGTCGTACGACTGGCGGCACGACGAAATTCAGGTGAACCACCGCCGCGACCAGCGCATCTTGAGTAACAATGAGCTTATCCGCAACCTGCAGCTGACCGGGTACGGGCAGACGGCCGAAAACCATGCGCCCCGCCTGGGCCTCGACTACGACTTTACGCCCACCCAGAGCCTTACCCTCAGCGTGCAGCCCCGGTTCAATACTTACCAGTCGGCAGGACGACTGGACACTTATATCAGCAACGAAACCACCGGCCAGGACCTGGGGACCTTGAGCGGCCCCACGGCCACCCGCACCCGCAGCCGCACCGTGGACGTGATGCTGGACTACCGCCGCACCTGGGCCGAGCAGAAAGGCCGGGAGCTGTCGGCCAACCTGGTGCTCACGCCCGTGGGCTGGGGCCGCTCCTTTATGGAGCAGCGCTACAACGAAGGGCAGCCCGGGCAGCTCGTGCGCCAGCAGCGCGGCTACTTCAACTTTATCATGGGCACGGCGCAGCTGGACTACGTGCACCCGCTCAGCCCCAAGACGCGGGTGGAGGCGGGCGCTAAGTCCACCCTCTTCGACACCGATGAAGGCAATGACTTTGCGGCCCTGCCCTTCGACCGGCGCGAGTTTGTGCCCGCGCCGGGCCTTACGCGCAGCTTTCGCTACCGCGAGCAGGTGCAGGCCGGCTACGGCATCTGGCGCAGCGAAGCCGGTAAGCTGACGCTGCAGGCCGGGCTGCGGGCCGAGCAGACCAACACCCTCGGCCAGCTCACGGCCGGGCAGCCCGAGCTGAACGGGCGGGAGTTTGTGCGCAGCTACTTCAACCTGTTTCCCTCGGCTACCGTGGCCTACGCCCTGCCGGCCGAGCAGCGCCTGCAGCTGAGCTATTCGCGGCGAATCAACCGCCCCAGCATCGACGCCCAGCTGCCCTTCGTGGAGTTCGAGAACCCGCTGAGCACCCGCGTGGGCAACCCCACCCTGCTGCCGGAGCTGAGCAACGTGCTGGAGCTGGGCCACCAGTGGCAGAAAGGAGCCGCCAGCCTGAGCACTACCGCGTTTTTCCGGGAAACCAACCAGCGCATTCAGCTGCTGCGCCGCGTGCTCGATACCACCACGGCCGTGAATGGGCAGCGCCTGCCGGTATCGAACACCACCTTTGCCAACATCGGCCGCAGCACTACCTACGGGCTGGAAATCAGCTTCAACCACACCCTGGCCAAGTGGTGGCGCCTCAGTGCCAACACCTCGGCGTTCCGCAGCCTGATTTCGGGCGATGAAAGCCGGGAAATCGCCAACCAGGCCTTTGTGTACACCGCCCGCCTCAACACCACGTTTACGCCCCTGCCCAAGCTCGACGTGCAGCTGACCGGCACCTACCGCTCGCCCAACGTGTCGAACCAGGGCCGCGTGGCCGAGCAGTACTTCGTCGACCTTTCCCTGAAAAAGGATGTGCTCAAGGACCGGGGCAGCATTACCCTGCGCGTGTCCGACGTATTTGACTTGAACCAGACGGGCGTGGTGGTAACGACACCCGACGTGACCATGGACATTCTGCTCAAGCGGGAGTCGCGCATTGCGTTCCTGGGCTTCAGCTACCGCTTTGGGCAGCAGGACCAGGCCCCGCGCCGCCCCCGCCGCAGCCCCGACTCGTCGAGCGGTGGCGGAGTGGATGTGGGGGGATGAGGAATACGACTGAAGCCAGGTAAAGCCCAATACCCGGGCTGGCTACTGCTAGCGCGCGTCTGCGGACTTTTTTGGCATAAACGGGTTACTGCGGCCCTGCGGCTTGTATCAAGGGCCCTACCTAACCTGATTCGCCGTGCCTGCCAAGCTTCGCTTTCTGCTGACTCCTGTGTTGCTGCCGCTGCTCTTGCTGCTGGGTACCTGTGTGCCGGTCAACCGGGACTTTCGGGCCACCCCGGGCGGCATTCCGCTCTATGTGGTTTCGAATGGCTTTCACACCGACCTGCTGTTTCCGCTGCGGGAGCCTCGCTCTGGCACCGACTGGCTGGTGTTTCTCGAAAACAACGACTGGCAGGCCCGTTTCCGCGGCTATGAGTACGTGGCACTGGGCTGGGGCAACGAGGGCTTCTACCTGGATTCCTACGACCACCGCTTTCCGGGCGTAGGCACTACGCTGAAGGCAATATTCTGGCCCGGCCCAACCCTGATGCATGTCAATTTCTACCAGCGGGCGCCCCGACCGGGCGCACGGGTGGCCGCCCTGCAAGTAAACGCGGAGCAGTATGGCCGCCTAGTGCGCTACGTGCAGGCTTCTTTTGCCCGCGACAGCACCGGACGCCTAGCTATGCGCAACCCGGCGGGCTACACGCCCGAAGACTTTTTCTTCCGGGCCCGGGGGCGCTACCATGCCTTGCGCACCTGCAACGACTGGACCAACCAGGCGCTGAAGCAGGCGGGAATCCGGGCCGCCTGGAAAGCCCCACTGGCGCATTCGGTGATGCACCAGGCCAGACGGGCGGCAGAAAGCAGGTGAAGGCAAGCCGGCATACCAGCCGGCGGTAGGTCCCAATACTGAGCTACACTTTTATGACATCCTGGATTAAGGCAATCAATTGCTCCTTTATCCATTCACCGCCCGGACAGCCAGCGTTTGTCCGGGCTTTTTGCTGATTTTTCAGGAGCTCCGGGCAACCACAAATTCTGTGGATGCATCTGCCGGCCACCTCCCGCAGGCAAGCCTGGCTTAGCCTGCCACTGCCGGAGAATTTTTTAACAAAATTTTCGAATTGGTTTTCAAATAGTTAAAACATGGCACTGTTGCTATGACGCTAAATATTTGAAACAGTACCTTGCGTTACAAAGTACCTGCTGTAAGTTTGTTCTGTCGAAAGCAAAGTACCTGACAGTAGCTCGTACCAAAGAACACCCGCTAGCCCTGCCTTCGGCCTTCCTCTTCACCAAAACCACTCACCCGGGCACCTGCCTAAACCCTGAAACCTCTCCAGCGGAACCGCGGCCGC
Source organism: Hymenobacter saemangeumensis (assembly GCF_039541835.1). Classification (NCBI taxonomy): domain Bacteria; kingdom Pseudomonadati; phylum Bacteroidota; class Cytophagia; order Cytophagales; family Hymenobacteraceae; genus Hymenobacter; species Hymenobacter saemangeumensis. The sequence goes on along the minus strand of NZ_BAABGZ010000010.1, from coordinate 154,600 downwards.
TGCCAGCAAAATCTTCAGGAACCCGCCAGCTGCTCACCACTTCCGCACCATGAAAACGTTTACTTGCACCCGCTTTTTTCAAACTGCCTTCTGCCTGAGCCTGCTCGGCATCTTCTCGCCTCTCAGCTCCATGGCCCAGGGCCCGGGCAGCGTGCGGGGCAGCCTGCAGGAAACCAACGGCCAGGCCCTGCCTTTTGCCGACGTGCTGGTGCTGCGCGCCGCCGACTCCACCCTGGTGACCGGCGTGCAGACAACTGAGAACGGCAGCTTTGCCGTGAAGGAGCTGGCCCTGGGCACGTACATCATTCGCACCCAGGCCTTGAGCTACCAGGCCGGCCGCAGCCGGGTGGTGCTCACGGCCGAGCAGCCCAGCGTGCAGCTGCCCGCCCTGAAAGTGGCGCCCGCCACCACCAAGCTGGCCGAAGTAGTGGTGCAGGGCCAGAAAGAAACCGTAGTGGAAAGCCTCGACAAGAAGGTTATCAACGTGGAGAAAGACCTGGGCAGCGTGGGCGGCACGGCCGTGAACGTGCTGCAGAACGTGCCCTCCGTGGCCGTAGACGCCCGGGGTACGGTAAGCATGCGCGGCTCCTCCAACCTCACCATTCTGATTGACGGCAAGCCTTCGGGCACCAGCAACGGCGGCAACGGCCCGCGCCTCGACCAGATTCCGGCCTCGCAGATTGCCCAGGTGGAAATCATGACCAACCCCTCGGCCAAGTACGACGCCTCCGGTGCCGGCGTGATTAACATCATCACCAAAAAGCAGAAGAAGAACGGCTTCAACGGCCAGGCCGGCCTGGTGGTGGGCACCCGCGACAAGTACTCGCCCTCGCTGAGCCTGAGCCGGCGCCAGGGCAAAGCCAACTGGAACCTGAACTACAGCGGCCGCGACCAGGTGTACCTCGAAACCCGCGAAAACCAGCAGCTGGCCACCCTGCCCAACGGCAGCCAGCTGCGCAGCCAGCAGAACGGCAGCGAGCGCGACCACTCCACCAACCACCGCCTGAGCCTGGGCCTGGATTACGAGCTGAGCCCCAACACCAGCCTGGGCTTCAACCTGACCCCCGGCCTGGAAGGCAACCGCGAGGTCGGCCAGTCGGTACTCACCCAGCACGCGGCCAATGGCAGCACCAGCACCCAAAAGGCCACCCAGGAGCTGGAGGTAGATGTAAAGGTTATGAATGCCAGCACCAACCTCCGTCATACCTGGGCCAAGCAGGAAGGCCGGGAGCTGAGCGCCAATGCCGGCTGGGTGCGCATCGACGCCCATGCCCCCGTCACCCAGACCGTGACCGGCGCCCTGGCCGGCGGCTGGCGCCAGGACCTGCGCCTCGACGCCAACATCTTCTTCGCGGGTGTCGACTACGTGCATCCCCTGGCCGAAGGCAAAGGCCGCTTCGAAGCCGGCGCCAAGGTGCAGGCAGGCAGCAGCACCGGCGGGGCCGACATGTCCCTGCCCGTGGAGGGCCGCCCGGGCGAGTTCGTGTACAACGCCGCCCGCTCCATGAAATACACCAACAACGAAGTTATTCCGGCCGCTTACCTAACCTACCAGCGCCCGCTCGGCCACGGCTGGAGCACCCTGGCCGGCCTGCGCAGCGAGTATACCGCGGTGAGCGGCGAGCTGAAAAACCAGACGGGCAGCTACGACGTGAAGTACCTGAGCTTCTTTCCCTCGGCTACGCTGGCCAAGGAGCTGGGTGAGAAGCCCGGCCAGCAGAAAGTGCAGGCCAGCTACGCCCGCCGCCTGAACCGCCCCGACTTCATGCAGCAGCTGCCCTTCGCCTTCTACCAGGACCCCCTGAACTACCGCACCGGCAACCCCGCCCTGCGCGCTGAGTTCAGCCACAACGTAGAGCTGGGCCACCAGATTACCCTGACCAGCGGCGCTACCTTCACCACCACCCTTTTCGGCCGCTTTACCGACAATGCCATCCAGAGCGTGCGGGCTGTAGACGAGGCTGCTACCGCCGCCAACAACGGCGCCGGCCTGGTAACGGCCGAAACCTACCGCAACCTGGGCACCATCACCAACCTGGGCGCCGAATTCACCTGGAACCAGCCCCTGGCCAAGTGGTGGCGCGTGGCGGCCAGCGGCTCCCTTTTCCGCAACGAAGTAGCCAACAACGCCGCCAGCCAGAACAACCGCAGCGCCCTGGCCGGCACCCTGCGCCTCAACAACAACTTCCAGCCCACCAAAACCCTCGACGTGCAGCTCACCGGCTCGTTCCGCTCGGCTACCCTCACCGGCCAGGGCCGGCAGCTGCCCACCGGCGGCGTCGACATTGCCCTGCGCCAGCGCCTGTTCCAGGACCGCGCCGCTCTCACCCTGCGCGTCAGCGACATCTTCGACACCCAGGTGCGCAACTACGAGCTGAATGCGCCCAACCTGCAGGCTAACTACGAGACCAAGTACGAAACCCGCGTGGGTTGGCTCGGCTTCACCTGGTACCTGGGCGCCAGCAAGCCCGGCAAGCGCATCGAAACGGCGCCCCAGGGCGGCGGCGGGTTCGGGGGCTAATACGGCCCCGCCTTCCTCCTCAGAACCCTTCCCACCGCTGCTCTCCCTTTTTTCTGCACGCTCTTTTCTGCCTTTCCACTCCACCTTTTCGCTGCAAACCTCTTTCCCTTCACCCACCCCACCTTTTTTCTGCACGCTTTTCTGCCTTTCCACTCCTCCTTTCTTCTGCCTCCTCTTCTCTTTCACCCACCCACCTTTTTTCTGCAAACCTTTTTTCTTCCCTTCTGCCCGCCCCTGTTCTCCTTTTTTCTGCCAAACACCCATTCTTCTGCCTGCTCCTGCTCTTCCTTCTTTCTGCACCATCCTACTTCTTTTACTTACACCTTTTTGCTCTGATGAACAAGCCCACTCTCTTTGCCTTCGCCCTATTGCTGGCTGGCGGAACCGTAGCAGCCCAACCCGCCAAATCGGCTGGCGGCAAGGTAAAACCCAAGTCCCAGGCCGCGGTTACTATTTCTACGCCAGCGGCGCCGGCACCACTGGACTGGTCGCTGACTTACGCGGCCAGCATTACGCCGGAAGCGTTGCGCCAGGATTTGGAGGTGCTGGCCTCAGACGCCTACGAGGGCCGCAAAACCGGCGAGAAAGGCCAGAAGATGGCCGCCGACTACCTGGCCAACGCTTTTGCCGCGGCCGGCCTCACCGGCCCGATGACCGGTGCTGCCAACCCCTACCTGCAGCAGTTCACCCTCAACCGCGTGGCGCTCGACGCAGCGGCAACCACGCTGCAGCTCGGCGGCAAAACCTACCGCGGCAATGCCGACTTCCATGCCATCCTCAACGCGGCCTTTGAGCGGCCCCAGCTCTTGCAGCCGGCGTTTGTTGGCTACGGCATTGTGGATGAAAAATATGCCGACTTCGTGGCCAATACCCAGGAGTACAAGGGCAAGGACCTGGTGCTGTTGATGGGCGAGCCCCTCAATGCCAAGGGCGAGCCCCTGCTGGGCACCGATGGCAAACCAAGCCCGTACGCGGCCCTCGACCTGAAAGGCATTGGTGCCCGGCAGCGCCACCTGATGCCCCTGGGGGCACGCTCCATCACCTTCATCCTGCCCAGTGCGGAGGCCTTTGCCACGGTGCCGGCCAACTTCAAGCGCGCCCTGGGCCGGGAGGAAATTGAGTTCGACGGCAAAGCGTCGGATGAGCATGGCTTCAACGGCCTGCTGGTTTCGCCCGAGCTGGGAGCGCGAATGCTGGGCACTACGGTAGCCGGCCTCGACAAATACCGCAAGGCCGTGGCCAAAGCCGGCAAGCCCCTGGCTTCGCCCTTTACGCCCGCTGCGGCTACTTTGCGGGCGGTGCGCAATAAGGTGCCCTTTACCACCGAAAACGTGCTGGGCTACCTCGAAGGCAGCGATAAGAAAGAGGAGCTGATTGTGGTGTCGGCCCACTACGACCACCTGGGCATGAAAGACGGCAAGGTGATGAACGGCGCCGATGACGACGGCTCCGGCACGGTGAGCGTGCTGGCCATGGCCCGCGCCTTCAGCCAGGCCAAGAAAGACGGGCACGGGCCGCGCCGCAGCCTGCTGTTCCTGGCCAACACCGGCGAGGAAGCCGGCCTGCTGGGCTCGCAGTACTACACCGAAAACCCGGTGTTTCCGCTGGCCAATACCGTCACCAACCTCAACATCGACATGATAGGCCGCGTGGACGAGGAGCACGCCGGCAAAGGCGACTACCTCTACCTGGTGGGCGCCGACAAGCTCTCGTCGGAGCTGCACGCCCTGAGCGAGGCCACCAACCAGCAGTACAATCCCCTGGCCCTGGACTATAAGTACAACGACCCCAACGACCCGGAGCGCATCTACTACCGCTCCGACCACTACAACTTCGCCAAAAATGGCATCCCGGTGATTTTCTACACCAGCGGCGACCACGACGACTACCACAAAAGCACCGACGACGTGGACAAGATTGACTTTCCGGCCATGGCCCGCCGCGACCACCTGATTTTTCACACGGCCTGGGCCCTGGCCCAGCGCGAAACCCGCGTGGCCGTGGATTCTAATAAGCCCTGAGCAGCCAGACAATAATCGGTCGGCTGCGCGTTCTCCCTGCGCTCCTTCTCACCTTTTTTCTGCTCCGCTTCTCCTTCCCTCCACCATTCCTTTCTTCTGCAAAAAGCCCCGCCGCCGGTTAGCCCGGTGGCGGGGTTTGTTTTTTGCTTGAAAGGCTTTGCCTGCTTCAGGGGCTGAATGGCAGGGGCATGCGTCGTGCTGGCATCGTTCAACGACGTTCACCACCCCAATTTTCGCGGCGTGAAAATCTCCCCTCCTTAAAAAAGGTGGGGAGTTACCTTTGCGCCGTTATGCAAAAACCCAGTATACCGCAAGGCACCCGCGACTTTGGCCCGGCCCAGGTGGCCCGCCGTCAGCACATCTTCAACGTTATTCGCCGCACGTTCGAGCAGTTTGGCTTCGCCCCGCTCGAAACGCCCACGCTGGAAAACCTGTCGGTGCTTACCGGCAAGTACGGCGACGAGGGCGACCAGCTGCTGTTTAAAGTACTGAACTCCGGCAACTTCCTGGTGAAAGAGCGCAAAGGCGAAACCACGCCCACCGTGACGGCCGACGACCTGGAAGCCGGCCCCAAAGCCGTGCTGCCCAAGATTGCCGAGAAAGGCCTGCGCTACGACCTCACCGTGCCTTTTGCCCGCTACGTGGCCATGAACCGGGGCACGCTCACCTTCCCCTTCAAGCGCTACCAGATGCAGCCCGTGTGGCGCGCCGACCGTCCCCAGCGCGGCCGCTACCGCGAGTTTTACCAGTGCGATGCCGACGTGGTAGGCACCGACTCCCTGCTCTGCGAAGCGGAAATCGTGCTCATGATGAGCCAGGTGCTGCACCAGCTGGGGCTGTACGACTTCACCATTAAAATCAACCACCGCGGGGTGCTGCGCAACATCTACCAGGCCCTGGGCGGCGAAGGCCAGGAAACGGATTTGTTCGTGGCCATCGACAAGCTCGACAAAATCGGCCGCGAGGGCGTTAGCAACGAGCTGCTGGGCAAGGGATTCACCCAGCCCACCATCGACACGCTGTTTGAGCTGCTGAGTGTGGAAGGCAACTTCGAGGAAAAGCTGGAGCGCCTGCTGGCGGGCTTTGCCACCTCCGGGGTGGAGCCCGATGGCTTCGCCGAAGGCAAGTCGCTGGCCGAGCAGGGCGAGTCGCCGCTGAGCGGCTACCGCGGCCTGGCCGAGCTCGGGGAGGTGCGTGCGCTGCTCCAAGCCTCGGGCTTCAACCAATTCGACCGCCTGGAGTTTGACCCCACCCTGGCGCGGGGCCTCTCCTATTACACCGGCTGCATCTTCGAGGTAAAAATCAACAACGTGCAGATGGGCAGCGTGAGCGGCGGCGGCCGCTACGACAACCTCACCGGCTCCTTCGGCCTGCCGGGCGTGTCGGGCGTGGGCTTCTCATTCGGCGTAGATAGGCTTTACGACTGCCTGGAGTCGCTGGACCTGTTCAAGCCCACTGGCGAAACTCCTACCCGCTGCCTCATTACCAACTTCGACGGTCCCACCCTGCCGGCCGCCCTGGGCCTGCTGGCGCAGCTGCGCGCCGCCGGCCTGCCCAGCGAGCTTTACCCCGACACCGTGAAGCTGCAAAAGCAATTCAAGTACGCCGATGCCAAGGGCATTCCGCTGGTCATCATCATGGGGCCGGAGGAGCTAAGCCAGGGCATCGTAAAAATCAAAATCCTGGCCAGCGGCGAGGAAAAGACCCTGCCGATTGGCGAGGTGGTGTCGGCGCTGACGCACGACTAGCCATAGCATGAGAACTAAGACATTAGACGTGAGACGTTAGACATTAGAATTGTTCTGAAAAGCTGATAGAACTTTCTAACGTCTCGGGTCTAACGTCTCNGTCTAACGTCTCGGGTCTAAGTTCTAAAATCTAAATCCCGCCCTCCCACCCACCCCTGCATGCCCACCCACTCCCTCTCGCCCACCCGGCACCTGAGCCTGGCCGACCTGGCCGCCATTCTTACCGAAAGCCCCAGAGTAGAGCTGGGCGACGACGCCCGCCAGCGCCTGGCCGACTGCCACGCCTACCTGCACCGCAAGCTGGAAACTTCCGATGCGCCCATCTACGGCATCAACACCGGCTTCGGCTCCCTGTACAACGTGAGCATCGCGCCCGAAGAGCGCGGGCAGCTGCAGGTAAACCTGATGATGTCGCACGCCTGCGGCACCGGCCACGAAGTGCCCCAGGAGCTGGTGCGCCTCATGCTGTTTCTGAAGGTTCAGAGCCTGAGCTACGGCCACAGCGGCGTGCAGGTGGCCACCGCCGAGCGGCTGCTGGCCATGTACAACCGCGAGATGTACCCCGTGGTGTACGAGCAGGGCTCCCTGGGAGCCAGCGGCGACCTGGCCCCCCTGGCCCACCTTTGCCTGCCGCTGCTGGGCCTGGGCGAAGTAAACTACCAGGGCTACCGCCTCGCTGCCACCGACGCGCTGAGCCTCTTCAGCTGGAGCCCGCTGGAGCTGCAGGCCAAGGAAGGCCTGGCTTTGCTCAACGGCACCCAGTTCATGCTGGCCTATGCCGTGGAAGGCGTGCTGCGCGCCCAGCGCCTGCTGGTAGCAGCCGACGTCATTGGCGCCATTTCCCTGGAAGCCTTTGGCGGGCGTATCGACCCGTTTGCTGAGCAGCTGCACCGCATCCGGCCCCATGCCGGGCAGGTGGAAGTGGCCCGGCACCTGCGCGAGCTGCTGGCCGGCTCCGAGCTGCAGACCCAGCCCCGCATGGCCGTGCAGGACCCCTACTCCTTCCGCTGCCAGCCCCAGGTGCATGGCGCCAGCCGCGACGCCCTGGCCTACATAGCCGGCGTGGTGGAAACCGAGTGCAACTCCGTCACCGACAACCCCAACATCTTCCCCGACGACGACCTCATTGTGTCGGGCGGCAACTTCCACGGCCAGCCCCTGGCCCTGGCCCTCGACCACCTGGCCCTGGCCGTGGCCGAGCTGGGCAACATCTCCGAGCGCCGCACCTACCAGCTCATTTCCGGGCAGCGCGGCCTGCCCACCTACCTCGTGGCCGAGCCGGGCCTGAACTCCGGGCTCATGATTCCGCAGTACACCGCGGCGGGCATCGTAAGCCAGAACAAGCAGCTGTGCACGCCCGCCAGCGCCGACTCCATCGTAAGCAGCAACGGCCAGGAAGACCACGTGAGCATGGGCGCCAACGCCGCTACCAAAAGCCGCCGCGTGCTCGACAACGTGGAGCAGGTGCTGGGCATCGAGCTGCTCACGGCCGTGCAGGCCCTGCAGTTCCGCCGCCCCGGCCGCAGCTCCGAGGCCCTGGAAAAGGTAGTGGATGCCTTCCGCGAGGAAGTGAAGTTTGTGGTGCGCGACCGCGTGCTCTACCCCGACCTGCACAAGGCCGCGGCCTTCGTCCGTAAGTTTGACTGGCAGTAGCGCTGCCTAAGTCGTCCATTTCGTGCGGCTATGGGCAAGAAACTGCCTCGGCCGGCGTTAGACCTCACTTATGAAGTATTCAATTGTTCTTGTCTGGCTGCTGTACCTGCTCACCCAGCCGGCCCTGGCCCAGACGGACTGCCCGCCCTCGGCCCCGCAGCCGGGCTGCACAGTGGGTTTCCGGGCCATTGTGGCCGGCAGCAACCCAGCTCAGGAAGTTACATCGCTGTGCGTAGGCCAGCGGGTGCAGTTTGTACCCTGCAATGCGCCCATGCCTTTTACGGCTAGCTACCACGCCGCCCCGGGTACTGTGCAGGCTATTCCGGGCTGCAACCCCACCAACCTGCCTTCCAACGAGTACACGCCCTCTGCCGCGGGCCCCGTGACCATCTTCGTGGTCATCAACAACAACTCGGGCGGTGGCCCTCCCAGCCTGCTTTACCGCATCACCTATAACGTAAACCCCACTCCCACACCCGACTTCGACCTGGAGCCCTGCTCGGGCAACAACGTGCGTGTGACCCTGAAGCCCGGCACGAGCTACGACCAGTACTTTATCCAGGTGGGCAGCGGGCCGCGCCAGGGGCCCTACCCTGGCAATGCGCCCTTTCCTTTCCAGCCTACGAATGGCGCCACCAGTGTCACGGTAAGCGGCAACTATACGGGCAACCCCACCTGCGGGGCCAGCCAGACCAAGACCTTCACTGCGCTGGGTGCAGCCCCCACGCCCCGCCTTGTGCGGCTAACGCAGGGTGCCCAGCCCGGCAGCGCGGCTACCCTCGCCTTTGGCAATGTGCTGGCTCCTTACCGCTATACCGTACTAAACGATAACGGCAGCGGCTTCCAGCCGGTTGCCACGATTACCCCGCCTGCCAGCAGCCTAACCCTGCCTGGGCCGGCCGCCGGCTGCTACCAGCTGCGCCGCACCGATGCCTGCGAGCTGGACCCGGCCACTTCGGCCAGCCTGTGCGCGGTGGGGCTTACGGCCACGGCCGCCGCTGGCCGCAACAACCTTGCTTTTAGCTATGCGGGAGCGGCGGCTTCTATTCGGGTGGAGCGCAACGGCACCCTGCTGACGACCCTGCCCGGCACGGCCCGGAGCTACGAGGATGCCAGCAACATCATTTGCGGGCAGCGCTATACCTACCGGGCCACGGCCGTGCTGGCCGGGGCGGAAGAATCGATATCAAACGAAGCCGCCGTAACGGCCGTGCTGGGCCCCGCTCCGCCCCAACCAAGCCTGGTGGCCGGCTTCACCTTCCAGAACACGGTGGAGCTGCGCCCCCTGCTGCCCGGCGGCACCATTCCCACGGGCAGCACCCTGCGCTACCGCAAAACGACGGGCAGCGGCAGCGGGGCCGATATTGCCAATGTGATGACGGCCCGTGTGGTAGGCGACTCTACCTCCTTCGATGTGCTGAAAGCGGCCCCGCCCTGCTACACTTTGCGCTTCGTGGACGTGTGCGGCAACTCCTCCGCAGAAAGCGCCCCCAGCTGCCCGGCCTTTCTGACGGCCCGCGCGGCCGATGCCGATGGCAACCTCATCAACTTTTCCTGGACGCCCTTCACCGGCCCGGGCACGGGCTTTACCTATACCCTGCAGCGTCTCGATGCTGATGGCACGGTGCTCAGCAGCTTTCCGGCCACCACCACCGACCCCCTGCCGCCCAGCGACCGGCAGGTGCTGCGCTACCGCCTCCAAATCAGCGGCGGCACGCTGCCAGCCGGCACGTTCAGCTACTCCAACGTGGCGAGCGTGGCCCGGCAGGTTGCCCTCACCGTGCCGTCGGCCTTCACGCCCAACGGCGACGGGCTGAACGACGTGCTGGAGATTAAAGGGCGCTTCCTGAAAAACTACAGCTTTGTGGTGGTCGACCGCAACGGGCAGGAAGTGTTCCGCGGCACGCAGCGCTCCGACACCTGGGATGGTAGCATCAATGGCCGCGCCCCCGTGAACGGCGCCTACGTGTGGCGCTTTTTTCTGAACGACGAAACCGGAACTGCCGTAACGCGGACAGGCTCGGTTACTATTTTGAAATAAGCAGGATTTGGTTGTCAGTTGTTCGTTGTCAGTTGTCAGATTGTTCTGATAAGCGCTGACTCCAGAACAATCCTGACAACTGACAACTGACAACTGACAACTGACAACTGACAACTGACAACTGACAACTGACAACTAAAAACCAAGACTATGGCATTCGACATCATGGGCATGATGGGCAAGGTGAAGGAGCTGCAGGACAAGATGCAGCAGGCCCAGCAGGAGCTTCAGCACATCACAGCAACGGGTGAGGCCGGGGGCGGCATGGTGCGCGCCACGGCCAACGGCCACCGCAAGGTGCTCAAGCTTGAAATCGACGAAACCCTGCTCACCCCCCAAGACCGCGAAATGGTAGCCGACCTGGTGGTGGCGGCCGTGAACAAAGCCCTGGAGGAGGTAGCCGAAAAAGCGCGGCAGGAAATTCAGCGCAAAACCAGCGGCATCATGCCCAATATTCCCGGCCTGGACCTGAGCGGCTTTGGCGTCTAAGCTTTCAGGTGAGCCAAGCGGAATGAGGAAGGAAGACTCCATGTCAGCAGCCGGCAGCCCGCTGCCCCCGGCAACGGCAAGTGCCCCGCAGCCTCTCACAGCATCTGTCGGCGCCGACTGCGCCGATGTAGCTATTGTCATCCTGAACTGGAACGGGGCGAAGTTTCTGCGGCAGTTCCTGCCCGGCGTGCTGGAGCATGCCGATGGCGCCCGGGTGATAGTAGCCGACAATGCTTCTACCGACGACTCGGTGGAGCTGCTGGCGCGCGACTTTTCCACCGTGGAGCTGCTGCTGCTCGACCGTAACCTGGGCTTTTGTGAAGGCTACAACCAGGCCCTGGCCCAGGTCGACAGCGACTATTACGTGCTGCTGAACTCCGACGTGCAGGTAACACTGGGCTGGCTGCGCCCCCTGCGCGACCTGTTGGCGCGGCAGCCCCGTATTGCGGCCGTGCAGCCCAAAATCCTTTCTCAGGCCGACCCGGCCTTCTTCGAGTATGCCGGGGCGGGCGGCGGCTACCTCGACCGCCTGGCGTATCCGTTCTGCCGGGGCCGCCTGTTCGATACGCTGGAAAAGGACCTGGGCCAATACAACGATGCGCGGCCCGTGGCCTGGGCCACCGGGGCCTGCCTCCTGGTGCGGGCCACCGCCTGGCGCGAGCTGCAGGGCCTGGAGCCGGCGTTCTTCGCCCACATGGAGGAAATCGACTTCTGCTGGCGCCTGTGGAATGCCGGGCAGGAAGTGTGGTATTACGGGGGCAGCACCGTGCTGCACGTAGGCGGCGGTACCCTGCACAAAAGCAACCCGCGCAAAACCTACCTCAACTTCCGCAACGGCCTGGCGCTGCTGTACAAAAACGCCGCCCCGGGCGAGCTGCGCAGTGCCCTGCTGCAGCGCCTGCTGCTCGACGGCGTGGCCGGCCTCAAGTTTCTGGCGGCCGGGCAGTTCAGAGACTTCATGGCCGTACTACGGGCCCACTTCAGCTTTTATAGCAAGCTGGGCTACTGGCGGCAGCAGCGGCAAGCGGCCCGCCCCCGCCTGCGCGTGCAGGAGCGGCCCGGGGTGTACCCGGGCAGCATCGTGTGGGCCTACTTCGCCAAGGGTAAGAAGAAGTTTGCGGAGCTAGGGCTGTAGTTAGCAGTGAGCAGTGAGCAGTGAGCAAAATTTACGTGTCATTGCGAGGCGGAGCCGAAGCAAACGCAGTTCGGCGTAGCCAATCCGTCCTGTTCTCAGCGACTAACCTTCTAATGTGAAAAGCCCCAACGTCATTCCTGACATTGGGGCTTTGTTTATGAACTGCTTACTCGCAGCAGAAAAAGTGGCCGGACGCCCAAGCCAACTGTTTACTTCTTACTTCTTACTGCTAACTGAAATTAAAGGTCCCACACCGTGCTGCGCTGCTGGCGCATGGCCCGCTGCACGTTCATCCAGAACACCCCGGCGAAGTAGAGCACGATTGGTGAGCCAAACGTGAAAAACGACGCGTAGACAAACGAAAGCCGGATGCTGCGGGTGCTGAAGCCCCAACGCTGGCCAAGCGCCGAACACAGTCCGAACGACTGTGATTCGAGAAAATCGGTAAGGCGTTTCATGGGGTAGAAATGGTGTAGATAAACAATCAGTTGGGCTAAGATAGGCGTTTGGGGTGGGTGGCGCAAGCGGAACTGCCTAATTTCGTGGCTCGTTTGCGGACCTTACTGGCGCCGTTTACGTTTGATGGGTTGGATTAAGTTGCTACTGTTGCGCATTTTGATGAATGTTTTTTCGCGGCCCCTGGCCGTAGGAGTGCTGGCGCTAGTCGTTGGCCTTCAGGGCTGCACCCTCCCGCGGGTACTTCAGCAGGCGGAAGCCGGGCGGCAGGTAAAGGCCTACCCCAGCCCGCTGCTGGCGGCCGGCGAAACTGTTCCCTTTGAAGTAACGGCCCGCGTACCGGCCCGGCACCTGCACAAGAAAGTGGTGTACGAGCTGCTGCTGCGCTACCGCTACGAGCACGGGATGCGCGAAGACACCATAGGCCGGATTTCCTTTCTGCCCGGCGAGTTTGTGTACGACGACTCGGTGAAAAATCAGCTGGTTGCGCGCAAGTCGTTTACCTTGCTCAACACGCCCGGGCGCAACCCCGGCGAGCTGCTGGCCCGCCCCCAGGTGCGGCAGCTGAAGAAAAACGGCCGCGTGCTGCAGGCAAAGGATGTGCGCGTGGCCCGCGGCATTGCCGACCCGGCCCGGCTCGTAACCCGCGAAGACACCACCCTTACGCTGCTGCCCGAGCACGCCAGCAACGTGATGAGCGGCACCCGCGTGCTGCCCTTCTTCTTCGACCAGGGCCAGTGGTTTATCCGCGGCTACCTGGGCACCAACGTGGCCGCGCTCGAAGACCTCATCGACGCCAACCAGCGCACCCAGAAGGTGATGATTGTGGCGGGCCACTCGCCCGACTCGGCCGATGCCAGCAACCCCTGGCTGGCCAGTAAGCGCGTGCGCATGCTGCTCTACTACTACAAGCAGCGGGTCAAGAACTTCTCCTACCTCAACAAGGTCGAAAACATCAAGTTCGATACCCTGGCGTATACCAAGCGCTGGGACCTGTTCCTGAGCAAGGTCACAACCTCGGCCCTCAAGCCCGAGCAGATGGACTCGGTAGTGTCCATCATCAACGACACCCGGGGCAGCTACGAGCAGAAGGAGCGGGCCCTGCATCAGCTGTCCTTTTTCGACTACCTCGAAGAGTACATCTACCCGGTGCTGCGCTTCGGCACCGTGGCCGTGACCTACACTGCGCCGCAGCGCTACGACTCCGAGGTGTACCTGCTGTCGAAAAAGATTGTGGAGCAGCAGCTGGAAGCCGACGCGCTAAGCCCGGAGGAGCTGCGCTTCTCGGCCACGCTGACGCCGCTGCTGGCCGAAAAGCAGCGCATCTACGAAACGTCGGCCGCTTCTACCGGCAGCTGGGAGGCCTTTCACAACCTGGGCGTGGTGCTGCTGCAGCGCGGAGAAAAAGAGCCGGTAGACAAGGTGCGCCGCGCTTTCCTGCGCCGGGCGGGCGTCAACTTCACGCTGGCAGCCCACCGCCACCCCACGGCCGAGTTTTTCTACCACGCCGCCACGGCCTACCACCGGGCCGGCGACCGGCTCGAAGCCCTGCAGAACTACGACTACGCCATCAAGCTGGGCGGCCCCCGCCCGCTGCTGCGCAAGGTATTCTCCGACCGCGCCGCCTTGGAGATTGAAGTGGGCCAGCCCGATGAGGCCCTGCGCAGCCTGCAGTACGCCGGGCCCTCCTACCAGAACCACCTCAACCTGGCCCTTATCTACCTGCTGAAAGAAGGGCACGAGGCGGCGGCCGGCGAATACCAGAAAGCGCAGGCCCTGCGCCCCAACGCTGCCGCGCCGGTGTATGGGCTGGCCGTGGTAGCCGCCCGCCGCAAAGACGAAGCCGCTGTGGGCCAGCTTATCCGCCAGGCCGTGGCGCTGGACCGCAGCTATGCCCAGCGCGCGGTAGAAGACCTGGAGTTTCAGGACTACACCCAGGGGAAGATTTTCCGCGAGGCGCTGAAGTAAAGCTGGCCCTGGCTCGGCCCTGGCCAGCTTACTTGCCCATGCGCAGCCTCAGTCGTAGCTTTGCCGAACGGCCCCAGGCCATTGTTTTGCTTCTTACTCTTAGCTTCTTTCAATCTTTTCGATGCGTACTATTCAATTCCGCGAGGCCCTGCGTGAGGCCATGAGCGAAGAAATGCGCCGCGACCCGCGCGTGTTCCTCATGGGCGAGGAAGTGGCCGAATACAACGGCGCTTACAAGGTGAGCCAGGGCATGCTCGACGAGTTCGGGCCCGAGCGGGTTATTGATACCCCGATTGCCGAGCTGGGCTTTGCCGGCATCGGCGTGGGTGCGGCCGCCAACGGCCTGCTGCCCATCATCGAGTTCATGACCTTTAACTTCTCGCTGGTAGCCATCGACCAGGTGATTAACTCGGCTGCCAAGCTGTACTCCATGTCGGGCGGGCAGTACTCCTGCCCCATCGTGTTCCGCGGGCCTACCGGCAACGCCGGCATGCTTTCGAGCCAGCACTCCCAGAACTTCGAGAACTGGTACGCCAACTGCCCCGGCCTGAAGGTGGTAGTACCCTCTAACCCCTACGACGCCAAGGGCCTGCTGAAAGCCGCCATCCGCGACCCCGACCCCGTTATCTTCATGGAGTCGGAGCTGATGTACGGCGACAAGGGCGAAGTGCCCGAGGAAGAGTACGTGTTGGAAATCGGCAAAGCCAACGTGGTGCGCGAAGGCAGCGACGTGACCCTCGTAAGCTTCGGCAAGATGATGAAGGTGGCTTATGCTGCCGCCGATGAGCTGGCCAAGGAAGGCGTAACAGCCGAGGTAATTGACCTGCGCTCGGTACGTCCCATCGACTACGACACCCTCGTGAACTCGGTTAAGAAAACCAACCGCATGGTGGTAGTGGAAGAAGCCTGGCCCCTGGCCAGCATCTCCAGCGAGCTGGCCTACATCGTGCAGCGCCGCGCCTTCGACTACCTCGACGCCCCGGTTATCCGCATCACCTGCGCCGACGTGCCCCTGCCCTACGCCCCCACCCTCATCGAAGCCTCGCTGCCCAACGTGGCCCGCGTGGTGAAGGCCGTGAAGGAAGTAACCTACGCCAAGGCCTAAGCTTAACCCATAGGCAAACAAAGAGCCCCGTCAGCTGAGCTGGCGGGGCTTTTTTATTAGCTATTGCTGATGTTACACACGAGCTTGTACTATACGCGCTGTAGCAGGCAGGTTCTGGTCTCTTGTTGCTGGTTTCTGGTTTCTGGTCAAGAACAAACCAGAAACCAGAAACCAAGCCAAGGGCTTCGGCCTCCGCTACGCAACAGCAGCTACTCATAGCGCCGGGCCGCGCTTTCGGGCTGCAGGTAGCGGGCAGTATCTTCCGACAGCTGCCAGCAGCCCCACACCCAGCCCAGCAGCAGCAGGCAGGCCAGCGCCCGCCGCCCCGGCCCCGCTTGCTGCAACCAGGCCAGTGGCCGGGCGCTGGCCGCCACCAGGGTCAGGAGTAACAAATGCAGCGGCAGCAGGAAGCGGCATTCCATGGCGGTAGGAATGGCGAGGGCGCAGGGCAGCAGCAGCGCCAACAGCAGGGCCGTTGCCGGCCCTTGCAGTTTTTGGCTGCGCGGCCTGTTGCGCCAGCCCGCCAGCACCAGGGCCAAGGCTGCGGCCAGCAGCACATAGTTCAGCACCCGCAGCCCAGCCTGCCCGCTCGGATGCAGCTCACGCAGGTAAGGCGTGGCAAATCGTATATCCAGCCCATTGAAAACGTGACGAGCACATCGAACCGCAAAGTCAACGGGGTGCTTCCGGGTGAAATGGATGAAATCAGGGTAGCTATTGAAGGCCGCGCCGGGACCCACGGCCAGGGCGGCCTGCCCGGCCGGGTCGGCGAATAGCACCTGGCGCGGATATTCCGGCATCAGGCTGGTTTCGACGCGCTGAAAGGCCGTGCCCCAGGTGAGCTGTTGCAGGTAGAGCGCCCGCTTGGTAGCCGGGGCCGCCAGCACCAGCGGCGTAGCCTGGCCAAAGTGGCGCAGGTTGATAAGCAGCTGTGGCAGCAGCACCAGGGCTGCGCCCGCCGCAAACGCCCCGTGCCGCAGCCCGCGGCCTGGCTTGCGTATCAGCAGCCAAAGCACCGGCGGCAGGCTGGCCAGGTAGATGGGGCGAATATTCAGCGCGCCGGCCAGCAGCAGCCCTGCCGCCAGGGTCCAGCCCCAATGCGGGCGCCACAAGGCCGCCAGGCCCAGCAGCAGCAGCGTCAGGGCCGGCATGTCGCTCAGCGGAAAATTGAAGTAGTCGCGCCAGAACACGAAGCCCAGCCCGACCAGCAGCAGCCAGCGCCTGCCGGACAACGCCTGCCCGCTACCCAGCCGCCAAGCGGCCGGAATAGCGCCGCCAAACAGCAGGGCGGCCCAGCCGGCGCCCAGCGCCTGGGCGCCGCGCAGGGCCGGCCAGCCCGTGAGGTGGCACAGCAGCCGGCCCGGCTGCACCAGCAGCGGCCCCAGGTAGCCACGCACGGGCTCATCGTAGTGCAGGAGCGAAAACCGGCCCTGCTGAAAAAACTTCAGCGACAGTTCCCAGTACTGACCGGCGTCGAAGCGCAGGTGCTGGGGCTGGTAGCCGCTCAGGGGCAGGTAGAGGGCATAGAGCACCAGCACCAGTACCAGGCGCCCGGCCAGCGGCCACTCCCCATGCTCCAGCTTAGTTGGCTTGTTCCTCACGCGGGTTTTTCCGTACCTTTTGCCCAAAGCTACACGCCGCCCGCCCCACTCCATCCCATGAACCACCGCCTGCACCTCAAATTTGAGCAACTTGAACGCGCTACCAACAAGCTGCTGGCCTCCGTTGATGCCCTGGGCGCCGAGGCCGACCGCCAGCCGGCCCCCGGCCAATGGTCGGCCACGCAAGTGGTGCACCACCTGTTCTTTATCGAAAGCAACATCATTCGCTATGTCGACAAAAAGCTGCAGGCCGACGAAGCTCTGCCCAAGGTCGACATCTTTACCCGCCTGCGGGCCCGCTTCGTGCGCCTCATGCTGCGCCTGCCCGGCCTGAAGTACAAAGCCCCCCGTGGGGTAGCCACGAGCACCGACGCCGGTGAGCACCCTTCGCTGCCGGAGCTGCGGGCCGAGTGGGAGTCTACCCGCCGCCAGCTCGAGCGCCTGCTCAGCAACTTCCCCGGCCCCCTGCTGAACCGCGCTATTTTTCCGCACCCCCGCTCGGGCCGGCTGACCATTTACCAGGTAATGGAGTTCCTGCTCGACCACCTGCTGCACCATCAGCAACAAATCGGACGCATCAGCAAGGCCCTGGGGGCAGCCCCGGCTAAAGTCGCCTGATAGCAGCTGCTTTTGTTGAGTTAAAAGTTAAAAGGGAAGAGTTAAAGCCCCGAGCGGATTTTAACTCTTCCCTTTTAACTTTTAACTGATTTAACTCTTCCGCTCCGGCTCAAACGGCGGCAACTCGCGCATCATGGCCGTGAGCTCGGCTGGGGGCACGGTTAGCTTGCGGCGGTCGAGGTCGAGCCAGGCGCCGTCGACGGTGACGGTGGCGGCCAGCCGCCCGTCGGCTTTGTAGATGCCGTGCACGATGCTCCAGCGGGAACCGTCATCGCTCAGCTGCGCCAGCTGGCTATCGACCCGTATTTCTTCCCCGATTCCGATTTCCTTAAGGTAGCGGGTTTCTTCGCGGAAGAGAATAGGGCCAATGCGCAGCTCCGCAAATCGGCGCAGGCTGAAACCTGCCTGAGAAAGGCTTACTACGCGCTGGTCGGCAGCATAATCAGCATAAGCCGAATGGCGCATGTGGCCATTGGGGTCCATATCAGCCCAGCGGGTGCGGTAGGTCATTTTGGTTGGAGTTATGAGTTGTGAGTTATGAGTTGAAGCGAGTGAATTCGTTTGCTCGTAGGCATCACTGTTAATTGTTCATTGTTCACTGTTCACTGTTCACTGTTCATTGTTCACTGTTCATTGTTCACTGTTAATTGTTCACTGTTAATTGTTCATTGCCCACTGCTCAGGGGCATCAGGCGCACCAGGTACTGGCCGTCTTCGTCTTCGCCCAGGATATCGGCGGTGTAGCCGGCGGCTTCGGCGGTGTCGTGAAGCAAGGCTGCATCCACAAAAAGCCAGGGAAATGTAACGCCGCGCCGGCCCTCATAGCCGAAGGCGTATTCTACTTCCCCGTAGTAAGGCCCGTTAAGATTTATCAGGAGTGCTCCTTCTTCGTCTTCGTAGAGGTAGCTGATGTCGGAGGAGGTAGCCAGAATCTGGCCGCCGGGAGCCAGCAGGGTGCGGGCATGGGCCAGCAGCTTGTCGAGCCCGTTTAGGGAGCCTGCCAGGCCCAGGCCGTTCATCAGGAGCAGGATGGTATCGAAGGGCAGCTCGTCGTTGGGGCGGGCTTCGAACAGGCTGTGCCGGGCTACCTGCTGCACGCCGCGCTCCGTCATCACCTGCACCGCCCCGGCCGAAACGTCGACGGCCTTTACGGTAAAGCTCCGGCTTTGCAGCTCCAGGCTATGGCAGCCGGCGCCAGCGCCGACGTCCAGCACCCGGCCGCGGCACTCTTCTAGCGCCAGGCGCTCCAGCTCCGGCATCTGCAGCAAGGTGCGGAAGAAGTACGAGGCGGGAAGCTCCTCATCATCGGCCACGTTGCAGTGCACCGTCAGGGTGGCATTAGTGCGGCCACGATGGTAGTCCAACAGGGCCTGGCCCAGGATGTCGGGCGCGGTGGTTGTAGTCATAAGTCAGCTGCTTTGAAGTCGAAAAGTACCCAAAACTTTACGGCAGCCCGCGAAGTTGGCTTTCCATCTACGCTAAAAAATCGACTTTATGCTTCCCAAAAAGCTACGCAAGGGCCAGCTTCCCACCAAGGTATGCCAGGCTTGTGGGCGTCCTTTTGAGTACCGCAAAAAGTGGCGGGCCTGCTGGGAGGCAGTGAAATACTGCGGCGAGAGATGCCAGCGCAACCGCCCAGTGGTACCCGGCACCAGCAGCAGGGAGCCGGCCAGCAGGTAGCCACGCATCTTTTCCGTACGCCCCTTCGTTCAATCCGAGCACCTGTTTTCGCCCTTTTTCCTTTTGTCATGGCCTCCAACCTCGACTATCTATCCCCGAACTTGCTTCCTCTAGAAGAAAAAGTAAAGGAATACCTCAGCGTTGAAGAAGAAATTCGCAAGGCTACCCTCCACGCCGGCCTAGTAAGTGGCGGCCCGACTGCCACCGCGGACAGCAGCGGGCAGCACGAGCAGGTAACCCAGCGCCTGCAGGCAATGCGCGAAGATTTGTCGGCGCTGCATGCCGAGCTGCTGGCCATGCTTCCAACCCGCGACGAATGGGTAAAGGTTAACCTGGGCTACGGCCCCAGCCGCGTCGGGGCCTGGCACGTGCCCGCCACCGACGCCACTCCCGAGCATTACCAGGTCCGGGTTGTGCACTAAAGCAGACCGTAGATTAGCTTCCTGTCAGCTGCTTCGCTAGTGGCCGGAATCCCAGTCGTAGCCGCGCTCCGCCCAAAAGTCGCTGGGGCGCTGGGTGGCAAAAGCAATGGTGCCGATGCGCTTAAGGTGCTTGATGCCATACTTGAGCGGCGTTACCAGCCGAAGCGGGGCGCCGTGGCTGGCCGTTAAAGGCTGGCCGTTCATCTCGTAGCACAGCAGCGTTTGCGGGTGCAGGGCGCTGGCCATGTCCAAGCCGACGTAGTACTTACCGTTAGGCGTACGCAGGGCTACGAAGGGAGCCAGCTCGTCGGGCCGGCCGGGCAGGCCGGCCAGGGGGTAGCGGGCCAGGAAGTCGGAAAAGCGGGCACCGGCCCAGTGTACAATCAGGCTCCAGCCCTCAATGCACTTCAGCTCGGTGGTCATCTCCACCCGGGGCAGGGCCTGGATATCGGCCAGGGTAAGCTCCTGGGCCGGCCCCGCTCCCAGGGGCTGCACCCGCAGCCGCCAGGTTTCCGCATCCAGCGGGTCTTCGAGCCCGTAGCGGCCGTTTACCCGCGGCGTGCGGGCGCGGGAGCGGGCAAACTCCGGGGCCAGCCGGGTTTGCTTGAAGTAGGCGCTGCTGAGCTGCCCGTTGGCGTCGAGCACGCGCCGCAGCGGGGCGGGCAGGCCGTCTTCCTCGGGCCGGCTGAGTAGCCAGCTCCAGCCGCCAATGCCCAGCAGGCTGCCCAGCCCCAGCCCAATAAAGGCCCGGCGCGACCGCCGCCGGGCTTCGGCCTGCACGGCCAGGTCGTGGGAAGAGGAAGCGGAAGTATCCGGTTCACCCTCAGGAATAGGATTCTGCTTCATGCGTTTAGGCTTTCTCGGGGCGGTTACCCGCCGGTGGAATAGCTTCTACTACCTCAAACCCGGCAACCATACCCCGGAAATTGTTCCAGCCGGCTCGTACCACCTGGGCCAGGTGCACTACGAAGAACAGCACGTAGCCCAGGGTGAGGGCAAAGTGTATTACCCGGGCGGCCTCGTACCCGCCCAGGAGCTGCGTTAGCCAGCCCAGCTGCACGGGCTTGTAGATGGCCAGCCCGGTAAGCACTGAGCCCAGGCCCATCAGCACGACGGCGGTGTAGGCAATGCGCTGGGCGCCGTTGTATTTGGCTGCCGGCGGGGCCTGGCGGCGCAGGCCCAGGTCGTGCAGCACCGCCTGCCCGGCCTCGCGCAAGGAGTGCCGGTTGGGCAGCAGGTGGCGCCATTCGCCCGAGAAAAGTGTATAAAGCACGTACAGCAGGCCGTTAATGGCAAAGAGCCACATTAGCACAAAGTGCCAGGCCATGCCCTTGGCCAGCTTGAAGCTGAGGCCAAACGCGTCGTAAAATGACTTGGGAAAGAACTTGAGCAAGGTGGTGTCGCCCCAGCCGAGGCGGTACACGTCGTTGGCCCAGTAAATCCACAGCCCGCTCCAAATCATCAGGGCCAGCACCGGAAAGTTTATCCAGTGAAACCAGCGGATAGCCAGGGGGTGCTTTTCAAGGAGCTGCTTCATACCAGAGCTTAAGGGCTGGCCTGCAAAGTAACAGGCCGGTCCGGCTAATGCACGTTCTGTACAACCAGCATATCCGGGTTTTGCTTGCAAGTGGTTTGGCAGCCCACGCCCTTTTAAGGCAAGGACATAGGCTTGTGACTGTTAATCAGCCACAAGGACAAAAAAAATCATCCCACCGGGAAGCCCGGTGGGATGACCATAACCAAAACACCTTAAAAAACTATTCTTTCACGGGAGCAGTAACAATGATTGCACCAAATAATTCCCAGACGTTTTAAAAATTTGCTAATATTCTCTGCAACCGCCAATTTTTCAGACGCTTACCTGAATACAACCCTGGTCAGGCGGCAAATGCGGGGGCTCTGTGCGGCCGCTATTCTTTCACCACGCGCATCACCACCCTGGAATCGGCTAGCTCCACGGTAAGCAGGTAGATACCCGGCGCCAAGCTGCCCAGGCTGAGGGGCACGCTGTTGCTGCCGGCCCGGACGGCCAAGGCCTGGGTTTGCAGGCTGCGACCTAGCAGGTCGCTTACCTGCAAGCGGGCCGGGCCCGCCTGCCGCGACTCAAACGCCAAGGTCAGGACCGAGGTGAAGGGGTTGGGCGCAGCCGTTACCGTTTCCGGCAGCAAAGCGGCCGACCGGGTGCTGAGAACGCGCTGCAGGTTGCGGGCCCCGCGGTACACCTGCCCGCGGATTTCGCCGCCGGGGAAGGCCGCCGTGTGCAGGTTCATGTACATGCTGTCGCGGCGGAACTGCAGCGAACGGCGCAGGGTAAAGGGTTGGCTGGTGTTGTCGTCTTTCCAGAAGCCATTAACCGACGAGGGGTTGGTGGCCGTGTCGAAGTAAGGCGCCAGGTTGAATACCACCGGCCCGCTCTGGGTGCTGAGGCCGGTATGAAAGTGGGCGCCGGTGATGGGCCCGCTCAGCCCGCCCCACACGCTCATGAAGTGGGCCGTGCGCTGGTCGCGGTCGATGCTGACCACGCCCACACCGTAGCCGGGGCTGCTGGTGGGGTTGGGCCGCTCCTGGGCCCCGTTTAGGCTTATGGTGTAGCCTTCCCGCGCCAGGCGGTACAGCTGCCCGCGGATTTCGCCGCTGGGGTTGGCGGCGGTGTTAATGACGAGGTTGATGGTTCCCCGCAGGAAGGCATTGACTGTCGCGGGCGCCAGGTTTACCAGTCGAAACCCGGTAATGTTGCCATTGGTGTTGCCGCCAGCGCCGGAGCTGATTGCCAGGGTGCCCAGCAGGTTGCCGCTGGTGTTGGGCTGGCCGGCATCAGCCGCATATAAGGCCACGCTGGTAGGCGGGCCGCTTAGCCCGGCATGGGCCACAAACAAGGTCATGGTATCGAGGGTGGCTACGAGGCGGCCCACGGCCAGGCCCTTGCCCGTAGCGGCATTGGCGGGCACCATCTGCGCGCCGTCGAGGACGGCATCATGGGCAACGAAGCGGGTATCGGCCACGAGCTGACTGCGAATTTCGCCGCCGGGGTTGCTGGCCGTGTGCACGTTAATGTACACCAGCCCCTGGCTGATGGCATTGAGAAGTGCCAGGGAAGGCACGATTTCGCCCTCCACGACATTGCCATTCAGATAAGGCGCCAGGTTCACGATAACCGGCCCGTTTACTCCTACCGCAGCTTCGTGGAAATGCACCCCCGTGATGGGGCCGCTCAAGCCCGCCAGCGCTACCCGAAACTTCAGCTTATCGAGGCTCTGGCTTAAGGTGAAAATACCCAGGCCGGTGGCGGTAGTGGCAACGGCCGGTACTTCCTGGGCGCCCGTCAGGCTGGCCACCAGGGGCAGGTCGGTCTCCAGGCGAATCTGCCCGCGGATTTCCCCGCCCGGGTTAGCGGCGGTATGCACGTTGAGATAGTGGAGGCCGCGCAGGTACTTAGCCAGGCGCGCCGGCGCGATGTCGGCCCCGGTGAGAAAGCCGGAAAGGCGGTTGCCGCGCAGCATGGGCAGCAGGTTGGTTACCACCGGGCCGGCCACGCCCACGGCTCCTTCGTGAATATGCACGCCGGTAATGGCACCACTCAGCCCGGTAAAAGCCGCCTGCACGAAGAGCGTGTCGCGGGTAGCATTCAGGGTAAAGCCCCCCACCCCCTGAGCGGCAGTGGTGACGGGCGGGGTTTCCTGGTCGCCGGTGAGGCGCGCCGAGAACAACAGATGAGGGCGCAGGTGGTCGGCCGATGCGGCCAGTGGGACAGCCAGCAGCAGCGCAGCCGTCAGGTTTCGTAGTAAGCCTGTAAACATGGAAATGGGGTTAAGGGTGCTAATGGTATGGCTATACTCGGAAGCAAGCCCCATTTCGTTGCCTTCTCAACCTAAAGCGCTTTTCAGGTTGGCATACGGTAACGCGGAAGTTCATTCCGCGCCTCTATCCCCCGGTTGATTGTCGTTGCCGACGCGCAGACGCGGAATGAAATTCCGCGCTACCCGCCGCCGCGGGGTCAAGTCCAACAAGGTTAGGGTGGTGCCTGAATCACCTGTCCACAAAAAAGCCCCTGAGCTTCACAGCTCAGGGGCTTTTTTTGTGGACCTACAGCTTAGCGCATCATGCCGGAGCCGCCGCGCATGCTGCCCATCATCTTGGCCATCTGCTGCATGCCGCCCTTGGTCTGGCTGAGCTTGTTCATGGTGCGCATCATCTTGCGCATATCTTCAAACTGCTTCATCAGGGCGTTTACCTGCTGGATATCGGTGCCGGAGCCCTTGGCCAGGCGGCGCTTGCGCGAGCCGTTGATGATGTCGGGGTTGGCGCGCTCCTGCTTGGTCATGGAGCGGATAATGGCTTCCACGGGCTTGAAGGCGTCGTCGTCGATTTCCACGTCCTTGATGGCCTTGCTCATGCCGGGAATCATGCCCATCAAATCCTTGATGTTGCCCATCTTCTTGATTTGCTCCAGCTGGGAGAGGAAGTCGTCGAAGTTGAACTGGTTTTTGCGGATTTTGGCGTTGATGCGCTTGGCCTCGTCCTCGTCGAACTGCTGCTGGGCCCGCTCTACCAGGCTGATTACGTCGCCCATGCCCAGGATGCGCTGGGCCATGCGGTCGGGGTAAAACAAGTCCAGGGCCTCCATCTTCTCGCCCGTCGAGATGAACTTGATGGGCTTCTCCACCACGGCCCGGATGCTGAGGGCCGCCCCGCCGCGGCTATCGCCGTCGAGCTTGGTGAGCACCACACCGTCGAAGTTGAGGCGGTCGTTGAAGGTTTTGGCCGTGTTCACGGCGTCCTGGCCCGTCATGGAGTCCACCACGAACAGCGTTTCGCTGGGGTTGATGGCCGACTTCACCTGCTCAATCTCGCGCATCATCTGCTCATCCACGGCCAGGCGGCCGGCGGTGTCGATGATGACCACCTTCTTGCCGCTGCGCTTGGCGTGCTCGATGGCGTTGCGCGAAATCTCGACGGGGTTTTTGTTTTCTACTTCGGCGTACACTTCCACGCCAATCTGCTCGCCCAGTACCTTGAGCTGGTCGATAGCGGCGGGGCGGTACACGTCGCAGGCCACCAGCAGCACGTTACGGCCGCTTTTCTTGATGTGGCTGGCCAGCTTGCCGGCGAAGGTGGTTTTGCCCGAGCCCTGCAGGCCCGAGAGCAGCACCACCGCCGGGTCGCCCTTGATGATGATGTCCTTTTTCTCGCCGCCCATGAGCTCGGTGAGCTCATCGTAGACGATTTTCACCATGAGCTGGCCCGGCGACACGGCCGTCAGCACATCGCGGCCCATGGCCGCGTCCTTGATTTTGTCGGTTACCTCCTTGGCAACCTTGTAGTTTACGTCGGCATCGACCAGCGCCCGGCGAATTTCCTTGATGGTGCTGGCAACGTTGATTTCAGTGATGCTGCCCTGACCTTTCAGGGTTTTGATGGCCCGGTCGAGCTTGGTGGAGAGGTTGTCGAACATGAATCGCTGATTTAGCGCTGATTTAATTGATTTCGCTTATTAGACTGGTGTTGCGGCCCGCTAAGAAGCGTTTCGCAGCTGGTTTTCGACTGCCCGCAGGCGGGCGTCGAGCTCGGCGTTGGTGGGGTGCTGGGCTTCTTCCACGTGGGTCAGGCGCAGCTGCGTGGCCCCGGTCTGCTCCGTCAGCTGGCCTACCTGGTCGAAGGTGCCCACCAGACGGCGGTTCGTTTCAGCCGCCTGTGTTTTAATTTCCTGCACGTCAGTTTTTAGCTCCTTAACTTCTTCAGTCAGGTAATTTACCTGTTCGGTCAGGTGGTCTACCCGTTCGGTCAGGTGGTCTACCCGTTCGGTCAGATGGTCTACCCGGGCAGAAACATTGTCGATACGAGCCCCTAGCTTGTCTTCCAGGCGCAGAAAGCCGTTGACCATCACTTCGGTCAGCTGCTCGAAGCGACGGTCCGACTGAACGCGGTACTCAGCGGCTTCTTTGATTTGTTGGCCCATCAGGGCCAGCAACTCGTTCACTTGGTCGTTGTTCATGAGACGGCGGGGCTATTACCGGCTCAAAGTTACGGCAGCGGCGGCCGTGTCGTTCATGTAGCTTTGCAGTTCGGCTTTTTTCCGCTTTTCCCGTGCCTCCTGCCCGCCCCCTGCGCCTGCTCGTCATCACCTACTACTGGCCCCCATCCGGCGGCGCCGGCGTGCAGCGCTGCCTCAAGTTTGTGAAGCACCTCGGCGCTTTTGGGGTAGAGCCCACCGTCATTACCGTCGACCCCGCCCAGGCCACCTACCCGGTGCGCGACGAGTCGCTGCTGGCCGACGTGCCGCCCGGCGTGCGCGTGATTCAAACCAAAACCTCCGAGCCCTTTGAGTCTTATAAGAAGCTGACGGGCCGCGCCGTGCCCTACGGCGGCTTCGCCAACGAAGGCAAGCCGGGCCTGCTGCAGAAGGCACTACGCTTTGTGCGCGGCAACCTCTTCATTCCCGACCCCCGTCGGGGCTGGAACGGCTACGCCGTGGCCGCCGTGGAAAAGCTGCTCGCTGCCGGCGAGCAGTTCGACGCCGTACTCACCTCCTCCCCGCCCCACTCCACCCAGCTGATTGGCCTGCTGCTGCAAAAGCGCCACGGCCTGCGCTGGCTGGCCGATATGCGCGACCCCTGGACGGACATCTACTACTATAAAGACCTGCACCACACCCCCCTGGCAGCCTGGCTCGACGCCCGCTACGAGCGGCAGGTGCTCACCCGGGCCGATGCCGTGCTGGTGACTTCGCCCGAAACCAAGCGCATCTTCCTGGGCAAGCTGCCGGAGCTGCCCGCGGCCAAGTTCCACGTGCTGCCCAACGGCTACGACGAAGCCGACTTCCACCAACCCTCCCAGCCGCCTGCCGACTGCCTGCGCATCACCCACACCGGCACCATCACCGAAACCTACCACATCGACGAGTTGCTGCGGGCCCTGGCCGACTGCGCCCGGCAGCACCCCGACGTGCCCCTGCGCCTGCGCTTCGTAGGCCAGGTAAGCCAGGAGCTGCGCCGCCGCATTACCAGCGCCGGGCTCTCGGAATTAACCGAGTTCATTGCCTTCGTGCCCCACGATGCGTCAGTAACCTATCTGCTGCGCTCCTCGGTGCTGCTCATGGCCATACCCGACGTGGTGCCCAACTTCGGCATCCTGCCCGGCAAAGTATTCGAGTACCTGGCCACCAACAAGCCCATTCTCTGCGTGGGGCCGGTGGGCTCCGATGCCGACCACCTGCTGCAGGAGTGCGGCGCCGGCCGCGCCCTGCCCTACGACGGCTACGCCCTGATGCTGGAAACCCTGGAAGCCCTGGTAGCCCAGTGGCAGCAAAGCCCCAACCTGGATTTGCCGGCGCTAAGCCACGGAAAGTACTCGCGACGGGCGCTGACGGGGCAGCTGGTGGGAATTGTGCGGCAATTAACAGGCAACGCTTAAAATCGGACTCACCAAGCTGGTATTCCCAAGTAGCTCGGTTACCTATCTTTGCCAATCACACTTAGTCAAAAAGGCAAAAAATGTCTCTTGTCAGCAGCATGAATCACCTTGATAAATTATACCAAGCATACGATAGCGCGCCAGAAGTTTTTCACGCCTCACGCTACTGGCGGGCTTATGAAGCGAAGATTATTAACGAGATAAAGACTGCCGACTTAAGTGAAATTCGCAGTGGCAAATACCCCATTTTCACAACCTTCGGGTTTAATGACTTGGTGTATTATTACCACCCTACAATGCCGCTACATGTTAAAATAGCCCGGCAGCAGATACGCAAGCTATTTATTGACAACCGCGCTTCCCTGCCGTACTCCCTACGCTTAGAAGATATCCGGGAAATGGCTTACCTGCACTGCGATTTACAAGGGCAGTTGGCCGCAGCTCCGCCGATTAGCAGCATCGAAACCAGCTTGTTTGGCAAGCCGCAGGACTTGTTCGAGATAGGTGGGAAGAAATACACTATGAAGTTCCTTAACTTCTATATCCGCTACTGCTTCCCGCAGCAGTTCCTGCACTTTAAAGGCGATGAAACAATAGTGGAGTTGGGCTCGGGCTCCGGAATGCAGGTAGAGCTATTAAAGAAGCTTTACCCTAATCTTACGATTCTCTGTTTCGACCTGCCTGCTCAGCTTTACTTATGCGAGAAGTATCTAACCAATGTACTGGGTAAAGAAGCAGTGGTGAGTTCTGAGCAAAACCTTGATGCTGTCAGCCTCGGCTCCCTGGAAAAAGGCAAGGTTCACATGTTTGGCAATTGGCAGACTCCTCTACTAAAAGGTTTTTCGTTTGACATATTCTGGAATGCGGCCAGCTTCGGCGAAATGGAGCCAGAGATTGTTGCCAACTACTTGAGTTACGTTAAAGGCGGCGCAAAGTGGGTTTACCTGATGCAGGCCCGCTATGGGAAGGAGAGTTCCAAAGAGGCCGGAGTGGTTAATCCCATCAAGTTTGAGGATTATCATACCATGCTGGGAATGGGCTACAAGCTGGTGCGCGAAGCCGATGCATATGATGCTAATCGGAGGGTATCGCAAACTGGTGGTTATTTCCAGGCACTCTGGAAGCTGAATACGATGTAACTACCGTATGACTTCTACCCAGCCTTTGTAGCTATGCCGGGTGGCAGTGTTTTCGAGCAGGTAATAGTAAAGTCCCGCCGCCGCTTCCGCGCCCCAGTCATTGCGGTAGGCACTCGTAGAATATACTTTCACCCCCCAGCGGTTGTACATAACCAAGGCCCAGTTTCCACCCTGTAAGCCGGCAATAGCGAACAGGCTATTGAACTGGTCACCATTGGGAGTGAATACATTCGGGATATTCAGGCACGGAGAAATGGATATCCGGCGGGTGAGCATACGGCTATCGCAATCTGAGCTAATCTGCAGAGAATAAGCACCCTCCTGGCGGGCCCACAGGGTAGTGCCTGTCGAGCCATCAAACCACCGGTACTTAATGCCGGCACCGGGTAATACCGGCGCCTGCAGAAGCAGGGAGTTGCCTTCACAAAGCGTGGTATCAGCTCCTATGGTATAGCTGACTGAGGAAGGCAGCGTAGCGCCGGAGCGCACCCTCTTCTGCGTTGTAACCGAGCAGCCACTGCCAAAAAAAGCTGTTACAGAATAAATTCCGGGCTGCTGGATCTGAATTCCAGGAGTTGTAGCACCGGTGCTCCACCGAAAAGAGCTGGGCGGAAATGCAAGTCCAGGAACACTGGACGCCGTTGCTGTTAAGGTGGCTGGGCCGGCAGGACAAAGCACGGAATCGCCAGCAATTTGAACAGTTGGATTAATCCCATACACCCGGCGTTGAACGGTTCGGGTGATGCCGCCCGGGAAAGTTGCGGTAACTGAGAAGATACTTGGTGCTCCGCTGCTTGTAGCTGGAATGCTTGCCGTAGTAGCACCCGTGTTCCACCGATACGAGAGAGGGGGCGCCGAAGGAATTGCTGTCAGCTGAACCTGCCCACCATTACATACCAGCGAATCGCCGGTGATTGCCAGGGTATAGGGAGAAGGACGATTCAGGAATATGCTGACGTTACTACTGGCAAAATTTGCTACCGCAATATCCAGGTCGTTGTCGTTATCAAAATCAGCCAATGCCACCCGGTAAGGGTCGGCTCCTACCATCAAAGTAGAAACTGGGGCGAAGGTACCATTGCCATTGTTCAGACTTATACTTACAGTGTTGCTCAATATATTTGTGCACAACATATCTAGGTCGCCATCCCCGTCTAAGTCAGCCGTGGTTACGCTGCTCGGGAAGTTTCCTACGGCAATTTCAGAGCCTGACCCAAACACGCCGGCACCGTTATTTAGCCTTACACTCACGGAGTTGCTACCGGCGTTTGCGGTAAGTAGATCCAAATCACCATCGCCGTCAACATCCGCCGTAGTCAGGCCGCGGGGTGCGCTGCCAACCACGGGGTCGGATCCGCCGCTAAATAACCCGCTGCCGTTGTTAAGACGGATGCTCACCGTATTGCTGTTGTAGCGGCCGCTCAGCATATCAATGTCGCCATCACTATCCACATCGGCCATGGTCAGGCTGAAAGGGAAGCCTAATCCAGCAATGGTGCTAGCCGCCGTAAAAATACCGATGCCATTGTTGAGTGATACCCGCACATCGGAACTGGCCTCACTGGAAACCAGCATGTCTAAATCACCATCCCCATCTACATCAGCCGCGCTTACACTCTGAGGCCGGATGCCGGCGGGAACTTCAGTACCGCCTGCAAAAGCCCCGGCCCCGTTGTTGAATCGGACGCTGGCCGTATTACCGCTATAGTTAGAGGTAAGGATATCAAGGTCACCATCGCCGTCAATATCGGCTAGGGCTAGGCCCCGGGGCTGGTTGCCAACCGGCACAGCCGCTGCCATTGTGAAAGTACCAGTTCCATTGTTCAGGCAAACGCTTACCGTGTTGCTATTAAAATTGGGCGTGAGAAAATCAACGGCTCCGTCGCCGTTCACGTCGGCCGTGACAATGATATAGGGCTGTGAACCGACCCACACATTCGGACTGGGAGTGAAAGTACCGCTTCCTCCAATGG
Organism: Hymenobacter saemangeumensis; assembly: GCF_039541835.1. NCBI lineage: Bacteria > Pseudomonadati > Bacteroidota > Cytophagia > Cytophagales > Hymenobacteraceae > Hymenobacter > Hymenobacter saemangeumensis. The sequence goes on along the minus strand of NZ_BAABGZ010000010.1, from coordinate 124,620 downwards.
CTGCGGCAGTAAACTGAAATACCCGGGCGGCAGGCATGGCAACCCCAATGCTGCTCCTGACTGCGGTGGTTACAGTAGCAAATATTGTCTCACCGGGCCTGAATGTAGTGGCAGGGGTAAATGTAATTCCATTGCCTGCTACCGTATTAGCGCCACCTGCATTGTTCAGCAAGCCACCCCGCTGGCTACTAAACACTTTAAGGGCTGGGGCAGATGCCGCGCTCAGCATTTGGTTGAACTGGACTGACACGGCGCTGTTGCGCGGGGCGCTAATGGTATTGGGCCTAGGGCTTATGGAAGTGATGCTAAGCTGGGCCCGTAGTGAAGCCGATGGAATTACAGAAAGAAAACAAATAAGAGGCAGCCAGAATGGACGAGATGAATTCATCATTACACTCAGTTTATATACTTACAAAATCCGGTAAAGGTAACCAAGCCTTCTGGGATGAAGACCAGAAAAAATCAGTTATCGCCGTTAAAGCTTAGGCAACTAATTTAGTGCGAGTTATAAAGCTATAACTTAGGCGTGTTAGCCGATTTCAAATCTGATTTATATCCTACCACTCAGTAATTAAGCTAATAACAGAGAGCATGAGTGAATTTGCGGCAGTAGTGGGATAAATCCATTTACCTTTGATTAAGAAGGCTACTCCTTCGGCTGCTGCGACAGCTTCCTACTTCTTGCGCTCATGAAAAAACACTTCCTGTTTACTACACTTGGCCTTGGCCTGGCCCTTAACTCAGCGTTTTATAATCCGGCTTTGGCGCAGTTCAATGTAACTGGTACTACTCCAGCCGCAAACCGCATCAGTACAGTTCGGAGTAGCAGTGTTTCGGCGAATTTCTCTCAACCCGTAAGCGTAGGGTCTACTGGTGCTTTAAGCGTTTTCAGTTCTCAGCGGGGTGGGCTTCGCACCGGAAACTCGGGCACCATTACTGTAAATAGCAATACTATCAGCTTCGCCCCTACTTATGCTTTCCGGCCCGGTGAAACAGTACAGGCGGTAATTTCCATGGCCGCCCAAAGCACTAGCGGTGCAATGCTCAGCACACCCCACGTTTTTCAATTTACGGCTGCGGCCACCGGTGGCACAGGTTTTTTCGGTGGTGGCGGAGATTTCCCGGTTGGCAACCAACCTTACCGTGTTGCTCCTGCTGATGTGGATGGTGACGGCGACCTGGACTTGCTGGTGGCCAACTTTGCCGGCAACTCGGTAAGCGTACGCCTGAACAACGGCAGAGGAGGGTTCAGCAACGGCGCGGACTACCCCGTGGGGAACAGCCCTTATATAGTGGTAGCTGCCGATGTGGATGGTGACGGCGACCTGGATTTCCTCACCCCCAATTTCAACGGCAACTCGGTGAGCCTGCGGCTGAACAACGGCAGTGGCATATTCGGTGGGGGAGCCACTATACCGGTTGGCCGCCAGCCACGAAGCGTGGCTATGGCCGATTTGGATGCTGATGGGGACCTGGACTTACTGACGGCAAACTACGCCGACAATTCAGTTACTGTAAGCTTTAACGTCGCCGGGACCTTCGGTGGTGGCGGAGACTTCATGGTGGGCGGGCAGCCGCAAAGCATTGCCGCGGCCGATGTCGACAATGACGGCGACCTAGACTTCATCGGCACCAATGGCACTTCCAATACTGTTAGTGTGCGGCTCAACAATAGCAACTTTGGCTTTTTCAGCGGCGGCTCCGATGTGCCAGTAGGGTCTTTCCCCTTTGCTGTAGCAATGGCCGATGTTGATGGCGACGGTGATGTTGATATTCTGACGGCTAACTACCAGTCTACTACAGTGAGCGTACGCCTGAACACAGGGTCCGGCACCTTCACCGGCGGCTACGAAGTGCAGGCCGGCAGCCAGCCCCGGGGCTTGACCACCGCCGATGTAGACGGCGACGGCGACCTAGACCTGCTGGTAGCCAACGCGGGCAGCAATTCGGTCAGCATGCGCCTAAACAACGGTAGTGGCTTCTTTTCCGGCGGGGCTGATTTCCCCGTAGGAAGCTTCCCCGGCAGCGTAGTGTGCGCCGATGTAGATGGTGACAGCGACTTGGACCTGCTCGTAACCAACATCTTCAGCAATACTGTAAGTGTGCGGCTAAACAACGGTACCGGCCCGCTAGCTGCAGGGCGGCCACTCCTCCAGCCTGCTTTAACACTTGCCCCAAATCCAACCAATAGCTTGGTGACCATTACCGGTCTATTGCCTAGTCAGCGTCTTGAGGTACTTGATGCCTTGGGCCGGCCGGTAGCGCACGCGCAAGCGCCTCTGCAAGGACCCTTATTGCTGACTTTGCCAGCCGCCCTGCCGTCCGGACTATACCTGGTTCGCGCCGGTCAGCAAACCTGCCGACTGGTGGTCGAATAACCGCACCGGCGGCACTTAACGCGGCTAGTTAATTACTTTAAGGGGCGGAGTTTGCGGGGATTAGCTCCGCAGGCTCCGCCATTTTGCTGGCAGGCTGCTCCACAGTCGCGCCCGAAAATCGGCCCATGCTGAATGCCCCAACTGCCGACCCCGCCAACTACCAATGGCCTGGGCTACCTGCTGAGCCAGCGAACGGTAGTGACGGGGCTGATAATGGCGCACGTTATTCGTCACGTCGGCCCGCTGGTTGACGTAGAGCCGCACATCTATCAGGTAACAATTGACTGCTGTGGCCACGAATTCTTCCAGGGCAGCATTCATATCGGCATGTCGTTTAGAAATGCCTTTTTCGTGTGTTTCGGCGACTTCAATCTCCGCACCGTTTAGAAAGAACATTGGCACAGCGGACGGTATTTGCTGCCGCAGCCAAAGCAGGTTTTCCTTAAACCGGCGGGGAGAGATGGGACTAGCAAAAGCAAAATCCTTACAAAACTGGTGGAGGAAGCTCTCATCCATGCCTTTAAACCGGCGCTGTGCATATTTGGCGGCCAATGTGGTTAGGTCTTGGGTCATGAGATTGAGATTGCCGAATGGAATTTCCAGCCCGGTTGCCTTTTCCCTATAGATATCCTGCGCATAATCCATCAGCGGGCTGAACACCAGCACGTCGTACGCTCCGCTCCACAGCCTGGTATCGAAAGCGCCGTGGCCCAGGAAGGGCAGCCGGCTGGCCAGGCGCTGCTGCTCTGCCGGGGGCAGCTCGCGGGTGTGGCGCAGCAGGATGGTGTGCTCCAGGTGAGCGGTAATCTGATTTTCGTTGAGGTAGTTGAACTCCTCTTCCACTTCCAGGTCGAAGGCCTGCAGGAAGGGCGTGAGCTGGCCCAGGTCGCAGCCGCCTTTGAGGAACACGCGCAGCTTTTTGCCGGAAGCCGGGATTTTTTGGGGGTCGGGTTGTGGAATGGAACTCTGCTTTACCAGCTCAATCCAGTCGGGCTTGTCGGTGCCGTTCAGCGCGGTGGCTACTTCGCCCTGCACTGCCAGGGTGGGAAAGCCCAGGCTGGCGTAGGTGAACTGCTCGACGCCCAGGTGCAGGATGCGGCAGGAAAATACCAGCTGCTCCAGGCGGTGTTCGGCCACGTACAGGCAGTACACGCCCACCAGGCCGTAGTCGCCGAACTGGTCGCGCACCCGCACGGTGCCCCAGCGCAGGCTGGCATCTGCGAAGCTGGCAGCCAGGGCCTCTTTCTGCACCCGCTGCTTGGTGAAGTTGAGCTGGTTGGAGCGGTTGATGAGCTCCTCGATGCGGGCCAGGTCGGGGAGCACGGCTGCGGCGCCTTCGCGGAGCTCGACTTTTACCTGGGCCGCCCGCAGGAAGGCCAGGTTGTCGCCCTCGTACTGGGCGCGGGCCTGCTGCTGGCGCTCCAGCAGCTGGTACTGCTTCAGGCGCGACAGCTCCGGGTCGGGCTTGCCGCTGGCGCGCAGCTGGGGGGCCAGGGCCGGCAGCTCGGCCGGGTCGATGGTTTGCAGGCCGGGGTTGTAGAACGCGGCTTCGCGCCGGTTTACGGCGTTGTCGTCGATAAACAGGGCGTTGGGGGCCCGCAGCTGCATGGCGTCCAGCAGCTCTTTGATAATGGGCCCCTTGGGCTGCCAGCTTACCCGCGGAAACACGAACAGCTCGCGAATGCCCAGCTCCCGCAGCTTTTCCTCCACTGGCTGCAGGTCGTTTTTGCTGACTATGGTGTGCACCAGACCGCGGGCGGCGGTATCGCGCACCAGAGCCAGGTTGTCTTCCACGGCGTTTACAACGCCTTCCGACAGGGTGCCCTGCCAGAAGGTGTCGTCTAGGTCCCAGATGAGAAGCTTGATGGGTTCAGTGGTGAGCATGGGCAGGGGCGATAGCGCGTAACGCGGAATTTCATTCCGGGCCGGAAGGCGGAACGTGCCGAATTGGGTGTGTCGCGGAATGAAATTCCGCGCTACGAGTGTTGGCGGCACTACAAAAGTACCGCAGGCCGTACTTTTGCCCTTTCTCCTCCCCTGTTTCATGGCGCTCGACCTCAACCATAAGTCTATTCTCGTTACCGGTGGCACCGGCTCTTTCGGCAAGCAGTTCGTGCGGGCCGTGTTTGAAAAATTCCCGCAGGTGAAGCGGCTGGTGGTATTCTCGCGCGACGAGCTGAAGCAGTACGAGATGAGCCAGGAGTTTTCGCCCCAGCAGTACCCGGCCATCCGCTACTTCATTGGCGACGTGCGCGATGCCGAGCGCATGCACCGCGCCTGCGAAGGCATCGACATCGTGATTCACGCCGCCGCCCTCAAGCAGGTGCCGGCCGCGGAGTACAACCCGATGGAGTGCATCAAAACCAACATCTTCGGCGCCGAAAATGTCATCAACGCGGCCCTGGACTGCGGCGTGAAGGACGTGGTGGCCCTGAGCACCGACAAAGCCGCGGCTCCCATCAACCTGTACGGCGCCACCAAGCTGTGCTCGGATAAGCTATTCGTGGCCGCCAACAACATGAAAGGCAGCCGCGACCTGCGCTTCTCGGTGGTGCGCTACGGCAATGTAATTGGCTCGCGCGGCTCGGTGGTGCCGTTTTTCCTGCAGCAGCGCCACACCGGCATGCTGCCCATCACCCACCCCGACATGACGCGCTTCAACATCTCGCTGGAAGAGGGCGTGGATTTGGTGCTGTACGCCCTGGAGCATGCCTGGGGCGGCGAGATTTTCGTGCCCAAGATTCCCAGCTACAAAATCACGGAAGTAGCCCGTGCCATTGGCCCTGACTGCGAGCAGCGCATCGTGGGCATCCGCCCCGGCGAGAAGCTGCACGAGGAGATGATTACCGAAACCGACGCCCTGAGCACGGTGGAGCTGGACCGCTACTACGTTATCCTGCCCTCTACCCCACAGTGGGACCCGGAGAAGTTTATCAGCCACTTCGGCGGGCAGCGTGTGCCCCTGGGCTTTCACTACCACTCCGCCAACAACGAGGACTGGCTCGATGCCGAGCAGATTCGCGAGGAAATCCGCCTGCACGTGGATGCGGATTTCACGGTTTAATCAACGAACACCCCACTATAAAAAAGCCCCGCCTGCACTGGCGGGGCTTTTTTTATGGTGCTCCTCAGAACCTAGCGGGCCACTTCCACCCAGCCCTTGTACTGCTGCCCGGTGGCTGCGTTGGTGAGCAGGTAGTAGTACTGCCCATCGGGCTGGCCCTGGGCGGCCCAGGCGTTGTCGTACTGCGTCTTGGTGTAGATTTCGCGGCCCCAGCGGTTGTAGATACGAATAGACCAGTCGGGCGCCTGCAGGCCTCGCAGTACAAAGGTCTGGTTGAGCGCGTCGCCGTTGGGGGTGATGATGTTGGGCAGCACCAGGGGGCAGGACGGGTCGTACCCAAGCTCCAGGCTGGCCCGGGCCTCGCAGCCCCCGGGAGAGACAACCGTTAGCGCATAAGAACCGGCAGTCCGAGCTACAAAGCGGGCCTCCGTGCTGCCATCCTGCCAGCGGTAGCGGCTGCCCGCCGGTTGTGGGCCGGCACTTAACTCTACTTGCCCAGTAGCGCACAGCGGCTGGCTGGCTGTCAGCCTAAGTACTGGAGCCGGCAGCGCATTCAGCACTATGGTATCGCGGACGCTGCAGCCTGCTGTTGTTACTTCAGCCCAAAAGAGGCCGGGCGCCACGGCCGGGCGGGTGGCAGCGGTACTGCCATCATTCCAACGCACGGTGGTGCCCAAACCAAGGGTGCCCACAGATAGGAGCACCGCAGTGCCCGGGCAGACGGTCACATCGGGCCCCAGATTCAGGGCAGGGCGGGGTACAACGCTTACCGAGCCCCGCAGCTGCTCATCGGGCCCAAATGAACGGTTGCGTAGGCGCACTGTTACTGCATAGGTTCCGGTTTGAGCGTACAGGTGGCTGGCCTGCGGAAGCGTGGTGCGCAGGGTAGCCCCATCGCCAAAGTTCCAGTCCAAGGTGTCGCCACTAGCACCGAGGGTATTCCCCATCAGCGTAAACACGACGGGCTGCCCCGCACAGCTGACCGCAGAAAAGCCAAGCGCCTGAAGGCGTGGCTGCGGCGGCTCGTTGGGCACTACCGGAAAATGTCGAATGTAGCGACTAGGAACCAAGGCAACAGCAGCAGTTCTATACTGACAGCCAGAGCCCCGCACGTTGGGCTGGGCAATTACATCGAGGTTGTAATTGGGTTGGCTGCTATCACCACCGGGCATACTTGCCAGATAAATGCGGCCATCAATGGCCCGTTGCATTCCCACAACCTGCCGGCCGCAGCCGATGTACACCAATATGCCGGAGGCAGCCACGGCTGCCGGAGTAGAAAGCCGCAAATCAAATTGTCTGACCTCACATATGGCATTTAAGCTGCAGGGGTGTCCGAAGCCCGAGCCAGGCCCGCGTCGCGACTGATACAGCAGGCTCCCATCCGGAGAAAAGGCTATACCCTCACTATAGATGCCGTACCCCAGGCGTATGGGGTTTGTAACCCGGCCATTCCCCGGGTTAAAATCAAAAACTTCGGCCCCAAGTATCTGAGATGTAAGCGCCAAGCGGCGCCCGTTAGCAGACACAGCCAGCGCACCCGGCATGTCGGCTCTGGAGTTGGCATTGCCCGCCAGGTGGTGAACCAAACCCACCGAGCTTACTACAATGGAACTGCGCGAAAATCCATTACCCGTCACCAGTACGCTCAAAAACACATTGGTATCGAGCAGATGGGTTACCAGCCAGTAATCGTGGCCATTGGCATGGCGAACCAAAGCCTGCATCTCCATGAAGTCACGGTTGCCGAGGCGTTGCAACAGCGTATCGGGCACAACCGGCTGATTGAGGCTGAGCACACTGCCCTGCCCATTAGCGGCGTTTACATTGATTTCCGCTACTCGTAGGCCCCGGCGCTGTTGAGTAAACCAGCCATCGAGGGTAAATAAAAAGTAATAGCCCCGCCGCCGCGGGTTTGGCACCAGCGCACACCCCTGGGAGCTGGTTGAGTCGCCCCCCAGCCGCTCCCCGTTGACCAAAAGCTGATGCCGGCCATTCCAGACGCGCCGCCCGTTGCTATACAGCAGCAAGCGTCCGGTAGAATCGCAGATAGTAGCACTGGCAGCCTCACTTACCATGCGGCTATCCTGCAGCACTATTGCGGAGTCTGGAGTGAAGCGCAGGGCGGCCTGGTGCCCAAAGTACCAGCGCGACCATTCCGCCTGGGCCTGGGCGCGCTGGGGCAGCAGCACTGCCCCCATTCCTCCAATAAATAGTAAGAGTCGAAGTCGATTAATAAGGGAAATAAGCATTCGGCAGAAATAAGCAATAACTGCAAAAGTAAAGCCCTGATGAGCGGCAGTGGACTGGGAAGATTAGTTCAAGGACAGATGGAGGGAAAATGAGCCTCTTTTAGGCTCTGGCCTCAACTCCCTAACCGGCTATCTTTGCTCACCGATGCCTGACTCCGCTTTCACCCCCTCCCGGCCTATTCCCTACGGCCGCCAGCACATCACCGAAGCCGACGAAGCCGCCGTGCTGGCAGCGCTGCGCTCCGACTTCCTGACCCAGGGCCCGGCCGTGGCCGCGTTTGAAAAGCAGTTTGCCGAATACATCGGGGCCCGCTACGCTGTGGCGGTGAGCAACGGCACCGCCGCCCTGCACCTCTGCGCCCTGGCCCTGGATGTGCTGCCCGGGCAGCGCGTCATCACCACGCCCCTGACCTTTTCGGCTTCGGCCAACTGCGTGCGCTACTGCGGCGGGGAGGTGCACTTTGCCGACATTGACCCCGCCACCGGCCTCATTGATTTGAACAAGGTGCGGGCCTTATTGGATGCTCATCCCCAAGGGCACTTCACTGGCCTGATTCCCGTGGACTTTGCCGGGCTGGCTGTGAACCTGGAGCAGGCCCGCGCCCTGGCCGACCAGTACGGCCTTTGGATTATTGAAGATGCCTGCCACGCCCCCGGCGGCTTTTTCGTGGATAGCCAGGGCCAGGAGCAGCGCTGCGGCAACGGCAACTTTGCCAACCTGGCCATCTTCAGCTTCCACCCCGTCAAGCACATTGCTACCGGCGAGGGCGGCATGATAACGACCAACGACGAGGCCCTGTACCGCCGCCTCCTGCGCCTGCGCACCCACGGCATCACCCGCGAGCCGGCCGACCTCATCCACGAAAGCCACGGCGGCTGGTACATGGAAATGCAGGAGCTGGGCTACAACTACCGCCTCCCCGACCTGAACTGCGCCCTGGGTTTGAGCCAGCTTGCCCGTGCCGATGAGGGCCTGGCCCGCCGCCGCCAGCTGGCCGCTCGCTACGATGCCGCCTTTGCCCCGATGCCTGGCGTGACGGTGCTGGCCCCGGGCCACGCCGGCCATGCCTATCACCTCTACGTCATCGAAGTAGCCGACCGGAAAGGGCTGTACGACTATCTCCGTACCAAGCAGATTTTCACCCAGGTTCACTACATCCCCGTGCACTGCATGCCTTACTACGAAGGCCTGGGCTGGCGTGCCGGCGACTTCCCCCTGGTAGAAGAATATTACAGCCGCTGCCTGAGCATTCCCCTGTTTCCCACCCTCACTGATGAGGAGCAGGACTATGTAGTGGCGTGCATTTCCGAGTTTCTAACTCGAATTAAAAATTAAAAATGAAGAATTAATAAACCAGAACCTGCCCTTTAAAGCAAGCTGGCCTTCCCATCATTTTTAATTTTTAATTTTTAATTTTTAATTCACTTTGACTAACACCCAACAAGAGGACTTCTGGTCCGGCGACTTCGGCCGGGAATACACTGACCGCAACTCGCGCCCACTGGACGAGTGGAATGAGTTTTACCGCTCGCTCTACGGCCACACCAAGCTGGAGATGAACGCTGCCTTTATTGGCGACCTCGACCGGGAGGCCCGCATCCTGGAAGTGGGCTGCAACACGGGCATGCAGCTGGTAGGCCTGCAGGCAGCCGGCTTCCGCAACCTCTACGGCATCGAGCTGCAGCACTACGCCGTGGAAAAGGCCCGCGACTTCGTGCGGGGCGTTAACATCCTGCAGGGCAGCGGCTTCGACCTACCGTTTAAGGACAGCTACTTCGACCTGGTTTGCACCAACGGCGTGCTCATTCACATTGCGCCCGACGACCTGCCGCGCATCATGGGCGAGATGGTGCGCACCTCCCGCCGCTACATCATGGGCTACGAGTACTACGCGCCCGAAACCACGCCCATCAAATACCGCGGCAACGAGGGCTTTCTCTGGAAAACCGACTTCGCCAAGCTCTTCCTCGACAGCTTCCCCGAGCTGCGCCTGGTGAAGCAGCAGCTTTACCCCTACATCCACCAGGCTGAGCAAGGAAACCAGGACGTGGTGTACCTGCTTGAAAAAGTCACAGCCTGAAAAGGGACGTTAGACTTTAGACATGAGACATTAGAAAGTTCTTACGTCAAACAATTTTGCCAGAACAATTCTAAGGTCTCATGTCTAACGTCTAACGTCTAAAGCAAAATGTCTCTCTCTCCGACCATGCAGACGGCCGGCATTATCTCCCAGGTGCGCATGGGCAGCACCCGGCTGCCGGGCAAGGTGCTGCGGCCTGCCGCCGGGCGCCCCCTGCTCGACTACCACGTGCAGCGCCTGCAGCAAAGCGGCCTGCCTGTGCTGCTGGCCACCACCACCGAGCCTGCCGACGACGTACTGGCCGCCTATGCCGCCGAGCGGGGCCTGCCCTGCCACCGCGGCAGCGAAGCCGACGTGCTGGCCCGCTACTACGAAACGGCCCAGCGGTTTGGCCTCGACGTCATCGTGCGCGTCACCAGCGACTGCCCCCTGGTGGATGGCCAGCTAATCGGCTCGGCCGTGCAGCGCTACCTGGACGAGGGCAACCCCTGGGTGTACCGCTCCAATGCCATCGTGCGCACCTTTCCGCGGGGGCTGGACTTCGAGATTTTCTCCATGGAGATGCTGACCGAGGCCTACCACCAGGCCACCCTGCCCTACGAGCGGGAGCACGTGACGCCCTACCTCAAAACCAACCCCTCGGCCGCCTCCCGGGTACAGTACCGCAACGAGGTGTGGCCCGGCGGCGACTACAGCCGCTTCCGCATCACCCTCGACACAGCCGAGGATTATGAAGTGCTGCGCCGCCTGATTGAAGAGCACCGGGCCCAGGAGCTGGACGTGGCGGCGCTGCTGGCCCTGCTGCAAGCCCAGCCGGGAATAATGGCCCTGAACGCGCACATCGAGCAGAAAGCCACATGAACCTGCCTGACACCCTGCGCCTGAACGAGTACGGCTTTGTGGAGGTGCGCGACAAGCCCAGCCCCACCGAGCTGGCCGACTACTATGCCCGCCGCTACTACCAGGAAAACCTGACCACCTACCAGCCCGAATACCCGGCCGAGGAGCTGAAGCACATCGAGGGCAAGCTGCGCCTGCGCCACTGGGTGGTCAGCGAGCTGCGGGGCAACAACACTGCCGGCACCTTCCTCGACATTGGCTGCGGCGAGGGCTGGGCCCTGGCTTACTTTCAGCGCCAGGGCTGGCCGGTGCTGGGGCTGGACTTCAGCCGCTACAGCGTGGAAAAGTTTCACCCGGCGCTGCTTGAGTTCCTGCGCACCGGCGACCTGTACGAAGAGCTGGCCCGCCTCGCCGCCGAAGGCCGGCAGTTCGACCTGCTCTGGCTCGACAACGTGCTGGAGCACGTGCTGGACCCCGCCGAGCTGCTCCGCCGCTGCCGCACCCTGCTCGCCCCCGGCGGCGTGCTGATGGTGGACGTGCCCAACGACTTTTCCAGCCTGCAGAACCACCTGCTGGAAACCGGCAAAATTGACCGTCCTTTTTGGGTTGTGCTGCCCGACCATCTGTCCTACTTCAACCAGACAGGGCTGCGAAGCCTGGCCACTGCCACGGGCTTCCGCACCGCAAAAGTCCTTGCCGACCAGCCCATTGACCTCAACCTGCTCAACCCCGCCACGAACTACGTAATGGACCGAAGCGCCGGCAAAGGCGCCCACCGCGCCCGCGTCGAGCAAGACAACCTATTGCTGCGCACGGCCCCCCTGCCGGCAGTAGCGGCCTACTACGAAGCCATGGCCGGCGTAGGATTGGGCCGCAGCATTGTCGCATTTTTGCAGCCTGAATAGCAGTTGTCAGTTGCTAGTTGTCAGTTGTCAGGTCGTTCTGATGGCTTGTTTGCTAGAACGGACTGACAACTGACAACGAACAACTGACAACTAATTATGTCCACCCTTATTTCCGTGCTCAGCGGCGCCTCCGGCCCCGAGCAGGCCCGCCGCGAAGGCTTTGCCCAGAGTTTGCGCGAGTCGCCCATTCCCAATACCGAGCTGCTCAACAACCTGGGCTTGTACCTGAACCGGCAGACCTTTTCGCGCCTGCTGTTCTTCACCGAGCTCTACCAGCAGATTATTCCCGTGCACGGCGTGGCCATGGAGTTTGGCGTGCGCTGGGGGCAAAACCTGGCCCTTATGCACGCCCTGCGCGGCATCTACGAGCCGTTCAACTACAACCGCAAAATCATAGGATTCGACACCTTTGGCGGGTTTCCCTCAGTTGATGCCAAAGACGGCGACCGGGTGAAGGCCGGCGACTACGGCGTAACGGACAACTACCAGGACTACCTCAGCCAGATTCTGGCTTTGCACGAGGCCGACAGCCCCATTCCGCACAAGCGCAAGTTTGAGCTGGTGGCCGGCGACGCCTCCGAGACCGTGCCGCGCTACCTGCGCGACCACCCCGAAACCGTCATTGCCTTCGCCTACTTCGACTTCGACATCTACGCCCCCACCAAGGCCTGCCTCGAAGCCATCCGCCCCCGCCTCACCAAGGGCGCCATCGTGGCCTTCGACGAGCTGAACTGCCCCGAGTTTCCGGGAGAGACCCTGGCTTTTGATGAAGTGTTTGGCATCTCCAACTACGCCCTGCGCCGCAGCCCGCTCAACCCGTTGATTTCGTATCTGGTGGTGTAGTTGTCAGTTGTTCGATGTCAGTTGTCAGTTTGTTCTGAATGCATCAATCAGAACAATCCTGTCAACGAACAACTGACAACTATCAACTATCAACTGACAACTATCAACTGATAACCAAGATTGACTTACCGCCCCCTCTCCTGCGCTGAATACACCTACCAGGACTACCGCCTCGTCCCCATCCGCTACGAGGACCGGGAAGCTATTCGGGCCTGGCGCAACGCCCAGCTGCAGGTGCTGCGTCAGGCTGCGCCCCTGACGGCTGAGCAGCAGGATGCCTATTTCCAGCGGGTAGTGCTCCCGCTGTTTGAGCAGGAACAGCCGGGGCAGCTGCTGTTTTCGCTGCTGCACCAGGGCGAGCTGGTGGCGTATGGCGGGCTGGTGCACATTGCCTGGCTCGATGGCCGGGCCGAGGTCTCCTTTCTGGCGGCCCCAGCCCGCGTGGCCGAGGCTGCCACCTACCGCCGGGACTTTCTGGCCCACCTGTGCCTGCTGGGGCAAGTAGCATTCGAAGACCTGAAGCTCAACCGCTTGTTCACCGAAACCTACGACATCCGGCCGGCGCACGTGGCGATTCTGGAGGAAGCCGGCTTCCGGCTCGAAGGCCGCTTGCGGCAGCATGTGCGCCCCACGCCGGATACCTTTGCCGACTCACTGATGCACGGCCAGCTGGCCGCCGACTATGCCACAGCCTTTGGAATTACCCTTTAAGCGAATCTTTATCAGCGGCGGGGCCGGCGTTATCGGCCAGGAGATGGTGCGCTGCCTGGCAGCACTCGATGCGGAGATTCAGGTGCTGGTGGGCGACATCAAGCCCCGCCCCGCCGACTTCCCCGCGCGCTTTCAGTACCGGCAGGGCGACCTCAACTTTCTGAGCGAGCAGGAAATCGCGGACTTCGCGCCCGACCTGTTTATGCACCTGGCCGCCACCTTCGAGCGCTCCACCGAAACCTACGGCTTCTGGGAAGAAAACTTCCGGCACAACGTGCGCCTCAGCCACCACCTGATGACGGTGCAGAAAGACCTGCCCTCGCTGAAACGGGTGGTGTTTGCCTCCAGCTACCTCATCTACGACCCGGCCCTGTACACCTTCACGGAAGCGCCGGCCCGGCCCCGCAGCCTGCGCGAAGACGACCCCATCCTGCCCCGCAACCTGACGGGCATGGCCAAGCTCTCCCACGAGATTGAGCTGCGCTTTCTGCAAACCTTCCGCGCCGCGCAGTTCAGCACGGTGTGCCCGCGCATCTACCGCGGCTACGGCCGCAACGGCCGCGACATCACCTCGCGCTGGGTGCGGGCCCTGCTGGCCGGCGAGGAAATCACCGTGTACGGCGCCGAGTCAATGTTCGACTACCTCTACGCCGCCGACACCGCCGAAGGCCTCCTGCGCCTGGCCGCCGCCGAAGCCGTGACGGGCATCATCAACCTCGGCACGGGCCGCGCCCGCCGCGTGGCCGACGTGGTAGCCGTACTGCAGCAGAATTTCCCCGGGATGCTGGCCAAATACGTGGCCTCCGATATTCCTTTCGAAGGCTCTCAGGCCGATATGACCTTGTGGAGCAGCCACATTGATTGGACTCCGCCCACTACGCTGGAAGTAGCCATTCCCGAAATCATTGCCCACGAGCGGGCCCAGGCAGCTGCTGCCGCCAGCGCCAAAGCGCCGGGCCACATCCTGGTGAGCAGCGTATCGGGCAAGGTGCCCCTGGTGCAGGCCGTGCGCCAGGCCGGCCAGCGCCTGTACCCGGGCATCCGGGTAATTGGGGCCGACATCAACGCCCAGGCCCTGGCCTTCCACTTTGCCGACGAAAGCTGGGTGATGCCGCCCACGGCCGACGAGCAGCTGCCCAACATCATCAGCTACTGCCAGGAACACGGCGTGGGCCACATCATCCCCACCCGCGACGGCGAGCTGGACTTCTGGAGCCGGCACCGCGCGGCCTTGGCCACGGCCGGCATTGCCGTGCTGGTAAGCGAGCCCGACGCCGTGAAGCGCTGCCTCGACAAGCTGGAGTTTGCCGTGCTCGGCCAGCAGGCCGGCCTGCCGGTGATTCCCACCAGCCTGAGCATCGACTCCTTACTGGCCGATGACGCAGCTCTTAGCCAGGAATCGGCGTTCGTGGTGAAAGAGCGGTTTGGGGCCGGCTCCCTCAGCCTGGGGCTCAACCTGCCCTATGCCACGGCCGTGAACCATGCCCAGAATCTGCGTGAGCCCATTTTCCAGCCCTTCATCCAGGGCCGGGAAATCAGCGTGGACGGCTACGTGGACCGCGCCGGCCGCGTGCACGGCCTGGTGCCGCGCACCCGCGACATTGTGGTGAGCGGCGAGTCACAGATTACCACCACCTTCCACGACCCTGAGCTGGTGGCCCGCCTAAGCGAGATGGTGGCCAAGCTTGGCCTCTACGGCCCCTTCGTGCTGCAAGCCGTGCTCACCGACGATGGGCAGCTGTACATTATCGAGTGCAACTGCCGCTTCGGCGGGGCCTCCACCCTGGGCATTGCCGCCGGGGTAGACTCCTTTTTCTGGTTTCTGCAGGAAGCTGCCGGCGCCGACCTTAGCCAGTACCCATTCCGCCCGGCGCCCGGGCCGCTGCGTCAGGTACGCGCCGCGGCCGACGTAGTGATGGAAGTAAAAAGGTAAAGATGAAGCGTTAAAACGCGAAAGCCCTTTTAACTTTCAACGCTCACCCTTCAACTTCCAAAATGCCGGTTCTTGTTTTCGACCTCGACGACACCTTGTACCCCGAGCTGAGCTACGTGCACAGTGGCTTTCGGGAGGTGGCGGTATTTCTGGCCCCTCAGCTAGGGGTACCGGCCGAAACACTGACGGCGGCGCTGATTGCTGATGAGGCCGCCTCCGGGCGCGGGCAGCTCTTCGACAACCTGCTGCGCCGGTATAGCCGCTGGTCGAAAGCCCTGGTAATGGCCTGCCTGCGCACCTACCGGCAGCACCAGCCCCGGCACCTGGCGCTGCACCCCGACGCCGAGCGGTGCCTGCAGCGCTTTGCGGCCTGGCCGCTGTACATCGTTACCGATGGCCACAAGGAAGTGCAGGCCCGCAAAGTAGCCGCGCTGAATTTGGCCGGTCGGGTGCGCTTCGCCTACCTCACCAACCGCTACGGCCGCCACCGCGCCAAGCCCGACCCCTACGTGTTTGAGCTGATTCGCCAGCGCGAGGGCGTGGAAGCCGGCCAGGTTATCTACGTGGGCGACAACCCCCGCAAGGACTTCGTCGGCATCAAGCCCCTGGGCTATAAAACCGTGCGCATCCTGCGCGGCAATTACGCCCACCTGCCAGCCGATGCCGCGCACGAGGCGCAGTGCCGCATTCACTCATTGGATGAGCTGACGGAGGAATTTTTGGCTTCGCTGTAAATACAGTCGGAGAAGCTGATGATATGAAGGTTTATAATTGGGGTGTATGCTGGATGTACCTTTTGCGTGAACGGCCGCAGGTTGCACAGTAGTTAGTCCCTGTCCATTACCACTGCGGCTTATCCTTTCTCTAAACAAAGTCAGGATGTCTTGATTCTATAAAACGCTTCTTGGTTGGCCTGTTCTTGACCAGTTGGCAGGCGCATACCCAACAACCAGCCTTAGTGGCATTCGAAGGGGCCAACACCGTGATGGTGGTACTAGCCGATAGTGGGGAAGTCTTTTTTGACCGCGTAGGGCAAGCCCTGGTAAGGCGCGGCTACGAGGTGGATATGCGCGATGCGGTCAGCCAGCGTTTGGGAACAGCTCCCCTGTCTGCTCCCAATGGGAAATGCCTTGCCGCCGTGTATGCCCAGGTACAGGGCCATACCGTGCGGCTCTGGGGCAATTCGTTCTGTGCCCGGCCTGGCAGGAGCCGCCGGCCAATTACCCACTCGGTCTCCCCCGGGTTAATGTCTGCCCCGACGATTGCGAGGCGTGGGGTTGGGCCGAGCTGGTAGCCATAGCGCAGCGATTAGCTCGAAAAGGAGCCCTTTATTTTTAATTTCAGAACCCAGAGTTTAGAAGCGGGACGCTGAATTAATAAGCTTCTTAAACTGAATGGACTCGTTTGCCCTGGACAGCTTGGCTGAACAACCCTTCGGTGTGCAAAAGACACCGTGGTGGAATCAGTTGGTCATTCGTTCACTGCCTGCTGTTGTGCCCCTGCCCCCCTGGCAAACCGTCCCAGAAGCCCTATAGGTTGGCCGTCCGCGCCAGGCAGCCGCGCGGCACACGGCTCCATTTCCATGAAAAAAGGATTTCTGTTACTCCTCCTGCCGGCGACTCTTTTGCCTGTTGCCTGTACCCGGATAGACCGGGGACGGGACATCCATTCCGATTTCATGGACTTTGTCTACCTCAAAGACCACAACCGGTTTGTGTATAAATCCAAAGTCAATGCCAGGGCCGATACCCAGGTGTTCCTTACCACGCACTTCGCAGTGGACCTGCCCAAAGGCTTAAAGCATTGGCAGGTTTTAGGTAATGAGTTTGTCTTCGAGTATGAGAAGAAGCAACTCGTCTACATCCAAATGGCTTATCAGAACGAAAGCCAACCCATAGAGCCTACGCTCCGCAACGTGAACAACGAAGAAGTTTATGCGCGGTTGAGCCCGTATTGGTACGAGCGAAAGTATCCGGAAAAAATATTGAAGGAGAACCATCCCGGCCGAATTTCCAAGGTGTACTCCGATGGGAGGGCTGTGATATTGCTGTACAACGTAAAGCAGGAGAATGTCGACCACTTCCTGCGCCTAACTAACGGGTTAACCTATCTCAATTGAGCGAGAGCAGGGTTTGACAGGGGTACCCCCATTACTTAAACGGCTAGCAACTGCCACGCACCAAGCGTCCTCAGGTCATTGCTGCGCCGGGCTTTTTGTGCGGCACTTCACCGGGGCCCGGCACGAACATGATTATGCTATTTTAATCAGGTGAATAGCAGAATTACTTTGTAGGAATTACTTTCGCCTCGTTCAAAACCGGCTACGTGCGGGGTTTTGAAGTTTTGAGCATCGGGCTGCACTGCCCGTCTTGCCTCCCAGTGCCAGGCGAGCCTAAGGGCCGCCCTCGTCCGCGGGCAGTGGCTAGCTTCTCAGGCGCTTGAGCCGGGCTAACCCATTGCTTTCCTCTCTGAGCTTCTACGCGCACTGGCTTCCCAAGCCGAGCGGCCACATCTACCCTGGTATTGCCTCGTGGTTTATCGGCATTACTTAAAGACGCCAGCTGCGCGATGCTTGCAGAAGGCTTCCCTACGTTTTTTCAACGGCTCACTTTTACCCTTGCTTATGGCTCATTTTTACTTCGCCGGCTCCGAGAGCTGTTTCCTCACCCTGCTGCGTCCGGCCCGCATGGCAGGGGCGCTGCTACTCGCCTTTTGCTACTGCCTGCCCTTGCTGGGATTCGCGCAGGGGCAACCAAGCCCGAAATCAGCCAAGCCGGGTGGTGAAGTGGAGCTTCGACTGGCCGCGGGCACCTACCGCCTGGTGAAAGGCACCCATACGCCCGTCGCTCCTGCTGAAATTGTGGAGGGGCGCTACTACCGGCTGGTGCAGTTCGACCGCCTGCCCACCGATGCCCAGCGCGCCGCACTTGCCGCCGATGGGCGCGTGGAGCTGCTTACCTACCTACCCCAGAATGCCTGGGTTGCGGCCTTGAAGGCCGGCACCGACCCGGCCCTTGCGTTACGTGGCCTGCCCGTGCGGGCCGTCGTGGCCGTGGAGCCGGAGTGGAAGCTAAGCAGCAGCCTGAGCAGCCGCAACTACCCCTCCCACGCGCTGCGGGCAGGGGGGCGGCTGGCCCTGCGGGTGCAGGTGTATGCGCCGATAACGCTGGCCACGGCCACGCAGCGGCTCCGGGTGCTGGACGCGGCCGTGGCCAAGTCGGCCGAGCACCCGAACGTGCTGGAAGTGACGGTAGCGGTAGGCCAGGAACGACGCCTGGCCGCTGAGCCCTGGGTGCAGACGGTGGAAGCCGCTCCCGCTCCTCCTACTCTTGAGGCCGAGCGGGACGTGACAAACCACCGCGCCAACGTATTGAACTCCAACCTGCCCAGTGGCCGCCACCTCGACGGCACAGGCGTAACCATCGCCATCGGCGACGACGGGTTTGTAGGGCCGCACATCGACTTTCAGGGGCGCCTCACCAACATCGTGCAGACAAGCGACGGCGACCACGCCGACCACGTCACGGGCATAGTGGGCGGGGCTGGCAACCTCAACCCCACCATGCGCGGCCAGGCCACCGGCGCTACGCTCCGCACATACAGCTACTACGCCGACATCCTGACCATGACTGGCGCGACCGGGCAATACGCTACTCAGGGAGTCCGTATCTCCTCGCACAGCCTGGGCCAGACCTGCAACGACGGCTACACTTCCGATGCGCGCACCAGCGACCAGCACACCCGCCTGAATCCGGCGCTGATGTACGTGCACTCGGCCGGCAACTCCGGCACCAGCGACTGCTCCTACGGGGCGGGCGCCGGCTGGGCCAACATCACCGGGGGGTACAAGATGGGTAAGAACGTGCTTACCGTGGGCAACCTTACGCACCTCGACGTGCTTTCCTCGTCGTCTTCGCGCGGACCAGCCAAAGATGGGCGCATCAAGCCCGACATCTGCGCTACTGGCACTGATGTTAACTCAACGGGTGAAAACAACACGTACAACTCCAAATCGGGTACGTCGATGGCGTGTCCGGCCGTGAGCGGGGTTCTGGGGCAGCTTTACCAGGCCTACCGCAACGCCAACGCCGGCGCCGACCCTAACTCGGCTCTCATCAAAGCAGCCGTGCTCAACACGGCCGATGACATCGGCAACCCCGGCCCCGACTTCAAGCACGGCTACGGCCGCATCAACGCGCTGCGGGCCGTGGAGTTGCTGGAAAATACGCGCTACGTCACCAACACCCTGAGCACGGGGCAGAACCAGACCGTGAGCCTGACGGTGCCCGCCGGCGTCAGCCAGCTGAAGGTGATGCTGTACTGGGCCGATTACGAAGCTGCTGCCAATGCCGCCACGGCCCTGGTCAACGACCTGGACTTTACGCTCAGCACCCCGGCCGCGGGTACCCTGCAGCCCTGGGTGCTGAACCCGGCGCCCAACGCCGCTACCCTCGACGCGGCCGCCACGCGCGGAATCGACCACCTTAACAACATGGAGCAGGTGACGCTCGATGCGCCGGCGGCGGGCACCTACACGGCAAACATCAGCGGATTCAGCATCCCGCAGGGGCCGCAGCGCTACTACGTGGTGTACTCCTGGGTAGAGAACAACGTCCGCATCACCAACCCTATTGGAGGCGAGGCCTTTGTGCCGGGCGAGACGCAGGTGCTGCGCTGGGACGCCAACACCAGCGCCTCCGGCTTCACCCTGGAGTACAGCACCAACGCGGGCACATCCTGGAACAACATCGGCACGGCCACGGCCGCCGCCCGCGCCTATACCTGGACGGTGCCCAGCAGCCTGGCCACGGCGCCCAGTGGGCAGCTGCGGGTTCGCGTGGTACGCGGGGCCCAGTCCAGCAGCAGCGAAAACCTTTCGGTTATCGGCGTTCCGGCCAACCTGCAGTTTGTGTCGGTATGCCCAACGGAGACGCGCCTCAGCTGGAACGCCGTGACGGGGGCAACGGGCTACGAGATTTTCAAACTGGGGACGACCACCATGGAGTCGGTGGGTACCACCACGGGCCTGGCCTTCACCGTTACGGGCGTTTCCTCCACTGTTGAGCAGTGGTTCAGCGTGCGGGCAACCGGGGCAAACGGCCTGATAGGGCGCCGGGCAAATGCGCTGCGGCGAGCCATCGGGACCAGCAACTGCCCGGCCTTTCCGCCCCCCACCATCAGCAGCTTCTCCCCTACCAGCGGGCCGGCGGGCACGGTGGTCACCATCACCGGCACCAACTTTACCGGGGCAACGGCGGTGAGCTTCAACGGCACCAACGCACCCACTTTCACGGTGGTCAGCTCGACAACCATAAACGTGACGGTACCCGCTGGCGCCCTTAGCGGGCCAATCACGATTACGGCGCCCAACGGCCAGGCCACCAGCTCGCAGAGCTTCAACACCGGCAATTATGTTCTGAACGACAACCTGCCGGTAACAACCTGCTCGGGCGCACTCTACGACTCAGGTGGCCCTGGTGGCAACTACTCCAACAATGAGAACTACACCAAGACTTTTACCCCGGCAACAACCGGCGCCAAGCTCCGGATGGTGTTCACCGCTTTCGACACCGAGGCGACGTACGACTTCCTTTACATCTACGATGGGGCCACTACCAGTGCTCCGCTGATAGGCACCTACCACGGCACCGCGGGCCCCGGCACAGTGACGGCTACCAATGCCAACGGACAGCTTACGCTGCGCTTCACCTCGGATGGTTCGGTAACGCCCTCAGGGTTTGAAGCCACCATCTCCTGCGTAATGCCGGCCGCGCCCACCCTAACCAGCCTCTCGCCCACGAGCGGGCCGGTGGGTACGAGCGTGACGCTGACCGGCACCAACTTTACCGGCGCTACCGGCGTGAGCTTTAACGGCACGGCCGCCAGCACCTTCAGCGTAACGAGCGCCACCACGGCCACGGCTACCGTGCCGGCAGGCGCTACCAGCGGCAACGTGACCATTACGACGCCGAATGGTACCAGCAACGGGGTGGCCTTTACCGTGGTAACGCCCACTGCCGTTACGTCCATCGTGCCGGCGGGCAGCAGCCCAACCAATGCGGGCAGCGTAAGCTACACAGTCACGTTCTCGGCCCAGGTGACTGGGGTTACCGTGGCCAACTTCTCCCTGACTGCCGTGGGCGTGGCCGGAGCCAGCGTGAGCAGCGTGAGCGGCTCGGGCAGTACCTACACCGTGACGGTGAGCACTGGCAGCGGCGACGGCACCCTGCGCCTGAACCTGGCCAATAGCAGCGGCATCAGCCCCGGCGTGAGCAACAGCCCCTACACCAGCGGACAGGCGTATACGATTGACAAGACGCCCCCCACGGCCACCATTACTTCCAGCACCGGCGCCAACGGCAGCACCAGCAGCAGCGCGACCTTTGCCTATACTGTCACCTTTTCGGAAAGCGTGACCGGATTTACGGCCGCCGACGTCACGGTGAGCAACGGCAGCCTGAGCGGCTTCAGTGGCAGCGGCACCACGTACACCTTTGCCATCACCCCCGCTGCCAACGGCCCCGTGACGGTGAGCATAGCCGCGAACATGGCCGCCGATGCTGCCGGCAACGGCAACACGGCGGCGGCCCAGTACAGCATCACCTACAGCCAGCCGGTGACGGCAGCCCCGGCACTGACCTCCCCGGCGAACGGCAGCTCCATAAGCAGCACCACGCCCACCTACAGCGGCACGGCAGTAGCCAACAGCACGGTGACGGTGTACGTGAACGGCACGAGCATCGGCACCACCCAGGCCTCGGCCGGCGGCAGCTGGAGCCTGACCCAGCCCACGCCGCTGGCCTATACCACCCACACGGCCGCCGCCACGGCCCAGGCCAGCGGCAGCGCCGTGAGCGCCAGCAGCGCCAGCTCCACCTTTACCGTCAGCCCGCCCAACCTGAGCATCAGCACGGGCACCGCCACGACGCCCATTGTGGTAGCGGCGGGCACGTATAACAACATCACCATCACGGGCACCGGCTACGGGCAGCTCGGCGGGGCCGTGGTAGTGAACGGGGCCTTGCAGGTAGCGGGCAGCCTCTACACCAACTGCCAGCCCCTGACCGGGCCGGGCAGCTTCACCCTGGCAGCCGGGGCCACACTGGGCATCTGCGACGCCGCCGGCCTGAGCAACGCCCCCGGCACCGGGGCCGTGCAAACCACCGGCGCCCGCAGCTTTTCCCCCGACGCCACTTACCTCTACCATGGCCGGGCCGCCCAGGTAACCGGTGCCGGCCTCCCGGCCACGGTGGCTACGCTGGCAGTGGACAACCCCAACGGCCCCGTGCAGCTCACCCAGGCTCTGGCCCTGACCCGCGAGCTGCGCCTCACCCGTGGCGTGTTTAGCCTCAACGGCCGGGCCCTGACGCTGCTTTCCGACAACAGCACCACGGCGCAGGTAAACCAGGACGGCGTAACGACTACCGGCACGGTGACCGGGGGAGTGGCCACGGTGCAGCGCTTTGTGCCGGCCAACGGCAACGCGGGTCTGGGCTACCGCCACTTTGCCTCGCCGGTGAGCGGCAACACCCTGGCCGACCTGGCCGTGCCCGGCAGCTTCCAGCCCGTGTTCAACGGCGCCTACAATAGCAGCAGCACGCCGGCCCAGCTCACCCCCTTCCCCACCGTCTTTGGCTTCGATGCGGCGCGGATAGGCACCGCACCAAGCAGCTACACCGGCTTCGACCAGGGCTGGTACTCGCCGGCTACCGCCTCAACCCCCGACGCCTTTACCACCGGCCGGGGCTACGCCGTGCACCTGGCGGCAAACCAAACGGTAGACTTCGTAGGGCCATTGAACCAAACCGCTGTGAGTATGGTCCTGCCCCGGGCTGCCGGCACCGCCGCCCCGGACGACAGCAGGGGCTGGCACCTGCTTGGCAACCCCTTTGCCAGCGCCTTTGCCCTGGCCAGCCTGGACAATACGCCCGGCGTGGACAATGCCAAGTACATCTTCCAGAGCAGCGGGCCTTACGCCGGCAGCTACGAAACCTACCTCACCGGCCTGTCGGGGCAGCCGCTGCTGGCCCTGGGGCAGGGCTTCTTCGCCCGGGCCAGTACGCCCGGAACAGCTCCCGTGCTCAGCTTCGCGCTGGCCGGCCGTCGGGTTGATTTCAGCACCAACAGCACCTTCCACCGCGGTAGCGCAGAAACCCGCCCCTTGCTGGAGCTGGCCCTTGCCAACGCCGCTGGCTCGCTGCGCGACCGCACCACCCTCTACGCCGACGCCCGCGCCACTACGGGCCCTGACCCGGCCTACGACGCCGTGAAGCTGCCCAACGCCCACGGGCTCAACCTCGCGCAGCTGGCCGCCGGGCAGCGCATGGCAGTGAACGCACTGCCCGCTTTTGGAGCGAGCACTCTGGTGCCCCTCAGCGTGGGCGTGCCTGCTCCTGGCACCTATGTGCTACAGGTAAACCAGCTGCTGAACCTGCCCGCTGGCACCACCGTCGTGCTGGTAGATGCCCTGCTGGGCACGCGCACCGACCTGGCCACGCTGCCGGTCACGGGCTACGTCTTCACCTTGTCAGGCGCGCAGGCTGCCACGCCCCTCACGGGTCGCTTTTTCCTGAACCTGGGTGCTGTGGCGCTGGGCACGGCCGCAAGCCAGGCAGGGGCTGCTATGCAGCTCTTCCCCAACCCTGCCCACGGCGGCGCGGCCACGCTCACTGGCGCGGCGCCAGGCCTACCGGTGACGGTGCTAGACGCGCTGGGCCGCACGGTGTTGTCGACCACCGCTGATAGCTTGGGCAAGGCAGTGCTGACATTGCCTGCCGGACTGGCTACGGGCGTGTACGTGGTACGCAGCGGCGCCCATGCCTTGCGCCTGGTGGTGGACTAAAGCTGCTGTCAACCAATTAAAAAGGGGCTGGCCATTGGGCCAGCCCCCTTTTTTATGCCCTGTAGCTGCTACGGGACTTGCACCACCTGTGGCTGCGCACTCAGGAAGTGCAGCTGTGCTGGCTTGTCATTCGTTAGTCCGCGCTGGGCCTGTGCGACGAGAGGACACTGCCCTTGCCAGACGGCTTACAGCACCTGCAGGTCGCGGCGCGTGCGCTCACTTTCTACGTTGCCGGTGTTGAGCGTCGATTTGGGCTCTATCATCAGAATCCAGGTTTCGGATTCCGTGCGGGGGCGGTGCTCGGTGCCGCGCGGTACTACCAGCAGCTGGCCGGGATGCACTTCCTCCGTGCGGTCCCGGAAGTCCATCAGCAGCTTGCCCTGCACTACCATGAACAGCTCGTCTTCCTCGGCGTGGCTGTGCCAGATAAACTCGCCACTCACCTTGGCAATCTTGATGTGCTGGTCGTTCAGCTCGCCAATGATGCGGGGGTTCCAGTGGTCGTCAAACAGGGCAAATTTCTCAGTCAGGGTGATGGGCGTAGGAGTCATAAAGGCAAGGTGAAGGGTAATGCAAGAGGAGTTCGTCAAAGGTCGCAAAGAAGGCCTCCGCGGGCGTAGGTGCTTGTCCCTGCTTCAGGCCAGGCGGAGAAGCTGCCAGGCTATACGGGACATCAGTAAAAAGCTGGCAAAAACGCCGCAACAGGGACAGGCCATTAAATCTACTTCAGCAGCCTGGTTGTTTCGAATCCAGACCCGCCGCTGCAGGTATCCAGGCAGTAAAATCAAAGCCCGGCATGGTTACGCCTTCCCGGCCAGCTGCCTGAGTACCTGCGCAGCCGCGTAGCGGCCCGATTCCACCGCCCCATCAAGCCGCCCCCACTCGCTGATGGAGGTTTCGGCACCCGCCCAGTGCAGGGCACCTCCCCAGGCGGGCTGCCGCAGCAGTGCCGGGCCCTGCAGGGGTACTGCCATAGGCGGCTGCTCATCGCCCGGCACGCTGGTGTGCGGGTCCAGCGACCAGTCCCATTCATGGTACGCCAGCGGGGCAGCAGCTTGCGGCCCAAACAGGCGCCCAAGCTGCTGCCGTACGGCGGCCTCTCGCTCCGATGCCGTAGCCATCCGCAACAAATGCGGGGCAGCAAAGAAGCCAAACAAGGCACCAACCTCCCCTTCCACCGGCGAGGCATCGTGAATTTCGATTAATGGCCCCGGTTGGCTGATGGCAAACCCCGACCAGCCCTGGGCCCGCCAGAAAGGCTCGGCATACACCACGACACTTTTCATGGCGTGGCTCATCCAGGTGGGCACGCTGTGCAGGGTATGGCGCAGCGAAGCGGGCAGCTCCGGCTCAAAGGTCAGGCGGTGGGCGGCCAGCCGTGGGGGCAAAGCCAGCACCACTGCCCGGGCTACATAGGCCCGGCTGCTCTGGCCCTGCTGCGCCTGCACCTCAATGCCTTGCCCGTCGGCTAAGCGGCGCAGCTGCGTTACGCGCACGTTTAGCTGCAGGGCCCCGGCCGGCAGCCCGGCGGCTAAGGTGCGGCAAAGCATAGCCGCCCCACCGCCCAGACGCAGGTACCCGGCGGAGCCCGCGGGATGGGGCAGCCGGTGCACGCCTTCTGCCGTCTCATAGGCAGTAGCGCCCACGCTGGGCTGCTCATAGGGCGTAATGGCCAGCTCCCGCAGCAGCTGCATCAGGAATGGATGATGCGCCCAGCCCCAGGTAGCGCCCAGGTCTATCCATCCGGCTCCGGGGCGGCCCGGCAGGGCCGGCACGGCCAGGGTGCGCCCTCCTACCCGGGGGCGGGCTTCCAGCACCAGCACGGAAAGGCCGGCTTCAAGCAGCATACGAGCAGCTACCAGGCCAGACAGCCCGGCCCCAACCACGATAACGGAGGCAGATGAAGCCGGCGCTGAAGGTGAGTCAATTCCCATGGAAGCAAAATGGTAGGCGAAGGCGAAATAAAACGGGCATACGCGCTACGTACCCAAGCAGTCGAAACAAGCCCTGCCATGCTGCGCCTCCAGGCATCTGAGAAGCGCGCTGGCCGCCGGTCCCACGCCCCCGCTACGGCGGGGCCTGATGCAAACCTTAGATGGGGTCAGAAGTTCGCCGGGATTTTACGTGATATAAAAGCCGCATTGCACCGGCTAAGCTTAATTATTCACCGGCAGACTTTTTCAATATGCTTTTACTGCGTTAACAATCAGTGCCTTGCCTCCTATTATTTGAACATAAGCTTCTCATTCTTTTATTAATCTCTAGTCCAGGCCCGTCATTCCCTGTTTCTCATCGGCTTCATGCCCTGTGGGTACGCCCATTACTATCAGGGACGTGCCTTACCGACGCAGCACCTGTGTTTTTTAAAGCCTTTAGCGCCTCGGGCTTTACTCTAAATGGAGCAGGCACGGCCATCGACGTGGCGGTACTTCTTGGTGCTACGAACAAATCAGCCGGCACAGTCTGCACAATAAAGCCCCCTATCGACCCCCCTGCGCTAATGGCGGAGCTCCGATAGGGGGCCTGATACGGGCTAGCGCCCAGCCAACGGCCTAGTGGTGCACCACGCGCACCATACCGGCATGGCTGCCCTGGCTAATGCGCAGGGTGTAGAGGCCGGCAGGCAGGGCATCGGCTTCGGGCAGGCCAATAAGCTGGCTTCCCAGGGCGGCCGGCACAGTGCGCCGCAACACTTCGCGGCCCGTGGCGTCGAGTACTACCAACGTGGCCGGCCCGGCTTCGGGCGTGCTGAGCCGGGCCGTCAGACCAGACTCGAAAGGCCGCGGGAAAGCCTCTACTGCCCAGGCCGATACCTGCAGGCTTAACGCCACAACGGGCGAATAGTGGGTGGTACCGTCCACGTCTACCTGGCGCAGGCGATAATACACCGTGGGCACGCTATAACGGGCCAGGTTGGCATCGAGGTAGCGGTAGTCGTGGGCGCTGTTGCTGGTGCCGGCGGCGGGCTGCCTGCTCAGCGTTTGCCAGGCCAGGCCGTTGGTGCTGGCTTGCACCTCAAAGCTGGCGCTGTTGAGCTCGGTGGCCGTGCGCCAGGTGAGCAGGCCATCGGCGCCTTTGCGCACGGCGGTGAAGGCCACGAGCGTAACCGGCAGCGGGGAAAAGTTGGTGCGGCCCAAGCCAAACTGGCTGAAGCTGGTCAGCCCTTTGCGCAGGGCGTAGCCGTCGGCCACCCGGCGACCGCTGCCGTTATCGGCGTTCAGGGTGCCGCCTCCGGTGGACCAGTCGGCGGCATTGATGCTGGCGTCGGGGCGCTTGAGCACGGCGAAGAGGTTGTCGTTGAGGTCGTAGAAGGGCGCCAGGCCAGCGCGTACGTCGTAGTTACCGGCGGTGGGCTGCGTGTCGGGCGTCAGCGTCCACACCCCGGCCGGGTGCACCGACTGGTAGCGGGGGGTGGTGGGGCCTTCCGCGCAGTTCAGACCGGCGTCGGTGCCGGGCTTGGCGCCAAACCGGGCCGTGAGCGTGCTGAGCCCGGTCAGCCCTTTATCATCAATTTCGAGCAGGGCATAGGCGCCAGGCAGGCCTACCGGAAAGGCATAGGTACCGGTAACGCCCGGGGCCACTGCCCGGCGCAGGTTGCCCAGCACGTAGCTGCTGGCGCTGTAGCCGCTGAGGCTGCCCGGGGCCGGGTTGCTGTGTACCCACTGGAAAGCGCCGGTGGTGATGCGCCCGGCCGTAAGCGTGAGCGTGCCGCTGCTGCTGGCATTGGCGGTTTGGAGCAGCAAGCCGGCGGGGTTATTCACCACCACGCTGCCAAACTGCCCATTGCCGACTACTTGCTGGGCCGCGCCCGCAAACGTGACTACGCTTGCCGGGTCGAGGACTGTGCTGCCGCTGTTTTGCCAGTTGCCGGCCACGGTGAGGCGGGCGGCCGGGCCAGCCGTGAAGCTGGCACCGGCGGGCACCGTAAGGCTGCGCACCGTGGCGCCGGGCTGGTTCAGGCTGGGCTGCAGGGGTACGGCCGCCACCCGGCCATTGCCCAGGCTTACCGTGGCGGCATTCTGGTTCACCACCACGTCCGTGGCGAGGGTGGGCACGGCGCCATTGGCCCAGTTCTGGCAGTCGAACCAGTCGCCGTTGGCGGCTACGCCCCCTCCCATCCAGGCGCCGGCCGCGCCGTTCAGCACCACCTCGGAGGCCACAGCAAACGTGTTGGGGTCGGTATTTTCGATGGTGCCGCAGCCGCCGCTGGCCGAGGTGCTCAGGCTCAGCACCTGGTACTGCGCCGAGGCCGTGCTGGTCGGAATGAGGTAGTCGAAAACAGGTCCGGGCACGCTGATGGTTTCCACCGCATTGGTAGTAAGGTTTTTCAGCACCATGGTGAGCGGAAACTGCGCCGCCGCCAGCGTAGCGGCCGTGTTGTTGGTGATGTCGAAGCTGGTAAACGTGAAGCGCATGGTATGCGGGCCTTCGGCCGGGCATACGTAGCGGCCGCGGTAGGCGGCACGGGGCGGAAAGCCAAAGCTCCAGCCGGGGTTGTTGCCCTGGTTGTTGGCCCCGTTCCGGCCACCCTCGAAGTAGGCCCCACCGGTAGCGCGGCTGTCGCGGATGTACGTATAGTCGGCGCACACGCTCTCCCCACCCGCCGGCTTGGTCCAGGTGAACAGCGAGCCCGGCACGGTGCTTTGCAGGGTGATGGGGTTGGTGCCAGTGCCCGGCAGCAGCACCACGGCGTTGGCGCTGAATGTGGTGGTGGAATTGGGCTCAAATCGGTACACCTGCCCGGGCGAAGTGCGCAGGGAATCGGTAATGGTGGTGTTGCCAATAAAGACGCCCGAGTTGATAATGCGCAGCGAGCGAATGGTGTTGTTGCCCGTAAGTCCTCCCAGCAGGCTGTTGACCACTACCCGGTTGTATCCCTGCCCGCCGCCTTGAAAGCTGGCATTGCCAATGCCCAGCAGGTAGATAACGGAGTTACTGGCATTGAGCGTGAGCGTGGAAGGGGCCTGGGCGCGCCACGACTGACGCGTCACCTCAACGCGTGAAGCCCCAAGGTTCAGCGTCTTAGCCAGGTTGCTGGTACAGAAGAAGTCGTTTACCGTGAACCGCTGGCTGTTGGTGTTCAGGGTGCCGGCTGTCAGGGTAAAGCCCCAGGCCGTATTGCTGCTATAGGTGATGGCGTAGCCAGTCAGCTGCTGCACGAAGTCGTCGGCCAGGGTGACGGTGCCGCCGGGCGCATTCACCTGCAGGCGGCCGTTGAGGCGCTGCCCGGCGCTGGTGAGGGTGCCCGAGCCCAGCAGGTTCAGGTCGCCCTGTAAGGCCAGGGTCATGTTCGGGGCCGGCGCCCAGCTTACCGAGCCGTACACGTTCAGCGCGTTGTTGGTGCTGGCGTCGAAGAGGCTGGTCAGGGTGGGGTTATTGACTACGGTGCGGCAGTCGATGCTGCGGCACGACGCGACTGGCTGGTCGAGCTCCAGCACCTGCCCGGTCGTGGTAAACGAGTTGGAGTCGAGCACCACGTCGTCGAAGGCGCTGGGGACGCAGCTGCCGCTGGCGCCGCCGCTGCTGGTAGACCAGTGGGCGGGGTCGCTCCAGCGGCCGCCATTGCCCACCCAGTACAGGCGGCGGGACGGGGCCGGGGTGAAGGCAATGCCCGTATTCAGGCCATTGTCGAGGCTGGCCTGGGCCTGCCAGCTGGCGCCGCCCGAGAAGGCCGCGTTGCGGAGCTGCACGTATTGCAGCGGCACGGCCGTGCTGCCCACAAAGCGGACCGGGCCACCGTTCACCGGCCCCACAATGTCCACATAGGCCGAGCAGTTGCCGACGGCATCGAAGGTAGCCCCCGGGGCAAACGTGTGCACAGAAGCGTTACTAAAGCTGTACCGACGGCCCGGCGTTAGTCGGAGCGAGCCCGTGATGGTGATGCCGGCGCTGATGATAGCCGGCCCCTCAAACCGCAGCTGCTCGTAGGTACTGGCCGTGCCGTTGCCGTTCACCAGGCCCGGCGCCAGCGTGAGGGGGGCATCGCCAAACACCACGGTGGCGTAGCGCAGCCCGCGCCCGCTCACGAAGGATACCGATGAGGCACTGGTGAGCAGGTTGATGGTGCTGGTGCCTGCGTTCAGCTGCACGGTGGTGCTTGCGTCCCACGTGTGAGCTCCGCCCGCCGCCGTGATGCGCAGCACACTGCCGCCCAGGTTGAGGATGGTAGCGGCCGTACTGTTCAGGCCTACCCCGTACGGCACGCCCGTCGAGCCGATAAAGGTATTAGAGCCCGTGTAGGCAAAGCCGGCGGTGAAGCCGAAGGCGCTGACGGCCTGGCTATTGGTGTTCAGGGCACCGGCCTCAACGCACAGGCGCGAGGTGGTCGTCACAGCGTCTTGCAAACTCAGGGCACTGCCCGGGCAGCGCACCCAGAGGGTGGCCGCAAGCTGCTGGCCCGCCGTGGTAAGGGTATAGGTGCTGCCGGCGGTGCTACCCCCCACAAACAGGGCGATGGGCAGCGTTTGGGTCATGCTGGCAGCTAAGGTGAGCGAGCCCCGCACCGCCAGGGTGTTGAAGCCCGGGGCCGTGCGCAGGTCGGGCTGGTTGCTAACGCCGGCCCAGCTCATGTTGCGGCACAGGGCGGCGGCCCCGTCCAGGGTCACACGCTGGCCGGGGGCGGTAAAGGAGTTGGCATCGAAGTGCACGTTGGTGAGCACGCCGGGCAGGCAGCTGTTGCCGCTGCTGCTGCCGCCGCTGCTGCTGGCCCAGTGGGTGGGGTCGTGCCAGCTGCCGCTGCCGCCCACCCAGTACAGGTCGCTGACGGGTGCTGAGGCCAGGGCAATGCCGGTGTTGTTGCCGTCGTCGGCGCAGCTGCTGCCCACGGCCCCGCCGGGGGTGGTGCCGTCGGCGGCGGTGAAGGCCAGGTCTTGCAGGGCCAGGTGGCTGAGCGGGGCCGTAGCCCAGCCGCCGCTGCGCGCCAGCGTAACGCGGGCCCCCACCGAAGCGGACTGCACCACGCCTTGCCCGGCGCAGCTGCCGCCCGAGGCCAGCGTGGCCCCCGCCCCAAAGGCCACCGTGCCGCTGGCCGGCAGGCGCAGCGTGACGTCGGGCGCTACGGTCAGGGCCCCGCCCGGCGCGATGGCGATAGAAGCGAGCACAGCCGTATTAGCTCCTATTTCCAGGTTTTGAAACGACGCATTGAGCGCATTCACGTTGACGGCGTTGCCGGGCAGGGTGCTTACCCGGTGGTAGCTCAGGGGCGTGCTTTGAAACAGAAAATAGCTGTTGTTAAAAGTGGAATTGCCCAGCCGGATGGTGCCGGTGCCGGCAACCAGGCTCAGGTTGGGATTGGAAATAACCCAGCCCGTTAGGGGGTTGGGCCGCAGCACTGTTACCGAGCTGCTGCCCAGGTCGAGCACCATGGGCACGGTGCCCGGTGCGGAAAAGTAGCTGCAGCTGATGCTGGTACTGCCCAGGCTCACGCGGGCAGCCGCCTGCAGGGTGATGTGCGAGCTATTGAGCGCCATGTTCACCGGGCTGATGAATGTCCACTGGCCCTGGGCGTTGGCAAACGTGAACGAGCCGTTGCCCAGATTCACGTTCTGCATGTCGATGACGTGGCCGGCATCCGGGGCCAGCAGGCGGAAATTGATGGCGGAGGGTGTGCCCATCAGGGGCGTGTACCGAATGTCGCCGTTCACTTCCATGGTTCCCCCGCCGCTGAAGGAGCCCCCGCGCACGTTGCCACTCCACGTCAGGTTGCGGCAGGTGGGGGTGGCCCCCACTGCCAGGCTCACGCGCTGGTTGTTGCCGTTGAAGGAATTGGCGTCGAAGTACACGTCGTCGGTGCTTTGGGGCACCTGGCTGTAGGCCCCGCCGGAGCCGCCGCTGCTGGCGGCCCAGTGAGCCAGCTCGTTCCAGGCCCCGCTGCCCGACACGGTGGTGCCGGTGCCGGTGGGAGCCGGCACCCAGTAATACGGGCTGGCCTGGATTGCCCCGGCCCCGCCCAGGAGGAACAGCAAGGCCAGCAGCAGGAAGCTGGTGTGGGCCCGCAGGCCCGAGCACCAGAAGGCTGGCTTAGCACACCGAAGCAATGGACCGCGGCCTACTTTGAATAATAATGTTGTCATGGAGTTGAGTTGAAAAGCAGTAAAAAGGAGAAGGCCAGGCAGTAGAGAGCGGCGACGTCAGCAGGAAAAACTCAGCGACGCAGTGCGTCTGTGGCGGCTGGACGTCCGATGCCCTGTTTGGAACCTGACACCTGATAGAGCATAAGCCGCCCTTTTTCAACCGATTTAACTTAACCATCAGCTAGTCAATGGATATGCATCGACTAACCTTGTTTAGTAAAGTCTAAAGACCCGGGCCGCTTTTTTCATTTTACAAGGGAAAACAGCACGTTTTAATGCTCAAAGGTCCCCTGGGCGCTTAGCAAACCCTATTGCCGCACGGGCAAACTAGGACCAACAGCAGGGGGACTGATTCAAACAGCAGTATTATTTGGCTGACCGGACGCCAACGGCTGCCCATCGCTCTCACCAGGAAGGCATTGCCCTTATTTATCATTAGATGAGACCTTTGCGCACCTTCTCCCTAAGCAATAGAGCAGCTTGCCCCTTCCGCCCCCCCCCTTGCTGCAGCTTCAGCCGCTGCCATGGTGGCGAGAGACCCTGAAAAGCCGCTGCTGAAGCTGACCAAAGCCCTGCTGTGGGTATTCCGAATGCCTTGCTGTGGGGCCTATGTGCTGGCGAATGGCTCATTGATGCCGCGCAGTTGGGCTAAGAGTCGCTCCCGGCCCACGGTGCAAACCCACCTTGCCTGGGCAAGGCCCTACCTTTGCAGGCCTGACTGGCTTTACCTGAACATGACTGAAATCAACATCGGCGGCCGCCCCGTGGGCCCCGCCCACAAGCCGTTTATCATCGCCGAGATGTCGGGCAACCACAACCAGAGCCTGGAGCGGGCCCTGGCCCTGGTGGATGCCGCCGCCGCCGCCGGCGTCGACGCCCTCAAGCTGCAGACCTACACCGCCGATACCATCACCATGGACACCGGCTTCGCCATCGATGAAGAAGGCCAAAGCCTGTGGGAAGGCAAAAACCTCTACAAGCTCTACGAGGAAGCCCACACGCCCTGGGCGTGGCACGCCGAGCTGTTTGCCCGCGCCCGGCAGCACGGCCTGCTGGCCTTCAGCTCGCCCTTTGATGAGACGGCCGTTGACTTCCTGGAGACGCTGGACGTGCCGGCGTACAAAATTGCCTCCTTCGAAAATGCCCACTGGCCGCTGCTGCGAAAAGTAGCTGCCACCGGCAAGCCCGTGATTGTGAGCACCGGCGCAGCCACGCTGGCCGAAATCGATGAGGCCGTACGCGTGCTGCGCGAGGCCGGCTGCCGCGAGCTGGTGCTGCTTAAGTGCACCAGCACCTACCCTGCCTCCCCGGTCAACACCAACCTGCGCACCATCCCGGTGCTGGCCGAAACTTTCGGCTGCCCCATCGGCCTGAGCGACCACACCATGGGCGTGGGCGCCAGCGTAGCCGCAGTGGCCCTGGGCGCCTGCGTCATCGAAAAGCACTTCACCCTGAGCCGCGCCGAAGGCGGCGTGGACTCGGCCTTTTCCCTGGAGCCCCAGGAGCTGCAGGCCCTGGTGGTGGAAACCGAGCGCGCCCACCAGGCTCTGGGCACGGTGCAGCTCTGCATTCAGACCGGCGAGGAGAAAAGCCGCCTCTACAAGCGCAGCATCTACGTTTCCAGGCCCATCGCCGCCGGCGAGGAGCTTACCGCTGACAACCTGAAAATCATCCGCCCCGGCGACGGTCTCTGGCCCCGACACTGGGAAACCGTGATGGGCCGCCGCGCCACCCGCGACCTCAAGCCCGGCACCCCGCTAAGCTGGGACGTGCTTTAACAGCAGTTAAAAGTTGAGAGTTAAAAGTTAAAAAGGTAGGTCTGCCAGCTTTTTAACTTTTAACTCTCAACTTTTAACTAAAAAAGCCAGGCTGCTTATTGCCCGAACCCCTCCCGCTACCGCCTTCATGCTGCCCCTGCTCCCCCGCCTGCGCGACATCCTGCAGCTGCGCTTCACCGCTGTATTTGCCTCGCTGCCCCCGGCCGCCCTGGCCGATATTTCGCCAGCCAACCCGCTGAAGCGCCTGGGCCGGGTGCTGGGCTATGCCGGCCTGCGGCTGCTGGGCAACATGTTCCGGCCCATTAAGAACCCCGAAAACCTGCATGGGGCCGTGTGGCTGTACGTG
Source organism: Hymenobacter saemangeumensis (assembly GCF_039541835.1). Classification (NCBI taxonomy): domain Bacteria; kingdom Pseudomonadati; phylum Bacteroidota; class Cytophagia; order Cytophagales; family Hymenobacteraceae; genus Hymenobacter; species Hymenobacter saemangeumensis. Next base: position 90,575 of record NZ_BAABGZ010000010.1, on the reverse strand, counting down.
GTGAGTGCCAATAACTACGACGCCCTGGAGTTCATCAAAAAAGCCCGGCCCGATGCGGTACTGCTGGCGGGTCAGGCCAAGAACATCGGCCGTTACAATGCAGTAGTCAACCGCCTGTCCCTGCGGCGCAAGCTGCTGTACTACTGGCAATTCCCCTACGCCCTGCTGGGCCTGCTGCGCACGGAAGGTGGCCGGGCCTGGCGCTTTTTCGACTTCATCTTCTACGCCATCGGCTACTACGAGGTGTACCGGCGGGCCCTGCGCCACTACCGGCCCCGGGCCGTGGTGTTTTCCAACGACCACAACGACGACACCCGCTCCCTGCTGCTGGCCTGCCGCGCCGAGGGCGTGCCCACGGCCTATGTGCAGCACGCCAGCGTGAGCGTGCATTTCCCGCCCCTGGGCTTCGACCTCAGCCTGCTCGAAGGGCAGGACGCCCTGGACAAGTACCGGCAGTGTGGCCCCGTGCACGGCCGCGTGGAGCTGGTGGGCATGCCCAAGGCCGATGCCTACCTGAGCCGGCGCAACACCGCGCCCGCCGTGCGCCGCGTGGGCCTCGCCTGCAACATCCACGACCCGATGCCGGCCCTCACTGAGGCCCTGGCGTTTCTGGTGCGGGAGCTGCCCGAGCTGACCTTTACCCTGCGCCCCCACCCCAGCGACGGCCGCGACTTCGAGCCCCTGCGCCAGCTGCTGCCCAGCCTGCAGTGGTCCTCGGCCCGCCAGGAAAACGTGTTCGACTTCCTACTAAATCAGGATGCCCTGGTGGCAGCCGATACCTCCACTCACCTCGAAGCCGTGCTGCTGAACGTCGTGAGCCTGTACTTCCGCTTCGGCACCAACCCGCTTACCGAAGACTACTACGGCTACGTAGCCAATGGCCTGGTGCAGCGGGCCCCTACAACTGCCGACCTGGCTGTATTGCTCCGCCAGTACGCCGCCCACAAGCCGGCTGACTTCTACCTGCGGGCCGCCTACTACAATGCCACGCTGGGCACCGCCTACGAAGGCCAGAGCCAGGCGCGGGCGCTGGGCATTCTGGAGCAGTGGCTGGCCGATGGCCACCGGCCCTAGCCCGCACTACTTTTACGTCATGACACTGCCGCCCGCGTTTCCGCTACCCCAGCCCGCGCCCGCGCCGCTGCCGGCTGCTACCCGCCTGGCTTACGTGCTGCGTCACTTCCACCTGGCCTACGACTCGGTACCGGAAGTAAGCATCGGCTACGAGGAAACGGCGGTCGTCCGGCTGGAGGACGCCTCGGGCGGCTTTTTCAGCGGGCAGGCCCCCTACCCGCCTGCTCCGCAGTGGCGTGACTGGTGCGGTACGCGGCTGCCGTTCTTCTTCAGCCCCCCGGTTGAAGCGCCCCTGCTGCACCTGCCGGCCGGCCGGGCTTTTATCGGGCCTGACCTTATCAGCGCGGCTTTTTACCTGCTTAGCGGCTGGCAGGAATACTTTTCAGCGGAGCGCGACCAGCACGGCCGATTTCCCTATGCGGCCAGTGTCCAAAAGCAATATGGCTTCGTTACCCTGCCGCTGGTCAACTATTATTTCGACGTATTGCGGGCGGCAGTGGAGCACGTGACGGGCCAGCCGCTGCGCCCCCGGCGCTGGGGCCCGGCCCAGGCAGCTTTCGCGGGCTTTATAACCCACGATATCGACACCATTCACGGCGGCTGGGGTACTCGTATCCGCAGCCAGCTGCACCAGGGCCACTTGCCCAGGGTGGTTCAAACGCTGCTTTACAAAGCTGCCGGCCGGCCCAGCCCCTGGAACAACCTGGAAGAGGTACAGGAAGCAACTACCAAGCAGGGCGCACCCTCTACTTTTTTCATGCTGGGCAGCCAGCAGCCCGCTTCCAATGGAACGCTCAACGCCGACTATGACCTGACCGCCGCCAGCATGGCAGCACGCTTGCGTAAGCTGGCCGCGCGAGGAGCCGAAATTGCCAGCCATGCCAGTTACGGCACGGCAACCACTCCAGGCCGGCTACAGGCTGAGCGGCAGCGCTATGGCCTCCCCGCTCCCACCGGCAACCGGTTTCACTACCTGTGCTGGGAGCCGCGGATTACGCCGCAGCTGGTAGCAGGCGCCGGCTTTCGCTACGACTCCACCCTGGGGTTTGCTGAGCATTTTGGGTTTCGCAACTCCTACTGCCACCCCTTCTTTCCCTTTGATTTTGAGCAGGGCCAGGCACTGGCCTTTCTGGAACTTCCGCTGAACGTGATGGATGCCACCCTACACCACCCAAACTACCTGCAGCTATCAGCCCCGCAGATTATGCCGGCCCTACAGCCCCTGTTCGCTGAAATCGAGAAGTTCGGCGGCCTGACCACCCTGCTCTGGCACAATGACCATTTCGACCCCGCCAACGACGTCACCGGCCCCCGGCAGTTTGCCGAAATCATGACCCACCTGCAGCAGCGCGGAGCCGCATTCCTCACCGGAAGCCAAATCGTGGCCGAAGTTTGGACATGTTAGATGATGAGTCGATGTGCTGACGCGGTATGAAGGAAAAAATGAACGTCCCGCTCATCTGGCGTCCGCTTGTCGAAGCAGCTTGCCGGCGGCAGTAATTCCCTTTTAATTGGATTTACACTCGTGGTGAAGATGCTTAGGCTAGCGCTCCGCTCCCTGGCTTGATGCGCCACATGCTCAGCAGGACGTTCTTTTATCCTTCATTACCGCATCAGCACATCAGCACATCACCTCATTACTTTTCACTTAATCACCTAAAAGCAAATTGGGCATCGTCCAACGCCAGGGCCTTCGCAACACCCTGATTTCCTACGCCGGGCTGGTTATTGGCTTTGTCAATACCACCGTGGTACTGCCCCGGCTGCTCACGCCCGCCCAGATTGGCCTGACGGGGGTGCTGGTGTCGCTGGCCACCATCGGGGCGCAGCTGGCTTCGGTGGGCTTTGCCAGCACGGGCATGCGCTACTTCCCCTACTTCCGGGGGCAGGGGCGCAACCACGCCGGCTTTCTGCCCCTGCTGCTGGGTTTGCCCATGCTGGGCTTTGTGGTGGTGGCCGGTCTGCTGTGGCTGGGAAAGCCGCTGGTGCTGCACTGGTACGCCAAGGATGCCGCCCTGCTGGGGCCGCACTACCTGGTAGCCATCGGGCTGGCGGCCTGCATCCTGCTCTACTCCCTGCAGGATGCCTTTCTGAAGGCCCTGTACCACACGGCGTTCTCCTCTTTTGTGCAGGAAGTGCTGCTGCGCCTGCTTATCGTGGCCGCCGCGGCCGCCTATGGCCTGGGGGCGCTCAGCTTCGAGGGCTTTGTGCTGGCTTACCTGGGGGCTTATGCCCTGGTGGCGCTCATGCTGTCGCTTTACCTCATGGCCATTCGCGAGTTCAACCTGCGGCCTACGCGGGCGGCGCTGCGCGTGAAGCCCCTGCGCGAGCTGCTGGCCTACGGCGGCTTCGTGCTGCTGAGCAACATCTCCGGCACCGTGCTGCTCACCATCGACAACCTTATGGTGGGCTCCAAGCTCAGCCTGGCCGCGGCGGGTATCTACATCATTGCCACCAACATCAGCACGGCCCTGACTATGCCCTTCCGGGCGCTGTACAAAACGGCCTTCCCCCTTATTGCCGAGTACTGGAAGGAAGGCAACATGGCCAGGCTGGCCGACTTCTACCAGCGCACCACCCGCCTCAACACCCTACTGGGCAGCTACCTGGCCATAGGCATTGCCCTAAACCTGGATTTTATCTACGGCATCATCAACCGGCCGGCCTACACGGCGGGCACCACGGCCGTGCTGCTGCTGCTGGCCGGCCGCCTGTTCGACGGCATTGCCGGCGTCAACGGCATCATCGTCGCCACTTCGCCCCGCTACCGCTTCGATTTGATATTCAACTTCACCCTGGCCGCCGCTACCGTGGCGCTCAACTGGCTGTTGATTCCGCGCTACGGCCTGGCCGGCGCGGCCGTAGCCTACTGCCTGGCTTTGACCGGCATCAACCTGGCCCGCACCTGGTTTGTGTGGCGGGCCTACGGCATGCAGCCCTTCGATGCCCGTATTCCGCGCATTCTGGCCGTGGCCGGCGTGGCGGCGGCGGTAGTGTGGTTCTTGCCTTCTCTGCCCAACCTCTGGCTGAACCTGCTCTGGCGCGGTGGCGTGCTCACGCTGGTGTACGGCGCGGGCATCCTGCTCACGCGCACCGCGCCGGAGCTGGAGCAGCTCTGGGCAAAGGTGCTGCGCCTAAAGAAGTAAGCATGAGCTTGTTTTCGACCCGGTAAAGAGCCTGGCTCAGAACTTATACCCCGAAAACGTTCGGGTAAACTCGGCTGCGGGAATGGGCTGATTGGCCAACACGTCAACAAACTCGAACCGCTCGTACAAACCCTGCTCGTCTACTACGTGCACCAGCACGGGCAGAAAGGTGTTGGGGTCTACGCACACCGTGGTGCGGCGGCCGTAGGCATTGGGCACCTGCAGCACCCGGCCCTCGGCAATTTTCTCCTCGGCTGCTAAGTTGTTGCGCTCCATAATGCGGTAGTCGCCGCAGCCAAACCGCTGAGCCACGGTGCCCGGCGTCTCGTTTTTGCCGGCCGTATAGCTTACATACCGGAACTGCGGAAAGTCAGACCGCAGAATGTGAGCGGGCCGGCCCTGCAGCAGGGTGTCGCCCACGTAGCGCAGCGAGCGAAAGAAGGCACTTTCACCGCCGGCACCGGCCGGGCGCAGCAGCTCGGCGATGGGGCCAAAGCCGGCCTGCAGCGCCACGTGGTGCTGGTCGCGCCGCATCAGCGTGCCCTGGGGGTTCAGGCTGAGGGTGAGGTAGGGAAACCGGCCCAGGTGCACCCAGGCCTGACCATCGTTCTGCCCCGTTACCCACAGCACCTCAATGCCGTCCTGCTTTTTGATGTACACCTTCAGGGGCCGGAAATTCACTTTAACCAGGTTGCGGGCCTGAATGATTTTGCCTTGCATACGCTCCTGGGCCCTCATGGTGCAGCGCATGGTTTGCAGGCCCTCAATGGCGCTGCGCAGCCGGAAAATCAGCTGCTCGGTAGTGAGGTTGACGGGCGGCTGGGCCGGCGACGTAGCCGCCAGCAGCAGCACCAGCAGGGCGGGCAGCCAGAAGCACAAGCGGCGAGTGGAGAGCGAGGCCATAAGCGGCTGAGGAATACGTAACCAGCTATTAGCAGAACTGAAGCCTACAGCGGCTCCGGGGTCGATACACAGTTTGTGAAGCAGTTAAAAACGGAGAGCTAAAAGCCAGGCTGTATGTATTTTAACCCTCCGCATTCAACTACCTAAAAAACCATGCACCAACTTGAGAACTGCTGTAAATAGCAGCCTCAGCTCTTACTAAACCAACAGGCAGGGCTGACTGAAAGCCAGTGCCGGCAGGCTCGCCGGCCGGCACTGATCTACTGCCGTACAATGCGGCGCACGGCCACTACCTGCTCGGTCTGAATGCGCAGCAATGCCACTCCATGGAAAGCACCAAACACGGTGGCTGGCAGCTGCACGGCACCCTGCTGCACCGGCAGCTCCCGGGCAAACAGCACGCGGCCGGTAACATCAGTGGCCGTCAGACGGACCGTGCGGCCGCTGAGGCCGTCTACGCGCAGGGCCTCGGTGCCCAGCGGGTTGGGGTACACCAGCACCGCGGCCTCGGCGGCAGCCCCCCGGGCAGCGGTGGGCTGCATAATGCGGCGGTACCGGTCGCGGTACTGCACGGCCGTAATGGTTTCGGTAGTCCCCTGCATCTGGGTGATAATGGTCAGCACAGGCACGTGGTGGGTTTTGGCCAGCCACTTGTACTCCCGGGTCAGCGGCACGTCGAAGCCGGTGCCGGGCATGCCACCGGTAGCAAGGCTGTCGTGTTCTGTGATTTTACTTACTATCCGCACCGTCTGAAACGTGCCAAACGGGGTGATGAGCGTGCCCCAGGCATCTACCTGGTTTACCCGCTTGCGCTTGCGGCTGAAGTAGCCGGTGGAAGCCGCAGCCTGCGGCGTTTCGAGAAAGGAGCGGCTGGAGTCGCGCGGGCTGGCGAAGCTGAGCGGAAAGCGGTAGATGACGTCCTGCTCGGCCTGGCTGCGGTAGGTTACGGGCACCTGCTGCCCGCCTACCGTGCCGCCATAACCCACCGAGCGGTAGTCGGCATTGGAGGCGTTGTAGAACTGGTAGGGGTCGGTAATGGGCGAGTTGGCCGCCAGGGCCGCCGGCAAAGCCTCGGGCGAAGCTACCGTGGCCCGGTTAACTCCACCGAGTACTCCAAACGAAAACTGGTAGATGGGCGAATTGGTAGCAGCCACCGAAATGTAGCGGTCTACGGTCTGGGAAGTAGCCACCAGGGTGCTGTAGTTCCAGGTCTGGTTGGCGCCGCGCTGCGTAAGCTGGGGCGCGCCAGCCGGCAGCATGGCCGCGGCCTGGCTTTGCCGCATGGAATCGACCGGGACCGACGTAGAAACGGCCGGCATGTCGCTGCGGTCTATAATGGGGGAAACCTGGGCCCACACATTAGTGGAAGCCAGCAGTAACAAGGGGTAAAAAGTTGAGCGCATAAGCAATATGCAAAAATTAAGAAACCATTATAATATCCTTATTGCCAGAAGGTTCCCACCCAAAGATACTATCCCGCAGGCATCTTATTCCAGTTGAGAGGAGCATTTATTTTCAACAATGGCGCCGTATGGTAGCAGGGCAAAAAAACTGAAAACCGGGGTGGCACTCCATTTTTATGCGGTGCGGGCGAGGGTATTCATGCATCAGTCCACGACTTTTGCCACCCCGGTTAGCTAGCTGGCCATAGGCCTTTTCCTGAAGAATTAATTGCGTTCTTATACTTGGCCAGCGCAGCCTCAGGCCCCCACCAGCGCAGGCTCCTGCGCCTGCTTGACTTCCGGCGCCGGCCCGTCCTGCCGCAGCTCGCGGTAGAAGAAGCCGAAGATGAGCGGGAAAATCAGCAGGGTGAGGACGGTGGCCGATATCAGCCCGCCAATCACCACGATGGCCAGGGGCTTCTGCGTCTCGGAGCCGATGCCGGTGGAAATAGCCGCCGGAAACAGCCCAATCATGGCCATCAGGGCCGTCATCACCACGGGGCGCACCCGCGAGGCCACGCCCTCGCGCAGGCTCTGCTCCAGGCTGAGCCTGCGCCGCAGGTTCTGCTTGAATACCGTGATAAGCACAATGCCGTTCTGAATACAGATGCCGAACAGCGCAATGAAGCCGATGCCGGCCGAGATGCTGAAGTTGATGTGCGTGAGGTGCAAGGCCAGGATGCCGCCGATAAGGGCGAAGGGCACGTTCACCAGCACCAGCCCGGCGTCTTTGCCGTTGCCAAAGGTGATAAACAGCAGGATGAAGATGATGACCAGCGACACCGGCACCACCTGCGTCAGGCGCTTGGTGGCCCGCACCTGGTTTTCGAACTCCCCAGCCCACTCAATGCGGTAGCCCTTGGGCAGGTGCACCTGGGCATTCACCTTGTCCTGGGCCTCGGCAATGGTGGAGCCCATGTCCCGGTCGCGGATGGAGAACTTCACGGCAATAAAGCGCTGCCCGTTGTCGTGGTACACGAAGGCGGGGCCGTTTACGGTGCCGATGTCGGCAATTTCCTTTAAAGCCACCTTGTTGTCGCGCATGGTGGGCACGCGCAGCTCCCCAATCTCGGCCTCGGTGCTGCGGTACTGCTGGGGGTAGCGGATGCGCACGTCGAAGCGGCGCTCGCCTTCGTAAATCTGGGTGGCCGCCTTGCCGCCGATGGCCATTTCCACCACGGCCTGGGCGTCGGCGGTGCTCACGCCGTAGGCGGCCATGCGGCTTTGGTCGAGCTTGAGGCTGAGCTCGGGCTGGCCCAGGTTGCGCAGCACGCCCAGGTCCTTCACCCCGCGAATGCCTTTGAGGATGGCAGCTACTGAATCTGCTTTTGAGTTGATGGCCTCCAGGTCGTTGCCAAAAATCTTGACGGCCAGCGAGGCGTTGATGCCCGCCACGGCCTCGGCCACGTTGTCGATAATGGGCTGGGAGTAGTTCAGGATAATGCCCGGGTACTGCTTGAGCTGGGCATCCATCTCGTCGATGAGCTGCTCGGTAGTGATTTTGCGCTTCCACTCCTCCTTGGGGTAGAGGTTTACCTGGCACTGCACGTAGTACATGCCGCTGGGGTCGGTGCCGTCGTTGGAGCGGCCGGTCTGGCTCAGCACCGAGCGCACCTCGGGGAAGGAGCGCAGGATGCCGCGAAAGGTGCGCACCATCTTGGTGGTTTCGGTGAGCGACGACGACATGGGCAGCTTGGCTTCCACCCACAGCGCGCCCTCATTCAGCTCGGGCAGAAACTCGGTACCCAGGTACTTAAAGGAGTACAGCGACAGGCCCATGACGGCGAAGGCCGCGGCCACGCTCAGGCGCTGGTGGCGGTAGGTCCAGCTGAAGGCGCTGGTCACAATGCGGTCGAAGAAGTTGACGATGGGGTTGTTCTTCTCCCGCACGTTCTTGTTCAGCAGGATAGACGCCAGCACCGGCACCAGGGTCAGGGTCAGAATCAGGGCGCCCACCAGGGCAAAGCCCAGGGTGTAAGCCAGGGGCGAAAACATCTTGCCCTCCACCTTCTCGAAGGCAAAAATCGGAATCAGGCAGGTGAGGATGATGAGCTTGGAAAAGAAGACGGCCTTGCCCAGCTCGCCGCCGGTTTTCTTTATCAGCCCCATCTTCGCCAGCTTGTTGTACTTCTCCATGCCCACCTTGTGGGCCTTGTGGTCGAGTATCACGAAAATGCCCTCCACCATCACCACGGCCCCGTCGATGATGATACCGAAGTCGATGGCGCCCATGCTCAGCAGGTTGGCGCTCATGCCTTTCAAACGCAGGCAGATAAAGGCAAACAGCAGCGCCAGCGGAATCACAATGCTCACGATGACGGTGGTGCGCCAGTCGGCCATGAACAGGAACACGATGAGCGTCACCAGCAGAATACCTTCTACCAGGTTGTGTATCACGGTTTTGGTGCAGTAGCCCATCAGCACGTCCCGGTCGTAGAAGGTCACCAGCTTCACGTCGGAGGGCAGCACCTTGGTATTGAGCTCCTCAATCTTGGCTTTCACGCGGCCCAGCACCTCGGCGGGGTTCTCCCCTTTCCGCATAATCACGATGCCCTCTACCACGTCGTCGTTGTCGTCGAGGCCGGCCTGGCCCACGCGGGGCGTGTGGCTTTCGGCCACGGTGGCCACGTTGCGCACCAGAATGGGCGTGTTGTTGACTTCCTTGACGATGATGTTGCCGATGTCGGCAGGCTTCTGCAAGAGGCCCAGGCCGCGCACCACGTAGGCCTGGCCGTTTTTCTCAATCACGTCGCCGCCCACGTTCAGGTTGGACTTGCGCACGGCCTCGTACACTTCCAGCGGGGTCAGGTTGTACTTCTGCAGCTGGGCCGGGTCGGCGCTGATTTCGTAGATTTTGGTAGTGCCGCCGAAGGCCGCGATGTCGGCCACGCCGGGCACCGACTTCAGCGCACGCTCCACAATCCAGTCCTCAATGGCCAGCAGGTCGTTGGTGCTGCGGCCCTTGCCCTGCACGGTGTAGCGGAAAATCTCGCCCGTGGGCCCGTAGGGCGGCTGCACGTGGTTTTCGCAGCCCTCCGGGAAGTTCACGCCGGCCAGCAGGTTGTTTACCTGCTGCCGGGCGAAGAAGTCCTCCACGTCGTCCTCAAAGTTTATCTTGAGCACCGACAGGCCGAACATGCTGATGGAGCGCATGTTGCTCTTCTTCTGCACCGAGTTCATGGCCACCTCAATCGGGATGCTCACGAAGCGCTCCACCTCCTCGGCCGAGCGGCCCGGCCACTGGCTCACGATGATAATCTGGGTGTTGGTAACGTCCGGAAATGCTTCCAGCGGCGTGTGAATGTAGCTGTACACCCCGCCCGCCATCAGCAGCGCCGTCATGAAAAAGACGAAGAAGCGGTTCTTCAGCGAAAAGGCAACAATGCCGGAAATGAGCTTATTCATTGCGAAGGTTTTAGGGGCTTAGGTCTTAGGTCTTAGATTTTCTTGGTCATAGGCTGGTCCGTCCAAGTGCCCTTTCAGCGCCTGGCTCTAAAACCTAAGTCCCTAATACCTAAGACCTATTAGTCATTCAGCTCGTCGTAAATCAGGAGCTGGTTTTTGGCGATAACCCGCTCGCCGGGCTGCAGGCCGCTTTGCACGTAGCTGATGTCACCCACGGTTTTGGCAATTTCCACGGGGCGGGTGTCGATGTGCCGCTGGTCGCGGTACACCATCACGAAGTTGCGGTTCTTGTCGAAGATGACGGCCTTGGCCGGCACGGCCAGCATCTTGTTGCCCTGGGTGTTCAGCACCCGAATCTGGGCGTACATCTCGGGCTTGAGCAGGTAGTCGGGGTTGTCGAGGCGCACGCGCACCTTCATCACCTTGCTCTCAGGGTCGAGCACGTTAAATACCTTGTCGACCTTGCCGCGGAAGCGCTGGTCGGGGTAGGCCAGGGTGCTCACCTCGGCTTCGTAGCCCACCTTCACCTTGGCAATGTCCGACTCAAACACGTTGGCCATCACCCACACCTGGTCGAGGTTGGCGATGGTGAAGAAGTGGTCCACGTTCGAGTCGTTGTACTGCATGCTTTCGGTCACGTTCTTTTCCGTGATAAAGCCCGAAATAGGCGCCTTGATAGTGTAGCGCCCGTCCTGGGTTACGCCGTAGATGCCCAGCTGCTTGCGGCTCTTGCTCACGTTGGACTCGGCGCGGTGCAGCTCGGCGCGGGCCAGCACCACGTCGCGCTCGGCAGCCAGGCCGGCGGCGTACTGGTCTTCGGCCACGGCCAGGTTCTTGCGGGCAATGGCCAGGTCGGTGCCGGCCGAGCTGTTCTGGTTCTGGATATCGGCAATCTCGCCGCTGCGCACCACGGCCAGGAGCTGGCCTTTCTGCACGTGGTCGCCCAGCTCCACCTTCAGGTCTTCCACCACGCCGCCCACCAGCGGAAACACCTTGGCGGTTTTGTCGCCGTTGCTGATAATCTGCCCGGTAAAGCTCAGCTCGTCCTGTACCGGCTGCAGGCGGGCCGAGTCCAGCTCAATCTGCTTCAGCATGGTGTCGGAAAGCTGAAAGCCCTCGGGCTTCTCCTGCTTTACTTCGGCTTTCTGGCAGCCGGCCAGCAGGGCCAGGGCCGCGAGCAGGGAAAAAGAAATGTGATTCATTGAAAGGTGTTTCTAGTTGCTGGATTTTTGTTTTTTGTTCCTGGTTTCTGGTTTCTGGTTTCTGGTTATTCGTCAGAACGTCAACCAGAAACCAGCCACCAGAAACCAGGAACTCTACTCCGCCCGGAACACCGTCTTGCCCACGGCCAGGTTGATTTGCTCAAATGCGCGCACCCGGTTGGCCCGCAGGGCATTTACCTGGGCCACGTTGTTTTTGTAGGCTTCGTAGAAGTCGAGGTACTCCACAATGCCGATGACGCGCTTGGCATAGCTGCGCTCGATGGCGTCAATCAGGTTGGAAAAGGGCACCAGGTCGCGGTTGGTATGCCGGTACAGCTCATCGGCCTGCCGGGCCAGCTGGTAGGCTTCGCGCACCTCATGCCGCACCGCCAGCTGCTGCAGCTCGAGCTGGGCCTGGGCCCCGGCAATCTGGGCTTTGGCGGCCTGGATGTTGCCCTGGTTGCGGTTGAACACCGGCACGGACATGCCCAGCGTCAGGGCGTGGTAGTTGTTGATGTAGGAGCCGGCCCGGTCGTAGGTGTAGCCCACCGCCAGGTCGGGCTTGGCCAGGGTGCGCTGCAGGCGCAGGTTCAGGTTTTGCTGCTCTACCCCGGCTTTGCGGGCCAGCACATCGGCCCGGCGGGCCAGGGCCGAGTCCGTCAGCGCCGTTTCCGGGAATGCATTCAGGGTCAGCTGCTTTACGCGCTCCACGTTCGCTACGGGCTGGTAGTTGGTGTCGGTGGAGTCGCGCAGCAGAATGTGCAGGTCGGCCTGGTGGCTGGTCAGCTCGTTTAGCAGCGCCAGCCGCTCACTTTCCAGGCTGAAAAGAAACGCTTTCAGGCGAATCACCTCTTTCAGGGCGATGTTGCCTTTCTCGTACTGCCCCTGGTACTGCTCTACCGTGTGGCGCAGCGAAGGAATTTCCGACTCGTACACGCGCAGCGTTTGCTGCTTATAAAAGATGTCGTAAAAGGTGGTGCGCAGCTGAAAGCGCAGGTTGCGCAGCAGGTCTTCCAGGTTGTAGCGCTCCACAATGGCCGCCTGCTCGGCGGCTTTGCCCGCGGCACGGCGGCGCCCGGCCAGCGACACCAGCTGCTGGAAGCTGAAAATCACCTCGCTGCCGGGCGTACCATCCGGCACCTCGCGGCTCAGCAGCCGCCGGCCCAGCACGTCCTGCTCCAGGTACAGGCTGGGGTTGTCCAGCAGGCGGGCCTGCACGGCCTGGGCCTGGGCCACGGTGATGTTGTAGTTCTGGGCCAGCAGCGTCAGGTTGCGCTGGGCAAAGCGCTGCTCGGCCTCGGGGAGCGTCAGCCGCAGGGTGTCGGCTTGCTGCTCGGTCTGGGCGAGGGGCCGGGCCCGGAGTTGAATGGTAGAAGCAGCCAGCAGGCCGGTTAGCAACAGCAATCGAAGCATGGCAGGAAGTCAGTCAGCAAATAGTGCCGCAAAGCTCCCCTGCCTGTATTAGGCTGGTATTAGAGGTAGATTAGAAAGGGATTAGAATTGGCTTTTTACCGAATAATTAGCTGCTGCGCCGGCTTAGCCCCGCTCCTTTCTGGCCGGATGCGCAAAAATCACCTCGGCTACGGTGCCCTTTCCCAGCTCCGAGCGAAGCGCTAGCCGGCCCCCGTGCAGCTCCACAATGCGCCGGGCCAGGGGCAGTCCTACCCCATGCCCCACCACCCCGCGGGCAGTATCGGCCCGGAAAAAGGGCTGAAACACCTTGGGAAGGTCTTGTGGCGCAATGCCGATACCTGAGTCGGCAACCTGAACCATGCACTGCCTGGGCGTATAGCGCAGGTTCAGACTCACCGGCTGCCCGTCGGCGGAGTACTTCAGGGCATTGTCGACGAGGTTGCCCAGGCCCCGCGCCAGCAGCGCCCGGTGCCCCCGCACTTCCAGGGCAGCCGGGTCTTCGGGCAGCTCACCCAGGTCGATATGCACGCGCTTGCGCAGGGCAGGCGGCACACTTTCACGCACTTCCCACAGCAGCTCATCCAGACGGATTTCTTGCTGCACGGTAAGCCCGCCGTCGGTCTGCGCCATATCCAGCAGGTTATTTATCAGCGCCTTAAGCTGCAGCAGCTCGGCCAGTACCGAGGCCACGCCTTCGCGGTATGTTTCTGGCTGACGCTCCCGCGTCAGCAGTACCTGCAGCTCGCCGATGCTGGCCGTAAGGGGCGTGCGCAGCTCGTGGGAAGCGTTGCTCACGAAGGTGCGCTGGCTGGCAAAGCTTTCTTCGAGGCGCACCAGCAGCCGGTTGAAGGTTCGGGCCAGGCGGGCCAGGTCGTCCTGCTCGCTGTCGTGCAGCCGGCCGGCATCCACGCGCCGGTGCAGGTCCTCGGCGTTGATGCGGTCCACCTGGTCGTTGAGGGCGGCAATGGGAGCCAGCGCCCGCCCGGCCAGCACCCGCCCGGCCAGGTAAATCAGCACCAGGCTGCCCACGAAAATCAGGCTCATAATAGTAGCTAGGTGCTGCAGCCGCTTGTTGCCCGACTCATTTTCAGCTGCTGCCACAATCACGTACTCCCCCTGGTTGTCGCGGTAGAAGATACCCACCGCCTGCCGTTTTCCCAGCCTGAAATTCAACTCTTTATTTGCAATAATGCGGGCCAGCACGGCATCCGACAGCTGCACCCGCTCGTCTTCGGCCACAAAGTGCACCTCCCCATTGGCATCGTACACTTGCAGTATTTCGCCGGTCAGCGACTGCAGGTACTTTTTCTCAAAATCCCGGAAGGCGCCGGAGCGCATCTCGTCGCGTTCCAGAAAGATGTAGCCCGTCACCTGCGCCCGGTCGAGCAAGCGCCGCTGAAACTCCTCGTGGGTGTAGTCGGCCTGCAGCAGAAATACCACGGTAAGGGCCATCAGCAGCAGTACGGCAACAATTCCGACAAACAAGAGCGTAATGCGGTGGCGGAGAGTCATTCGTTGAAGTGCTGATAGTTGATGAGCTGATGCTTGAGTTGTAGGCGCAGGTCAGGCAGTTATTCCTCCCGCATCACATAGCCCATGCCTACCACCGTGTGAATTAGCTTCTTATCGAAGCCCTTGTCCACTTTATTGCGTAGGTAGTTCACGTACACGTCGATGACGTTGGAGCCGGCGTCGAAGGCTTCCTCCCAGGTATGCTCAGCAATTTCAGCCCGGCTCAGTACCCGGCCCTGATGGCGCAGCAGCAGCTCCAGCAGGTTGAACTCGCGGGCCGTCAGGCGGATGGCCAGCCCGTTGCGGCTGACGGTTTTCGCCGAAGTGTCCACCGTCAGGTCGGCCAGGGTGAGCAGGCGGCCCTTCTCCCCTTTGCCGCGGCGGCGCGTCAGGGCGCGTACGCGGGCCAGCAGCTCGGCAAAGTCGAAGGGCTTGACCAGGTAGTCGTCGGCCCCACCGTCGAAGCCCTGCAGCTTATCAGGAGTAGTACCCAGCGCGGTCAGCATCAGAATGGGCATTTCCTGCTCCTGGGCCCGCACGGCCCGCAGCACCTCGTAGCCGCTTTGGCCGGGCAGAATCACGTCCAGTATCAGCAGGTCGTACTCCCGGCTCAAGGCCAGGCGCTGGCCAAACGGACCGTCGTAGGCCACTTCTACCTCATAGCCTTCTTCCTCCAGCCCCCGCCGGATAAAAGCCGAAACCTTGGGCTCGTCTTCTACCAGTAATATTTTTCCTGCCATGCACCTATAAGTCAGCTATTGATTTACTATTCAGACGTTAGACTTTAGACATGAGACATGAGAAAGCGGTAGCATTCCGCCCTGAATCGCGAACGATGCAAGGACGCAACACCGCCTAGCGCCCTCCACTCTGTAATAAAGTATAAAATCCCAGAACAATTCTAACGTCTCATGTCTAAGGTCTAATGTCTCAACCTTACAGGCACTTAGTCGTCCTCATAGTCCAGCCCCAGGCAGCTGTTCAGGGCTTGGCGCAGCTCGCTGGCGGCATGCTGCTGCCCGGCCTTTTTGCTTACTACCAACCCCTTGCGGTAAATATCGGCTGCTTCGTCCTTCTTGCCAAAGCCTTCCAGCAGCTTGCCGGCGTGGTAGTAGGTGCCCACGTAGTCGGGGTGCTCGGCCAGCAGCTTCTCGTAATATTCCCAGGCCCGCAAAGGCTCGGTGGCGCGGTACTCGGTAGCCAGAGCGTAGATGGTAAACGCGTCGTTGGGGTCGTCGGCGTAAAAGGCCAGCAGCTGTTCGAGCCGTGAGGGAGCGGAAGGTGTCATTGGGATGGGAGTTTTGTCTATCTTTGGGCAAAAATGCGGTTTTTACGCTACATAACGACTTCAGGGCAAAGGGTGATAAACTTTGCGCCCGCCGGATTTGTTATGCAAGCAGCGCATTTTTCACCTTATTTCGCCCACCAAAAGCCCGTTTAGATGAAATTTCTGGTCTGTATCAGTAACGTGCCCGACACGACGACCAAAATCACCTTCACCCCCGACAACAAGGAATTTAACAAAGCCGGGGTGCAGTTTGTGATTAATCCCTGGGATGAATACGCCCTCACCCGTGCCATCGAGCTGAAGGAAGCTGCCGGCAGCGGCACCGTAACGGTGCTGAACGTGGGCGAAGCCGACACCGAGCCCAACATCCGCAAGGCGCTGGCCATTGGGGCCGACGACGCCATCCGCGTCAACGCCTTCCCCCAGGATGCCTACTTCGTGGCCGAGCAGATTGCTGCCGTGGCCAAAGAAGGCGGCTACGACGTGATTCTGATGGGCAAGGAAAGCATCGACTACAACGGCTTCCAGGTGCACGGCATGGTGGGCGAGATGCTGGGCATCCCCACGGTGGCCCCGGCCATGAAGCTGGACATGAGCGGCAACACCGCTACCCTGGAGCGCGAGATTGAAGGCGGCAAGGAAATCGTGCAGGTGAACACGCCCTTCGTGGCATCCTGCCAGCAGCCCATGTGCGAGCCCCGCATTCCCAACATGCGCGGCATCATGACAGCCCGCACCAAGCCCCTGAAAGTGGTGCAGCCCGTGGGCGAGCCCGCCCTCACCAAGGTGACCGAGTACGCCCTGCCGCCCAAGAAGCAAGGCGTGAAGCTCATCCCCGCCGAAAGCGCCGGCGACCTGATTAAGCTGCTCCGCAACGAAGCCAAAGTAATTTAAACTAAGTTATGAGCTATGAATTATGAGTTATTTGATGGCCATATGGCGCAAACAATTCAGAACTCATAACTCATAATTCATAACTCCCCTCCGAATTATGTCCGTTTTAGTAGTTGTCGAATGTGACAAAGGCGAAGTAAAAAAGTCTTCGCTGGAAGTAGCCTCCTACGGGGCACAGGTGGCCGCCCAGCTGGGCACCACGGCTACGGCCATTGCCGTGGGCGAAGCCAATGAAGCCAACCTGGCCAAGCTGGGCGAGCAGGGCATCAGCAAAGTGCTCTACGACGCCGAGCCCCGCCTGAAAGACTTCGTGAACAACGCCTACACCAAGCTCATCGCCACGGCGGCCGAGCAGGAGCAGGCCCAAATCATCGTGCTGGCCAACTCCAACATCGGCGCCGCCGTGGGCTCGCGCCTGTCGGTGCGCCTCAAGGCCAGCCTGGCTACCAACGTGGTGGATTTGCCCAAAACCGACGGCGGCCAGTTCGTGGTGAAGCGCGGCGCCTTCTCCGGCAAAGCCTTTGCCGACATGGTGCTCAGCGGCGACCGCAAAATCATTGCCGTTAAGAAAAACTCCATCGAAGCCCAGCATGAGGCCGGCAAAACCGCCGAGGTGTCGAGCTTCTCGGCCCAGCTGTCGGAAGCCGACTTCGCCGATGCGCCCAAGCAGGTGGTGATGCAGGACCAGGCCGGCGGCGTGCTGCTGCCCGAAGCCGAGCGCGTGGTATCGGGTGGCCGCGGCCTGAAAGGCCCGGAAAACTGGCACCTGATTGAAGACCTTGCCAAAGCCCTGGGCGCGGCCACGGCCTGCTCCAAGCCGGTGTCGGACGTCGACTGGCGCCCCCACCACGAGCACGTGGGCCAGACCGGCATCACGGTATCGCCCAATCTGTACATTGCCTGCGGCATCTCGGGCGCTATCCAGCACCTGGCCGGCGTGAACAGCTCCAAGGTTATTGTGGTCATCAACAAAGACCCGGAAGCCCCCTTCTTTAAGGCGGCCGACTACGGCATCGTGGGCGACGTGTTTGAGGTGCTGCCCAAGCTGACGGCGGCGGTTAAAGAGCTGAGCTAGTTTTCTTCATCGGCAAACTGTTACTTGGGAGTCTGGAAACAATCCGGGCTCCCAAGTTCTTTTTTTGGCCTGTGCGCTGATTTCAGGGGCAAGTTCTGACCATTTTGCCTTTATTTGCCGTACAGAACCCCACCCCCGCCCTGTCCCCAAGACCCCCAGTCCGAAAGACCCCATTCCCTTGAAAAAAATACAGCTTGAAATTCTTGGCCTCTCGTCCAGCCAGTCGCAATCGGGCTCGTTTGCGCTGATTCTGGGCGAGAAAAATGGCAACCGCCGCCTGCCCATCATCATCGGCATGTTCGAGGCGCAGAGCATCGCCATTCAAATCGAGAAAATAAGCCCCAACCGCCCCCTGACGCACGACTTGTTTAAGTCGTTTGCCGAACATGTACACGTGGTGATTCTGGAGGTCATTATTTCCGATTTGAAGGAAGGCGTATTTTACTCCCGCATCGTGTGCTCGGACGGCGCCAGCACCTTCGAGATTGATGCCCGCCCCTCCGACGCCATCGCCATTGGCCTGCGCTTCGGCGTTCCCATCTACACCGTGGAAAGCGTGCTCAGCGAAGCCGGCATCATCCTGACCGACCTCGACGAGGCCGCTGATGAGTCGGACGAAGACGAGGACGACGAAGACGACGAGGACGACAACGACTCGCCGGCCCGCCCCAGCCGCCAGCCCGAGCCCAAGGAGCCCAGCGGCCAGGTATCGCTCGACGAGCTGACCAAAATGCTGGCCCAGGCCCTGGAGAAAGAAGATTACGAGAAAGCCGCCAAGATTCGCGACGAGCTCAACAAGCGCAACGGCTAGTATCGCTGATTGCCGCTGATTTTTCTGATTCCGCTGATTTTTGACGCAAACCTTTAAGGCGCTGCTTTCTTTACGAGAGCGGCGTCTTTGCTTTTACCCAATTCCTTATGAGCAACTCCGAAGACTTGCTGCGCTATCCCATTGGCCGGGCCGTGCTGCCCGAGCAGCGCCTCACTCCTGCCGAGCGGGCGGTGCTTATTCAGCAGGTGGCCGAGCTGCCAGCCCAGCTAACGGCTACGGCCCGCGCAGTAGGCGGCGAGCGGCTGCAGCTGCCCTACCGCCCCGGGGGCTGGACGGGCCGCCAGGTTATCCATCACCTGGCCGACTCGCACATGAACTGCTACTTCCGCTACCGCCTGGCCCTGACGGAAGAAAACCCCACCGTGCGGCCCTACGACGAAACCGCCTGGGCCGAGCTGCCCGACGTGGAAGCCTCGCCCATCACCGTGTCGCTGACCCTGCTGGAAGCCCTGCATAGCCGCTGGGTAACCCTGCTGCACCACCTGAGCGAGGAGCAGTGGCAGCGCACCTTCTACCACCCCGCCCAGGACCGCGACTTCCGTCTCGACCAGGCCCTGGCCATGTACGCCTGGCACGGACAGCACCACCTGGCCCACCTAAAATCGCTGATTGCCGCTGATTAGCGGTGATTACGCGGATTCTTATGTTCTATTGGCGCCATTTCCTGCCTATCGTAATGGAGTGCTGCTGAAGGCGAGCTCTGGGCACTCTTTGAAATGGGAAGGGCCTTACCGAAGCAGAACAAGGCACAGCTACTGCTGCTGCGTGTTCTGCCTCGGTAAGGCCCTTTGCTATGCCTGGGGGTCAGACTTCGCGAACTAAATCAGCGAAATCAAAAAAATCAGCGGCAATCAGCGATTATATGCCGCCGCCTTCGTGGTCGTGAATGGAGGCCAGGCCGCCTTCCGCTTCCTCGTCCACTTTCTTGGCGGCCCGCACCAGGCTGCTGCTGAAGATGAACTCCTGCAGCTCCGGCACCTGGGCGTTCAGAATTTCTTCTTTGGTGCCGTCCCAGAGCTTGCGGCCCTGGTGCAGGAAGATGATGTGCTCGCCAATCTCAATCACCGAGTTCATGTCGTGGGTGATGATGACGGTGGTGATGTTGTACTCGTGCGTGATTTCGTGAATCAGCTCGTCAATCTTGATGCTGGTGGCCGGGTCGAGGCCGGAGTTGGGCTCGTCGCAGAACAGGTAGGTACAGTTGGGGGCAATGGCGCGGGCAATACCCACGCGCTTTTTCATGCCGCCCGATATTTCGGAAGGCATCTTGTTGCCGGCGTTTTCCAGCCCGACGCGCTTCAGGCAGAACTCCACCCGGTCGCGGCGCTCGGCCGGCGTCATTTCCGGCGTCAGCATCTGCAGGGGAAACTCCACGTTCTGGGCCACCGTCATGGAGTCGAACAGAGCGGAGCCCTGAAACAGCATGCCGATTTTGCGGCGGATTTCCTGGCGGATGTTGATTTTATTGTTGGTGTACATGGTGCCATCGAAGGTGATGGACCCCAGGTCGGGCTTCATCAGGCCTACGATGCACTGCAGCAGCACGCTTTTGCCCGTGCCGGAGCCGCCCAGCACCAGGTTGCACTTGCCCGTTTCGAACGTGCAGCTGATGCCTTTCAGAACCGGATTGCCATTAAAGGCCTTCTGAACATTGGATACTTCAATCATAACTATTTCTGGCTGCTTGTTGCTGGTTGCTTGTTTCCGAACCTGCCCAACTGAAGGCTAACCAGAAACAAGGACCCGGAAACAAGAAACTTAAAGAAGCACAGCTGCCAGCACGTAGTCGGCGAGCAGAATGGCGATAATGGAGTTGGTAACGGCGGAAGTGCTGGCGGCGCCTACTTCCAGGGCGCCGCCCTGGGTGTAGTAGCCTTTGTAGGCCGAAATTCCGGAAATCAGAAAGGCAAACACCACCGATTTGATAAGGGCAAAAACGATGTTGTAGGGAATAAATGAGTCGCGGATGCCCTGAATGTACTCTTCGGCCGTCACCGACCCGGAAAGGGTGCCGGCCAGGTAGCCGCCGAAGATGCCCAGGGTCATGGCCATAATGACCAGCAGCGGGAAGGTAATCATGGAAGCCAGGATGCGGGGCAGTACCAGGTAGGAGGTGGAGTTGATGCCCATTACCTCAAGCGCGGAAATCTGCTCGGTAATGCGCATGGTGCCCAGCCCCCCCGCGATGCTGCTGCCCACCTTGCCGGCCAGCACCACGCAGGTGATGGTAGGGGCCAGCTCCAGAATGGTCATTTCCCGCACCATGTAGCCAATGGTGGACTTGGGAATCAGCGGGTTGGTGAAGTTGTAGGCAATCTGCACACAGGTTACGGCCCCGATAAAAGCCGAAACGATGGAGACGATGACCACCGAATCGAAGCCGATGAGAATTGCCTCGTCGATGGTGCGGTTCCAAAGCGTGGACAGGCGCTCGGTGCGCACAACCATGCCGCGCATGAACAGCACGAAGGAGCCAAATATTTTAAGCATGAAAAAAGACTGCTGATTGGTAAACCCAACCCCGGTAACCGGAGTTGCTAGCGGCAAAGAACGTGGCCACTCGCCACCTTACGTAAAAACCCAGCGATACAGTGGAGGCAAACAAAAAATTGGTCGTCGTCACCGGCGGCAGCAAAGGTATTGGGTTGGCCGTAGTCCGGCGCTTTTTGCGGGCCGGCTATGCCGTGGCCACCTGCGCCCGCTCGGCCAGCGACTTGCAGCAGCTGAGTGCCGACCTGCAAAGCGCCGGCGCAGCGGAGCGGCTGCATACCCTCCCTGCCGATTTAAGTGCGGCCGACGACTGCCGGCGCTTCACCGACTTTGTACTGGGCCTGGGCCTGCCCATCGAAGTGCTGGTAAATAACGCCGGCGCCTTTATTCCCGGCCGCCTGCAGGACGAGCCCGCCGATGGCTCGCAGCTGCGGCAGATGCTGGCCGTGAACCTGCTTAGCGCTTACGATGTGACGCTGGCCCTGCTGCCCGGCTTTATTGCCCGCCGCGCGGGCCACATCTTCAACCTGTGCTCCACCGCCAGCATCATGGCCTACCCCAATGGTGGCTCCTACGGCATCGCCAAGCACGCCCTGTACGGATTCAGCAAAAACCTGCGCGAAGAGCTGAAAGAGCAGGGCGTGCGCGTGACTACGGTGCTGCCCGGCGCCACCCTTACCGCCAGCTGGGAGGGGGTGGACCTGCCAGCCGAGCGGTTTATCCGGGCCGAGGACGTGGCCGAAGCCATTTTCTCGGCTTACCAGCTATCTCCCCAGGCGGTGCTGGAAGAGCTGCTGATACGCCCCCAGCTCGGCGACTTGTAATCTTACCGGGCCACGGCCTTGCCCCGGCCGCTCACTTCAATGTCGGTTACCCGCGGTGGGCCGGCATAGTACGTAGTGCCCGTGCCGGCCAGGCGGCCGCCAAAGATGTCGCTGGCCCGGACAAAGGCATCGCCGTTGCTGTCGCGCGTGGAGCGGAAGTAGCAGCGGCGGGTTTGCAGGCCGTCGGCAAAGAGGCGGCCGTTGCCGCCTACCCGGAGGGCGGCTTCTTCAATCTGCCCCCGCAGGGTGATGTCGCCCAACTCAAACATGTCGGCGTTCAGGTAAGCCCCCTGCAGGTCTAAGCTGATGTTGCCGGCCCCAATCAGGTGCAGGTAAGTTGAGTCCTGCGCAAATGGCCCGGCGGAGCTCAGCGTACCATAGCCGCGCTGGTAGAGGCTGCGGATGCCGGGCAGATGCAGGGTTACCTCCCGCGGCGTATCGTAGGAGCGGGTCCAGTTGTAGGTGCTGGTATTGCGCACGTTGAGCGTGGTGCCTTCCACTTCCAGCTTGATGTCGTCGACCACTTTCTCGCCGGCCCGAACTTCGACGTAGTAGCCGTTGTCCTGCACCAGCTTCAAGTCGACGTTATTATAAAGGTTCAGGGTCTTGAGATTATGCGGCACTTCATAGCGCCGGGAAATGACCTCGCCGTTGCTGCAGCCCGTAAGTGCATAGAGCAGGCTTACTCCCACCCCCCAAAACCAACCCCGGCCCCTAACTTGCGCGCTCAAATTCGTATCAGGCATTTCTTCCCATATTTTTTTCAAAGATAAGATGGAGCTAGAGGGTAAGGTTGCCATTGTGACCGGTGTCAGCAAAGGAATTGGACGGGCTACGGCCGAGGCCCTGCTGGCCCGGGGCATGGCGGTGGCCGGCTGGGGCCGGCACGCCCCGCAGGGACTGACGCATGAGCGGTTCCAGTTTTTTGAGTGCGACGTGCGCGAGGAAATTGCCGTAGCCGAAGCCCTGACCAACACCTTGCGCGAGCTGGGTCCGGAAATACACGTGCTGGTAAACAACGCCGGCCTGGGCGTGGCCGGCCCCGTCGACGGGTTTTCGTCGGACGACTGGCGGCTGATGTTCGACACCAACGTGCACGGCACTTTCTACTGCGCCAAGGCCGTGCTGCCGCAGATGAAGCGGCAGCAGCTGGGCCACATCATCAACGTCGCCAGCATTGCCGGCACCACGGGCATTGAGAACATGGCCGGCTACTGCGCCAGCAAGTTTGCCGTGCGGGGCTTTTCGCAGTCGCTGTTCAAGGAAGTACGCAACGACGGCATCAAGGTCACCTGCCTCTATCCGGGCTCTACCCAAACCAACTTCTTCGACGACATTCCCGGCGCCCAGGCCAACGACTCCATGATGCAGCCCCAGGACATTGCCGGCGCCATTGTGTACGCCCTGGAAACGCCGTTCAACTTCCACATCGTGGACGTAGAAATGCGACCTTTACAGCCTAAGAAATAGCTGTTTTAAGTTGTCAGTTGTTTGTTGTCAGTTGTCAGGTCGTTCCGGCAAAGCTGACGTCAGAACAATGCTGACAACGAACAACTGACAACTGACAACCAACCGAATGGTAGAAATCCAACACCTCACCAAGACCTACGGCAGCCAGAACGCGGTGGACGACATCAGCTTTACGGCCGGTGCCGGGGAGATTGTAGGTTTTCTGGGGCCGAACGGGGCGGGCAAAAGCACCACCATGAAAATTGCCACCGGCTACCTGCCGCCCACGGCGGGCACGGTGCGGGTGGCCGGGCACGACGTAGCCACCGAAAGCCTGGCCGTGCGCCGGCACGTGGGCTACCTGCCCGAGCACAACCCCCTGTACCTCGACATGTATGTGCACGAGTACCTGGAATTTATCGGCTCGGTGCACGGGCTGCGCGGCCGTGAGCTGCGCGGCCGGGTAAGCGAGCTAGTGGGCCGCGTTGGCCTGAGCCGGGAGCAGAACAAGCAGATTGGCGCCCTCAGCAAGGGCTACCGGCAGCGCGTGGGCCTGGCCCAGGCCCTGATACATGACCCCGCCGTGCTGATTCTGGACGAGCCCACCACCGGCCTCGACCCCAACCAGATTCTGGAAATCCGCCAGCTTATCCGGGAGGTGAGCGAAAACAAAACCGTGATTTTCAGCACTCATATTCTGCCTGAAGTCACGGCCCTGTGCTCTCGGGTGGTCATCATCAGCCGCGGCAAGCTGGTAGCCGATGCCCCCGTGGCCGAGCTGGCGGCCCGGGCCGCCGGCGAAACCGTGGTGCGGGCCGAGTTTGAAGGCCCGGTGGATGCCGCCAAGCTAAGCCGCCTGCCGGGCGTGCGCGAAGTAGAAGCCGGCCCGGCCGGCAGCTTCCTCCTGCGGGCAGCGCCGGGTGTAGACCCGCGGGCGGCCATCTCCCGCCTGGCCGGGCAGGAAGGCTGGATTATCCTTGGTTTGCGGCAGGAGCAGCAAAGCCTGGAGGAAGTGTTTGGGGAGTTGACGAAATAGATTAGTTTGCTTCGTAATGGTAAAAGAGTACCGCTTGTTTTACGCCATCAAATCGGCCAACTTGGACGAAACGGCTCGGTATATTGCGAAGCTGCTTGGGATGGATGTAAAGCTACGCACTGGCTCTTCCGGCGACTACGCCACCTGCGAAGGTGCGGCCGCTGACCGTCTTTACATCAGGCCACGGAATCGCAATGACTTTCCACGCGGTATCGACTATAAGCCATATGACGTCCAGCTGACGGCCATCAATGCTACCGGCAAAAACTCAGAGAAAGAGGTCCGGCACAACAACCTGAAAAGCAAACTGGGAAAGCTTTCAGGTTTTCTTCTGGTTACAGAAACCGTAGTGGAATCATAGTAAAATTTAGGTAGCCTTAATGCTCACAATCCTAAGAAAAGAATTCAACGCTTTCCTCAACTCCCCCGTCGCCTACGTGGTGCTAGGGGTGTTTCTGGTGGCTACCGGCCTGTTCGTCTGGGTTTTTCCCGACAGCAGCGTGCTGGATTACGGCTATGCGGATTTGCAGACGCTGTTTTCCCTGGCGCCCTGGATTTTCCTGTTTCTGATTCCGGCCATCA
This sequence comes from Hymenobacter saemangeumensis, assembly GCF_039541835.1. NCBI lineage: Bacteria > Pseudomonadati > Bacteroidota > Cytophagia > Cytophagales > Hymenobacteraceae > Hymenobacter > Hymenobacter saemangeumensis. The sequence continues at coordinate 66,008 of NZ_BAABGZ010000010.1, read as the reverse complement.
CCATGCGCACGTTTGCCGAAGAGAAGAAAGCCGGCACCATTGAGCTGCTGCTGACCCGGCCCCTGACCGATGGGCAGATTATCGGCGGCAAGTACCTGGCCTGCTTCCTGCTGGCCCTGCTGGCCCTGGTGCCTACTCTGCTCTACTACCTGTCAGTGTACAAGCTGGGCAGCCCGGAGGGTAACATCGACTCGGCGGCTACGGTTGGCTCCTACCTGGGGCTGGCCCTACTGGCGGGCGTGTTTGCCGCCATCGGCATCCTGGCTTCGGCCCTCACCCGCGACCAGATTATTGCCTTCCTGGTAGCCGTGGTGGGCTGTTTTCTGGTGTATACCGGCTTCGACTCGCTGGCTTCGGTGCTGGAAGGCAGCGCGGCCTATTATGTAAGCCAGCTCGGCATTGCGGCCCACTACCGCGACCTGAGCAAGGGGCTGGTTGACTCCCGCGACCTGCTGTATTTCCTGAGCGTGGTAGCCCTGGCCCTGCTGGCTACCCGCCTGGTACTGCGTAGCCGAAACTGGTAATGGAACCAACAATGACAGATTCTGCCACTTCGACTCCAGCTGTAGCTTCTTCTCGCAAGCGTGCTGACCTTCTTACATTTATTGCCATTGTAGGCGGCCTGCTGCTGCTCAACTTCATCGGGCAGCGCTTCTTCTTCCGGCTCGATATGACGGAGGAAAAACGCTACACCATGTCGCCCGCTACCAAAACATTGCTCAGCGAGCTGAAGCAGCCGGTGACCGTGACGGTGTACCTGACCGGCGACTTCCCCCCGGCCTTCCGCCGCCTGGAGCAGGCCGTACGCGAAACCCTGACCGAGTTCCAGGTGTACGGCGGCGCCAACCTCAACTTCATATTCATCGACCCCAGTGCGGCCGGCAGCGAAGCCGCCCGCAACCAGTTCTACGCTTCCCTCTTCAAAAAGGGCCTGAAGCCCACCAACCTCGGCGCCACCGAGAACGGCAAGCGGGTCGAGAAAATCATTTTCCCCTGGGCCGTGGTGAGCATGGCCGGGCGCGACCGCAACGTGCTGCTGCTGCGCGGCAACCAGGCCGCCCCGCCCGAGGTGCGCCTCAACCAGAGCATTGAAGGATTAGAGTATGAGCTGGCCAATACCATCCGCACCCTCTCGCCTAGCTTGCGGAAGCGCATGGGTGTCGTGATGGGGCACGGCGAGCTCAGCAACGAGCAGGCCGGCGACATGCTCGGGGCCTGGCAGCAGCAGTACGACGTGTACCGCGTGGACCTGAGCAAGGTGCCCGACCTGCGGGCCCTGGACGCGCTGGTGGTTGCCCAGCCCAAAACGGCCTACTCAGAGGAAGAAAAGTTCAAGCTCGACCAGTTCATCACCCAGGGCGGCCGGGCCATGTTCTTCGTCGATGCCCTGCGCGTCGACCTCGACAGCGTAAGCCGCAACGGCGCCGCTCTGGCCACGCCCTACGACCTCAACCTCGACGACCTGTTCTTTAAGTACGGCGTGCGCCTGAACCAGAACCTGCTGCTCGACCTCAACAGCGGGCAGATTCCGCTGGTGACGGGCACCGAGGGCAACCGGCCCAAGATTGAGCCCATGCCCTGGCAGCTCTACCCGCTTATCAACCGCTTCAGCCCCCACCCCATCACCCGCAACCTCGACGCGGTGTACCTCAAGTTTGTGGGCAACATCGACACGGTGAAGGCTGTGGGCATCCGCAAAACCATGCTGATGAGCACCTCGCGCTACACGCGCACGCTGCCGGCTCCGGTGCCCATCAACTTCAACGACGCCCGCCTCGAGCCCAACCCCAAGCTGTACCAGAACAGCTTTCAGCCCGTGGCCTACCTGCTGGAAGGGCAGTTTAAGTCGCTCTATGCCAACCGGGCCCGACCTGGTACCATGCAGTTTCAGCCCGATAAGTCGCCCAACGCCCGGCCTTCCAGAATTCTGGTGGTGTCGGACGGCGACTTCATCCGCTCCGAGCTCAACCCCAAAACCGGCAAACCCCTGCGCCTGGGCTTCGACCGCCTGGCCAACACCGAGTTTGCCAACCGCGAGCTGGTTCTGAACGCCACCGACTACCTGCTCGACGAAACCGGCCTCATTGCCGTGCGCGGCAAGCAAATCACGCTGCGCCCCCTGGATAAGGTGAAGCTGGCTGAGCAGCGCCGCCGCTGGCAACTGCTCAACATCGGGGCGCCGCTGGCGCTGCTGGGGCTGTTTGGAGCGGTGCGGGCTTGGAGAAGGAAGCGGCGGTACGCGGAATTTGCTACAAGCTAGAAAAGCAACACATTACCACGTCCTATCTGTGCAAAAGCCCACCCGAAGAGAATTAGTGACGAGTGCGCTGTTACGTGGAAAAGAGCAGCATAAGAATTATACGCAGCCGCGAACGGAATCCTCAGCTACTGCTTTCGGCACGGTGGCCGTCATTTTAAAAGGTGACGTCTTTTTGATTTCTATTCAAGAGGTGCATGTGCCATCAAAGAAATACTATGATGACGAGTATGATGTCGAAGAGCTTCACACGGTTTTAACACTCACCGAAGTTGAGCAGTTATTACGGCAGCGTCTTGGAATAGAATTAGACGAGCTTGGACCAGCAAAAGGAATCAAGCGCTTCCGATAAGCGTGGGCTACACCATATTACCCAATATGCTAACCCTGATGCCTAAAATCCAGTAGTGGCCGCGCAGAATGGTGAATCTTCAAAACTAGAATACGGTCACCCGGCAGCAGTTCGTAAATGATGCGATAGCTGCCTTCTAATAACTCACGCAATGATTCATCATTCGGAGCTTCGGGCAGCTTGCGGCCAGACTGCGGGAAAGTGTGCAAGACATCAACCCGACTAATGATTTTATCGAGCAGACGGTTCGCGTAAGCCGGGGAGTTTTGCGAGAGGTATTCGTGCAACTGGTGTAGGTCGTCGCGAGCGCCATTGGTGAAAGTTATTTTCGCCATGAGCTTGCCTCGCGCTTCATGTCATCAAAAGATATGGTTTCACCGTCCTCCCCCTGCTTGCGGCGCTTTTCAAGCTCCTCCAGCAGAATCAAACGCTCCACCAACTCATTTAGCTCAAAATTGCGGGGCAGAGTTTTAATAGTTTCGATGGCAGCTTCCTGGGTCATGGCGTAATAGCAATGGTATGCAAAGCAAGATACGTCCGCACCGAATAGGTTGGTTCAAAGAATGCGTAAAGCCTACGAATTGCCCTTTCCAAACCACGCGCCCGCCATGTATCTTTGCCCTCCATCCCTAGACTTCCCGATTTTATGAAATTCATCGTCTCATCTTCCGCCCTGCTCAAGCAGCTCCAGAGCATCAACGGCGTGGTAACCAACAACCCGGTGGTGCCCATCCTGGAAAACTTCCTCTTCGAGATTGAGGCCGGCAAGCTGACGATTACGGCCTCCGACCTGGAGACCAGCATGATTACCGAGCTGCCCGTGGAAGCCCGCGATGCCGGCCGCATTGCTGCCCCCGCCCGCATCCTGCTCGACACGCTTAAGAACCTGCCCGACCAGCCCGTGACTTTCACGCTGGACGAGGAAACCTACACCATCGAAATCAGCTCGGCCAACGGGCGCTATAAGCTGGCCGGTGAGAACGCCGCCGACTTCCCCCGCGTGCCGGTGGTGAAGGGCTCCGCTCCTATCGAGATGCCCTCGTCGTCGCTGTCCCGGGCCATCAACAAAACCATCTTCGCCGTAAGCACCGACGAGCTGCGCCCGGCCATGACCGGCATCCTGGTGCAGCTGGCCGACAACCAGGTAACTTTCGTGGCTACCGACGGGCACCGCCTGCTACGCTACCGCCGCCAGGACGTAGGCGCCGGACAAACGGCTAACCTCATCATTCCCCGCAAGGCCTTCAACCTGCTGAAAGGCACCCTGCCTTCTGAGGCCACGCCGGTGAAGATGGAGTTCAACCAGAGCAATGCCTTCTTCAGCTTTAATCAGATGCGCCTGGTGTGCCGCCTGATTGATGAGCGGTACCCCGACTACGAGAACGTTATTCCGGTTAGCAACCCCAACAAGCTCATCATCAACCGCCAGGAGCTGCTGAACTCGGTGAAGCGCATCAGCATCTACTCCAACAAAACCACCCACCAGGTGCGCCTGCGCCTGGCTGGCTCCGAGCTCATCATCTCGGCCGAAGACCTGGACTTCTCCAACGAAGCCAAGGAAACCCTGGCCTGCCAGTACGACGGCGAAGACATGGAAATCGGCTTCAACGCCCGCTTCCTGCTTGAGATGCTGTCCAACATCGACTCCGAGGAAATCACCCTGGAGCTGAGCACGCCCAACCGCGCCGGCCTGCTCATGCCCACCGCCACCGACGACAGCGAAAGCATCCTGATGCTGGTGATGCCGGTGATGCTCAACAACTACGTATAATCGCTGATTCTCTTTGATTTCCATTGATTTCGATGATTAACTACCGTTCCTACTTTTCGCAAGCGGAGTTGACAGAAAAGAATCAATGAAATCAGTTTAATCAGCCTAAAAATCAGTGATGAAAAAATCCGAAATCCGCTTCAGCATTGCCCTCGACGACCAGAAAGTACCCGAGGCCATCAGCTGGTCGGCCACCGATGCGGGGCCCGATATACACTTCGCCAAAGCCATCAACATTGCTCTCTGGGACCGGCAGCACGCCGGCACCATGAAAATTGACCTCTGGACCAAGGACATGCCCGTGGACGAGATGAAGCGCTTCGTGGTCGACAACATCGGCTCCATGGCCGAAAACGTGGTGAATGCCACCAACGACCGGCAGATGGCCGAGATGATGCGCGACCTGTGCAAGCAGCTTTCCAGCTACCTCGACGAGCAGGAAAAGACTACCAATAGCAACTGAGCAGAGAGTAAGCAGGCGGGTTCCCGTTTTACTTCTGCTTATTGATGCGCTTTTACCCTGAGCGCGGCACACCAATTAGAAAGCCCTTCCAGTTGACTGGAAGGGCTTTTTAATTGTGTCTATCCCGAAGAGACTTAACGGGCGTTTCGGCCCAGGTTACCGGCCGGGCGCGCGGGCTTGTCTTCTTTGGTCGGGGCAATTACAGCGTCATTGGCGCGGGTTGGAGCCGGGTTGTTGACCGACTCGGCCAGTAGAATGGAGGCCGACTGACTGGCATAGTCCTTATCGTACTTATAGTAGGCGGAGCGGGCCCCGAAATAGGCCGAATACTGGTCGTTGCTAAGTACGTTGCGTAGCTCCTGGTCGCGCTCCTTGCAAACACCCTGGCACTCCTCGTCGATAAGCTTGGGGTTGCCCGCGTTTTTACGCTCGATGGCGGCCATCTTGGCTACCTTGTCTTCGTTGATGGCCCGAAGGCGGGAAGCCTGGTAGCCGTTCAGCCGCAGTTGGCGCACCATGTGGTCGCTTAGGCGGTCGGCCCTGACGATTACCGGGTTAAGCCGCGGGGTTGATTTGGTTTTATCGCGGGGTATGGTGGGAGCAGGCATACCCTGCTGGGCAATAGCGGGGCCAGTGGCCAGGGCCAGCAGCAGGGCAGCGAAGATGCTTTTCTGGTTCATGGTCGTAGGGTTTTAGGAAACACTAACGCAAGTTCCGGACCATGAATACGGTACCGGTGACCATTTTTAACGAGTAAAGCGCAGCCCTGGTTCAGATTATGTAGGGTAGGCAGCCTCGATATGCGCGAGCTGCAAAGCCGGCCTCTGAGCAGGCTATAACCATAATCCGCTACTAGCTGCTTTTCGGGCAAGTCCTGGGCAGGCAATTACATTTTCAGCAAAGCCCTTTGTTCTCAGCCCAATACACATAACTGCAACGACTCTACCCAAAAGCGCTGTACTGGTATCAGCAGATTGAAGCTGCTCCAATCTGCCCTTTCGGGCAGGGCAGATTGGAGCAGGTTTTTACCTGGCTTTGTTTTTAAGAGCGCTAAATTCTTAGCGTCAGAAGCTATTTTTCCACATCATCGACTCCACCGGCTTATCGGTTTTGTCGTTGTACTTGGCGTTCTGCTTGCGGTTGTAGAAGGTATTTACTTCACCTTGCACAGTAAAGTAAATCAGCTGGCCAATGGGCATGCCCCGGTACACGCGAACGGGCATCGACACGCTGATTTCCAGGGTCCAGTGGTTGCAGAAGCCCACGTCGCCTTTGCCAGCAGTGGCGTGAATATCGATGCCGAGGCGGCCAACGCTGCTTTTGCCTTCCAGGAAGGGCACCGTTGCGTGGGTTTCGGTGTACTCCTCGGTTACGCCCAGGTAGAGCGTGCCAGGCTGCAGCACGAAGCCTTGCTGCTCATCGATTTCAAAGATGTCGATTTCGTTGTGGCGGCGGGCATCGAGAACGGCGTCGCGGTAAGTGGCCAGGTATCGTCCCAGGTGCACGTCGTAGGAGTTGGTACCCAGGCAGCTGCGGTCGTACGGCTCGATGACGATGGTGCCCTTTTCAATTTCAGCCAGAATCTGCTGGTCGGTAAGAATCATTCGATGAGGTTTGGTCAGCGCAGGCTGGCGGGCCGGCTGGTGGGGGTTATTCGTCGTCGTGGCGGTAGTCGTCGCGCTGGTAATTGTCGCGGGGCACAGGTACTTCGTCTTCGTCCTCCTCGTCGTCATCGTAGCTGTCTTCGCGCATGCCGCCGCGCCGGCTGGGGCGCAGCCGGCTCATCAGGCTTTGCGGCTCCGGCTCGGGCTCCGGCTCATACGCCAGCTTGTTCACCCGCCGGCTCAGCGTTGGCAGCACGTTGGTCACCAGGTACAGCAGCATCAGGAAGCTGGCCAGGCTCAGCAGCAGGGTGAAGTAGTCGAGCCAGTCGTGGCGGGGGGCAGCCCCTGCCACTGGCGTGGCAACCGGCGCTTCTACATTGTCATCAACCGTTACCGAGCTGGCCTCGTCGTGAGTGGTAAGGGGAGCGGCAACCGGCGGGTCGGCATCTACATCGGAGGGCGGCACGGCGGCTACTTCCTCAGGGTTGCCGGAGTCGTTGAACTGGGCGGCCGCCTGCTTTATCAGGCGCTGCTCGGCCCGGATGAGGGCTACCCGCTCGTCGCGGGGCAGGTTGTGAATAAAGAACTCGAAGTTTTTATCGAGCAGGATGCTGTTCAGCTGCTTTTCAAACTCGGCCAGGGTCATGGGCCCGTTGCCAAAGCGCGACTTGTAGCGCTCGGCTATGCCGTTGTAGTTCAGAAAGAGCTGCTTCAGCCCTTTGTTGTCGCCGAAGCCGTCGAACTGCTTGCGGGCGGCAGCCGTGCGCAGGTTGAGCGGGAACTTGCCCCGGGTGAAGGACTTGTCGTACACCGTTTCGAAGGTGCGGAAGTTCAGCTCGTCCACCGTTTTGTCGAACAGGCGCTTGTTGGCCTGGGCGGGGGTTTCGGCAAAGGCCAGCTGCGTAAGCAGCAGCAAGAGGCCAATCAGTCGGATTTTAACCATAGGGCAAAGGTCGCGCAAAGTTTCGCGAAGTGAAAATACCTTTCGCGAAGCAGAAAATGAGGTTTGGCGAAGGCTGCCCTTCTCACATGCCACAGCTAGCGCTGGGCGTGGGCTTCCTGCAGCGACTCGCGGCAGGCCGACAGGTACAGGTCCACGATGTCGCTGGTAATGGCCGTCGATACGAACAGGGCTTCGTACTGCGAGGGCGCCAGGTAGATGCCGCGGTTGAGCATGGCGTGGAAGTAGCGGCCAAACGCTGCCGTGTCCGACTTCTTGGCATCGTCGAGGCTGTTCACCGGCTCGGCCGTGAAGAACAGGCTGAACATGGAGCCCACCTGGTTTACGGTGTAGTTCAGGCCCAGCTCGGCGGCAATCTTCCGGGTGCCGTCGGCGAGGCGCGTGGTAGTTGCGTTTAGCTGCTCGTACAGGGCAGGGTTGTCGCGCAGGTAGCTGAGCTGGGCAAAGCCGGCGGCCGTAGCCAGGGGGTTGCCCGACAGGGTGCCGGCCTGGTACACTTTCCCGGCCGGAGCTACGCAGTTCATGATGTCTTCGCGGCCCCCGTAGGCGCCTACGGGCAGGCCGCCGCCGATGATTTTGCCCAGCGTAGTCAGGTCCGGCGTGACGCCGTAAAGCTCCTGCGCCCCGCCGGGGGCGAGGCGGAAGCCGGTCATTACCTCGTCGAAAATCAAGACGATGCCGTTGGCAGTGCACAGGTCGCGCAGGCCCTGCAGGAAGCCCGGGCCGGGAGCAACCAGCCCCATGTTGCCCACTACCGGCTCCAGGATAAGGGCGGCTACCTGCTCGGGGTTGGCGTCGACGGCGGCTTTTACCGCGGCCAGGTCGTTGTAGGCCACGGTGATGGTATCCTGGGCCACGCCCTCGGTTACCCCGGCCGAGTCGGGCGTGCCCAGGGTAAGGGCCCCGCTGCCGGCGGCAATGAGGAAGGAGTCGCCGTGCCCGTGGTAGCAGCCCTCAAACTTGATGATTTTGCTGCGGCCGGTATAGCCCCGGGCCACGCGGATGGCCGACATGCAGGCCTCGGTGCCGGAATTCACCAGGCGTACCTTTTCGATGCTGGGCACCATCTCCCGGATAAGCCCGGCCATGGCCACCTCCCGCTGCGTGGGGGCCCCAAAGCTGAGCGAGCCCTGCAGGGCCTCCCGCACGGCCTCCAGCACTACCTCGGGTGCATGGCCCAAAATCATTGGCCCCCAGGAGTTAATAAAGTCAACATAGCGGTTGCCATCGACGTCGGTTAGCCAGGCCCCCTGGGCCGACTGCATGAAGACGGGGCCACCGCCCACGCTGCGAAACGCCCGAACCGGTGAGTTAACACCGCCGGGAATAAGGCTTTTGGCCTGGTCGAACAGCGCAGCAGAATTGGTGTGATTGAGCATCTTTTTCTGAATTATGAGTTATGAGTTATGAATTATAAATTTTGAATCATTCACTATGAAAGCAAGCCTAAGACTACTGCTCAGGGCCGCCCATTCATAATTCATAATTCATAACTCATAATTCCCTTCTATTCTACCGCACTACCTGCAGCTCCAGGTTTTCGAGCTTGGTGATGGGCACAATCTGGTTGTCGCCATCGGGCCCGGTGTAGCTCTGGCCCCTGAAGATTATCCCACTGGAAGCGCCGGCGCTGGTCAGATTGGTCTGGAAAGCCGGGCCGTACTGGTGCAGGGCACTGCCAAAAAACATCAGCAGCTCGAAGCCCTGGCTGGCAAACACCGATGGGGGAATGCGCTGCTGCTGCAGGTACAGCTGCCGGAAGCGTCGAAAGCCGCGGCTTTGGTCGTCGAAGTATTTGGGTTGAACGAAGTAGATGTTGCGGCTATTGAGCTGCTCCACTTCAATGCGCGGATTGTCGAGCCAGGCGGCGGGGCACAGCAAGGGCGGGCGGGCGACCGCCGGGGCTGGCACAGGCCGGGGATTGGCCGCCGTTTTGGGTGGGGCGGCCGGGGCGGTACCCAAGCCGGCCAGCACCCCCAGGGTGTAGGGCCCGGCCCGTCGGCTGTCGGAAGCTACCACCAGGTGGCTGGCGCCGCCGAGGTCGAGGCCGGCAAAGGCGGCGCTCAGGCTTTCGTCCACGTCGGGGTTGAAGCGGCGCACGGCGGAGAGCTTGCCGCCCAATGTTTCGTAGGCTTCCTTGTAGGCAGTGGCAAAGTCGGCGTCGTCCTTGCTGTCTTCGTGCAGCAGCACGCCCGGCTTTCCCATGCCAAAGGCCGTGGCCGCAAACTGGGCTGCCACGCGCCCCTGGGTAGCGGCGCTGGGCCCATACAGGTAGTGCCAGGGGTTGTCTTCCACCAGGCTGCCGTCCTGCGAGAGGGGGTTGACGCACACAATCTGATGCTCGCGGGCGTAGCGGGCCAGCAGCTTGGCCCCGGACTTATACACGGGTCCTATAATAAGGTCCATGCCGACCAGCTCGGGCTGGGCCAGCACTTGCTTGAGCTTGAGCGTATCGGCGCCGGTGTCGTAGGCAAAAATCTGCAGGGGGCGGCCGGCCCGCTGCAGGGAGTCCTGAGCCAGGCGCAAGCCGGCGTAGAGGTCGGTTACAAACTGGTTTTTGCGCTGGGTTTGCCAGCTGGTATCGTCCAGCTCGAAGGGCAGCAGCACGCCCACGTTGTAGCTGCTTTTGCGGGTGGCGCGGGGCCGGGGCGCGTAGCGGCTGCGGTCGAGGTTAAACTTGGTGATGAGCTCGTCGAGCTGCGGGCGGTCGACCTCGGTGAAAGCCCCGCCGGGCACCAGGTACTCGGCGTAGGCGCGGGCCAGCACCGCATCGTTGGGGTAGCGCCGCAGCAGGCGCTGCCAGGTAGCGCGGTCGCTGATACGGGCCAGGTACTGGGCCTTCATGGCTTCGCGCTCGGCTTCCAGCGTCCCCGGCGGAATCTGAAACAGCGTTTTCATGGCCGTATCGAAGTCGCCCTGCTCAAACGACACCTGCCCCTGCAGGAACAGGGCGTCGGCAAGGTTGGGATAGGCGCGGTACTCGGTACGGAGCAGGTTGAGCAGCTGCTCCGCCTCGGGCCAGTCCATGAGGCGGGCGGCGGCCACGGCGCTTAGGTAGGCGGCGTCGGCCGCGCGGGCAAAGCGGGCGGTGGGCTGGGCCAGGGGCTCCAGCTCCTTCAGCGCCGCGGCATAGTTGCCCTGGTCAAGCTGGGCTTTGCCGCTGCGGTAGCGCTGGTCCTGGGCACCAGGGCTGGTGGCCGGGGTAGTGGCTGGCTTGGCCTTGGCCGGCGCCTGCGCGGTGGCCGGAGCTGCCAAAGCCAGGCTGAGGGCCAGCGTAGCCAGAACGGTTGGAAAGTGATTCATGCGGAAGACAGAAGACCAGCACGCGGCTAAGCCGCGACAAAGGTACGCGGGACACCGGGCGCAAGGTTAAAAAGGAATTAAAACTATTTTTTATGATAGTAAAGCTTTCAAAACAAGAGCTAAATGTTTACCTTTGCAGCCACAAAACCCTCACAGGTTCACCCTCACCCCACCTCACCCTCCTCAATTACATGGCAGCCATGTCCTTGTCCACCCCCGCCCCCACCGACTCCGCTACCCCCATTCCAGTTACCGTGGCCATGGGCGACGGCATTGGTCCGGAAATTATGACCCAGACGCTGCGCATCCTGGCAGCAGCGGGGGTGCCGCTGGCTCCTGAGTTTATTGAAGTAGGCGAGCGGCAGTACCACGCCGGCCACACCTCGGGCATTGCCCCCGAAGCCTGGGACTCGCTGCAGCGCACCGGGGTGCTGCTCAAGGCCCCCATTACTACGCCCCTGGGCGGCGGCTACAAAAGCCTGAACGTCACGCTGCGTAAAACCCTGGGCCTCTACGCCAACGTGCGGCCCAACCGCTCCCTTTTCCCGGCCGTGGCCACGCGCTTCCCGGACCTTGATGTGGTTATTATCCGGGAAAACGAGGAAGACCTTTATGCCGGCATCGAGCACCAGCAGACGCCCGACGTGGTGCAGTGCCTGAAGCTGGTGAGCCGTACCGGCTGCGAGAAGATTGTGCGCTACGCCTTCGAGTATGCCCGGCAGCACGGCCGCCGCAAGGTAACCTGCATGACCAAGGACAACATCATGAAGCTGACCGACGGCCTGTTCCACCGGGTGTTCATGGAGATTGGCGAGCAATACCCCGACATCGAGCAGGACCACCAGATTATCGACATCGGGGCGGCCCGCCTGGCGGATACGCCCGAGCGCTACGACGTGGTGGTAACGCTGAACCTGTACGGCGACATCATTTCTGACATTGTGGCCCAGGTGGCCGGCTCGGTGGGCCTGGCCGGCTCGGCCAACATTGGGGCCGGCGGCGCTTTGTTTGAAGCCATTCACGGCTCGGCGCCCGACATCGCCGGCCAGGACATGGCCAACCCCTCGGGGCTGCTGCAGGCGGCGCTGCTCATGCTGCGCCACGTGGGCCAGCACCAGCACGCCCTGCGCATCGAGAACGCCTGGCTGCGCACCCTCGAAGATGGCCTGCATACGGCCGACATCTACCGCGAGGGCACGAGCCGCGAGCGGGTAGGCACCACGGCTTTTGCCGACGCCGTAATTGAGCGCCTGGGCCAGGAGCCCGGCCAGCTGGGCAGCCGCCGCGCCCGGCAGGCCGACCCCGCCGTAACGGCCCGCCCCAGCCAGGCCCTGGTGCCGCGCCCCAGCGCGCAGCAGGACCTGGTGGGCTGCGACCTGTTTCTCTGCGCCGAGGGCGCCCAGCCCACTGAGCTGGGCGAGCAGCTGGAGGCCCTGGCAGGCCCGGAGCTGCGCCTGAAAATCATCACCAACCGCGGCGTGAAGGTGTATCCGCAGGGCCACGCCGAAACCTTCTGCACCGACCACTGGCGCTGCCGCTTTGTGGCCCGTACCGCCACTGCCGGCGCCAACCCCACCTACCCCACCGTGGCGTACCCGGAAGTGCTGGCCCTGCTCAGCCGCGTGAACGAAGCGGGCCTGATGGTGGTAAAAACCGAAAACCTGTACTTGTTCGACGGGCAGCGGGGCTTCTCGCTGGGCCAGGGCGAGTAAGGCCTGCCCGGGTGCTGCCCCGGCCAACGGCTTCTGGCTGTTGTACCGGCCTGGGCAGCACCCATCTTCCTATTGCAAACTTCCCTTGCCCGCTACCCGATGACGCCAACCATTCGCCCGGCACTGAACGAACACCTGTACCTGCGCGACCCCCAGGAAACGGAGCTGGGCCGGCGCATTGTCGCAGAAAGCGTCGGCCTTATCGATGAACTGGGTTTTGAGCAGTTCACATTTAAAAAGCTGGCCGTCGTAATCAACTCCACGGAGGCCAGCATTTACCGCTACTTCGAAAACAAGCACCGCCTGCTGGTGTACCTGGTGTCCTGGCATTGGGCCTGGCTGGCGTTTCAAATCCGGTTTCACACCCACAACCTGCCCGATGCGCGGGAGCGGCTGCGCCTGAGCCTGCGCATCATCACGCGGGTGCACCGCAACGACCCGGCAACGCCGCTCGACGAGGCGGCCCTCTACCGCATTGTCATCAACGAAGCGTCGAAGTCCTACCTGACGCGCGACGTGGACGACGACAACCGCGCCGGCCTGTTCCGGGAGTACAAAAGCCTGGTGGCCAATATCGCCGCGGTGGTAAGCGAGATAAACCCGGGCTACCCCTACCCCCACGCCCTGGTGAGCACCTTGCTCGAATCGGCGCACAAGCAGCTCTTTTTTGCCCTGCACCTGCCTTCGCTCACCAATGCCCGCACCCACAGCGAGGCGGAGAACGACATCTACGCCTTTCTCGAACACCTCGCCTTCTCGGTCGTCGGCTAAGCTTTTCACTACACCCTTCTAGCTTCTTCCTGCATGGCGGACCCTCACACCTCTACCCTTACCCCGCCCCAGCGCCTGTGGCGGCTGCTGGGCGCGGAGCGGCGCGACATCAGCTTTTTGTACGTCTATTCCGCGCTGGCCGGGCTTATCAGCTTGTCGCTGCCCCTGGGCGTGCAATCGGTAATCGGCTTTGTGAGCAGCGGCGACGTGAGCACATCCCTGATTGTGCTCATTGCCTTTATTGTACTGGGTACCATGCTGGTAGGCGCCCTGCAGGTGATGCAGGTGTACCTGGTAGAGTACATTCAGCAGCGCTTGTTTGCGCGGGTAGCGCTCGACTTCGCCGTGCGCCTGCCCCGGGTACGTACCGAGTCACTGGACGGGCAGTACCTGCCCGAGCTCATGAACCGCCTGCTCGATACGCCTACCTTGCAGAAAGGCCTGTCCACGCTCCTGATAGAGTTTTCGGCCGCAGCCCTGCAGATACTGTTTGGCCTGCTGCTGCTGGCTTTCTACCACCCTATTTTCATCGCCTTCGGGCTGTTGATGGTAGGGCTGCTGGTCTTGATGATACGCCTTACCGGCCCCAGAGGGCTGAGTACCAGCCTTACGGAGTCTAAGTACAAGTACCGGGTAGTGGCCTGGCTGGAAGATGTGGCCCGCACGGTGCACACCTTTCGCCACCCCCCCCTGCAGGAGCTGGCCCTCAACAACACCGACAACTTGGTGGTGGGCTACCTGAAGTCGCGCCAAAGCCACTTTCAGGTGCTGGTAGGTCAGTTTTGGGGCTTCGTAGCTTTTCGCACCCTGATTACGGCGGCCCTGCTCACCATCGGCTGCTGGCTGCTGATTGCCAAGCAAATCAACATCGGGCAGTTTGTGGCCTCCGAGATTGTTATCATTCTCATCATCTCGGCCGTGGAGAAAGTGCTGCTCAAGCTCGATGTGGTATACGATGCGCTGACGTCGATTGATAAAATCGGCCATGTGCTGGATTTGCCCGTGGTGCCGCCGCGCACGGGCTCGGCACTGCCCCTGCCCAGCAACAGCGCCGGCCTGGCGGTGGAGGTGCGCCACCTGGGCTACCAATACCCCGGCAGCAGCAAGCAGCACCTGAAGGATGTAACGCTCAGCCTGACCCCGGGCGAGCACCTGGGCCTGGCCGGCAACGACGGCTCGGGCAAAACCACGCTGCTGCGCGTGCTGGCCGGGCTGCTGATCGACTACACTGGAGTGGTGGCCTACGACGGCCTGGCCCTGCCCGATATTTCGGGCGAGGCGCTGGGCCGCTTCGTGGGCGACAACCTCTCGCACCAGAACATTTTTGAGGGCACCATTCAGCAAAACCTCACCCTGGACCAGGCCAAGCTCACCGCCGACGAAGTAGCCTGGGCCCTGGAGCTGGTGGGCCTGCGCGACGAGGTGTACTCCCGGCCGCTGGGCCTGAGCACGCCGCTGGGCATTGGCACGCCCATGGCCGACAGCCTGCGCCAGAAGCTGCTGCTGGCCCGGGCCCTGGTGCGCCGCCCCCGCCTGCTGCTGCTCGACCACTTCCTGCCCGGAGTGGAGCCCGCCGAGCGGCACCGCATCCTATGCCGCCTGCTGGCCCCCGAGCTGCCCTGGACGGTGCTGCTCACCTCCAACGACGTGCGCCTGCTGGCCTTGTGCCCCCGGGTGGCCCTGCTCAGCAAAGGCCGCATCGTGGCCGACGGCAGCTACGAAGAAGTGTCGCAGCGCCCCGAAGCCCGCAACCTGCTGAGTTAAGCACCGGGTACCTGGCCGGCATTGCGCCCGCTTCAGACCATTCACAACCCAGAGGCCTGCAAACACCAGCCCGGGTTGTATTGTCCTTACCAGTAACCTTTCTGCTATATGCCTTTTGCCGATAGACCGCTCGTTGCTACCGACCCGCTGACCAGCAGCTTCCGCTCGTTTCGCTACGTGCAGACGCCGCGCACCGGCCGCGTGCTGGCCCGCTGGCTGGCCGGCCTGGGCCTGCTGGTGCTGCTGGCCGGATTTATGCCCTGGACGCAGAACATCCGCTCGACGGGCACGCTCACTACCCTGCGGCCCCAGGACCGCCCCCAGACCGTGCCGAGCACCATTGCCGGGCGCATCGACCGCTGGAACGTGCGCGAAGGCCAGGCCGTGCGCAAGGGCGACACGCTGATGACCATCACCGAAATCAAAGAGAAATACTTCGACCCGCAGCTGCTGGCCCGCACCCGCGAGCAGCTGGAAGCCAAAATTTCGGCCCTGGAGGAAAACCGGGCCAAGGGCGCTGCCCTCAGCAGCCAGCAGGATGCCCTACGCACCGGCCTGCAGGTAAGCCTGGAAAAGGCCCGCAACAAAGTCACCCAAACCCGCCTCAAGGTGGGCTCCGACGAAGCGGACCTGCGGGCCGCCAACAACGATTTCGACATTGCCCGCCAGCAGCTCGAACGCCAGGAGGCCCTGTACCAGCAGGGCCTGAAGTCGCTGACCGAGCTGGAGCAGCGCCGCCTGAAGTTTCAGGAAAGCACGGCCAAGCGGCAGTCGGCCGAGAACAAGCTGGCCGCCAGCCGCCAGGAGCTGGAAAACGCCCAGCTGGAGCTGAGCTCTCTGGCAGCCGACTACCAGGACAAGCTGGCCAAGTCGGAGTCGGACCGCCGCTCGACCACGGCTTACCAGTTCGACAGCGAAGGCCAGATTGCCAAGATGCGCAACGAGCTGGCCAACCTCAGCATCCGGGCGGGCTTCTACCACATCACGGCCCCGCAAGACGGCTACGTGGTGCGGGCCCTGAAAACCGGCCTCGGCGACATTGTGAAGGAGGGCGAGGCCGTGGTAACCATTATGCCCAACGCCCCGGCCCTGGCCGCCGAGCTCTACGTACAGCCCATGGACATCCCGCTGCTGAGCCTGGGCCGCAAGGTGCGCCTGCAGTTCGACGGCTGGCCGGCCCTGGTGTTCAGCGGCTGGCCGGGTACCAGCTTCGGCACCTTCGGCGGCCGCGTGGCCGTCATCGACAACATCGACTCCAACGGGCGCTACCGCATCCTGGTAACCCCCGACCCCGACGATGAGCCCTGGCCCAAGCCCCTGCGGGTGGGCTCGGGCGTGTACGGCTGGGCCCTGCTCGACGACGTGCCCATCTGGTACGAGCTGTGGCGGCAGCTGAATGGCTTCCCGCCCAACTTCGTGGATGGCTCCCCGGCCAAGGAGAAAAGTGGCGCAGCTGGCAAATCCGACAAAAAAGGGGGCTCCAACGATGAGGAAGAATCGAAATGAGGCGGCTACGAATCTATCTGCTGGCCCTGGGGCTGGCCGCATCTGCCCCCGCCCCTGCCCAGACGGGCTCGGCGCCCGGCGGGCCGCTTAGCGCCCCGCCCCTGCTGACGCGGCCACTGACGCCGGCCGACAGCGGCCGCGTGTTTGCCCTGGCCGACCTGCTCACTTACGTAACCCAGCGCCACCCCGTGGCCCGGCAGGCCGGCCTGCTGCCCGAGCGCGCCCGCCAGGAAGTGCGCTTCGCCCGCGGTATGTTCGACCCCGCTGCCACCAGCAAGTACTACGGCAAGACCCTGGGCGGGAAAGAATACTTCCACGACTGGGACACGCAGCTGCGCATTCCGGTGTGGTACGGCGTGGACGTAAAAGCCGGCTTTGAGCGCGGCACCGGCGCCTTCGTCAACCCCGAAAACTACACCGCCCCCGCCGGTTTGAGCTATGTGGGCTTGTCGGTGCCCCTGGGGCAAGGCCTGCTCATCGATGAGAGGCGCGCGGCCGTGCGCCAGGCCCAGGCCCTGCAGGGACTGGCCGAGGCCGAGCGCCGCGGGGCCATCAACAAGCTGCTGCTGCAGGCCGCCAAAGACTACTGGGACTGGAGCCTGAGCTACCAGCGCCTGGAGCTGCACGACTACAACCTGCGCCTGGCCGACGTGCGCTTCCGGGCTGTGCGCCAGCGCGTGCGCCTGGGCGACCTGGCCGCCATCGACTCGGTAGAAGCCCTGACCGAGCTGCAGAACCGCCAGGCCACGCTGGTGCAGGCCCGCGTGCAGTTTCAGAACGCCACGCTGCTGCTCAGCAACTACCTCTGGGACGAGCAGAACCAGCCCCTGGAGCTGCCGGCTACTGCCCGGCCCCAGGCCCTGCCCGCCGCCCAGGGCTGGCGCGCCCTGCCCCCCGACACCATTGCCGCCCTCACCGAGCTGGCCCGCCAGATTCACCCCGAGCTGCAGAAGAACCGCGCCAAGCAGGCCCAGCTGGGTATCGAGCGCCGCCTGCTCAACAACAAGCTGCTACCCAAGCTCAGCGTCGACTACAACCTGCTGCAGGCCGGACAGCCCTTCAGCCCGGAAAGCAACGCCCGCCTCGATGGCTCCTACCTGCAGAACAACTACAAGCTGGGCGTGAGCTTTGCCTACCCGCTGCTGCTGCGCGAGGAGCGCGCCAAGCTGCAGCTCAACCGCCTCAAGCTGCGCGAGCTGGAGCTGGACCTGCAGCAGGACACCCGCGACATTCAAACCGGCGTACGCACCGTGGCTAACGACTGGGAGGCCCTGCGCGAGCAGCTCCGCCTGCAGGAGCAGATAGTACAAAATGCTGAGCGCATGCGCACGGGCGAGCAAATCCGGTTTGAAAACGGCGAAAGCTCGGTGTTTTTGCTCAACTCCCGCGAGGCGTCGCTGGTGAGCGCCCGCGTGAAGCTGGCCGAGCTGCAAGCCAAGTACGCCCAAACCCAGGCCATGCTGGGCTGGGCCGTGGGTGGGGTGGAGTAGGAAGCCCGATGCCGGATAAGAAATTACAGTTCAGAGCTTTGTCTATGTAAAAGTTAACAGTTGAGAGTTAAAAGTTAAAAGGCGGTTCTGCTTTTTAACTTTTAACTCTCAACTGTTAACTCTTTCTCAGAAACAGGAACTGCGTGATAACTGCAGCGGCTGTGCACACGAAAAAGCAAGTCCGGCGTTATCTTCCCTCCCTAACCCCTGTTTCTATGCTGCTCGCCCCTGCCCTGCCCTTTTCCCGACAGCGCCTCTCCCTGCTGTTTTCTCTGGCCGCTTCCGTAGGCTTAAGCCTGCTGCTGATAGTGGGGCGCGTAATTCTGTCGGGCAACGGCAAGTTTCTGTTTCTGGCCTGGAACCTGTTCCTGGCCCTGATACCCTTTGGCCTGAGTACCCTGCTGGGCGTGAGCAAAGCCCCGCTTAAGGGCCGGCTGCTGCTGCCCGTGGGCTTGGCCTGGCTGCTGTTTTTTCCCAACGCCCCGTACATTCTCACCGACCTGTTTCACCTGCGGGCCCGGCCCGGGGTGCCGCTGTGGTACGACCTGGCCCTAATCCTGAGCTGCGCCTGGAACGGCCTGATGCTGGCTTACGCTTCCCTCACCGACATGCAGCACCTGGTAAACCGGCGCTTTGGCTTCTGGGCCGGCTGGGCCTTTGCGGGTGCTGCCCTTATGCTCAGCAGCTTCGGCATCTACCTGGGCCGCTACCTGCGCTTCAACAGCTGGGATGTGCTGACCAACCCACTCACCCTGTTTTACGACATCATCAGCCGCCTGCTGCACCCCTTCAGCTACCCCGGCACCTGGGGCGTGACGGTGGTGTTCGGCCTGCTGCTGCTCATGGGCTACAGCACCGTGCGGCTGGTAGGCCGCAGCAGCGAGTAAGCCGTGTACGCCGCCAATCCGGCTGCCCGGCCCGCGCCCGGCCTGCATCTGCGGGCCGGGCGCTTTCTTTGTTGGCCACTTAACGATTAAATGAAAAACCTTCTTGCCCTCGGCGTGCTCTGCCTGCTGCCTGGCCTGTCCTTCGCCCAGCAAAAGCCCAAAGCCAAGCCCGCTGCCAAAACCGAGTCTGCCGCCCCACCTGCCGGCCCCTATTTCCAGCAGGATGTCAAATACTCCATCGACGTAGCCCTCGACGACCAGAAGCACGAGCTGACGGGTAAAGAGGAGCTGGTGTACACCAACAACTCGCCCCAGGCCCTGCCCTTTATCTGGTTTCACCTTTGGCCCAACGCCTACCGCGACAACAGCACGGCCTTTGCCAAAGAGCAGCTGCGCCACGGCGAGCGCCAGTTTTACTTTGCCAGCGCCGCCCAGCGCGGCTACATCGACGGCCTGGACTTTAAAGTAAACGGCCAGGCGGCCAAGCTGGAGTTCGACCCCGAAAACCCGGACATTGCCAAGCTGGTCCTGCCCCAGCCCCTGGCCGCGGGCGCCACCATCACCATCAGCACGCCCTTCCACGTGAAGCTGCCCAACTCGTTTTCGCGCATGGGCCACGTGGGGCAAAGCTACCAGGTGACGCAGTGGTACCCCAAGCCGGCGGTGCTCGACCGCCGCGGCTGGCACCCCATGCCCTACCTCAGCCAAGGCGAGTTCTACTCGGAGTTTGGCTCGTTCGACGTCACCATTACCCTGCCCAGCAACTACACCGTGGGGGCCACCGGCGAGCTGCAGAACCCCGACGAGCAGGCCCGCCTGGCTGGCCTGGCCGCGGAGTCGGCCAATAAGAAAACGGCGGCCGACTATGGCGAGGACCTGAGCTTCCCGGCCTCGGCGCCCACCACCAAAACCCTGCGCTACATTCAGGACCGGGTGCACGACTTCGCCTGGTTTGCCGACAAGCGCTTCAACGTGCTCAAGGATGCCGTAACTCTGCCCTCGGGCCGCAAGGTGGACACCTGGGTGCTGTTTACCAACCGCAACCCCGAAGACTGGGTGAAAGGCCTGCAGGACCTCAACGCGGCCATCAGCAATTACTCCAAGTGGGTGGGCGAATACCCCTACGCCGCCGCCACCGCCGTAGATGGCGCCCTGGTAGCCGGGGGCGGCATGGAATACCCTATGGTGACCGTAACGCTGCCCGAAGCCATTGTGCACGAAGCCGGCCACAACTGGTTTTACGGCATCCTGGCCTCCAACGAGCGGGACTTCCCCTGGCTTGATGAGGGCGTTAACACCTACCACCACCTGCGGGTGCAGGAGCTGACCAACCCGGGCGCCGGCATTCTGGCCGAATCCGGCGCGACGCCTAAGATTGTGAAGGCCCTGGGTCTGGAAAACCTGCCCAGCTCGGCTTTCAACCTCGCTCCTTACCAGATTGCCGCCAGCCACGGCGCCGACCAGCCCGTGCAGGGCCCCGGCTCGGCCGCCTACAGCGGCGCCAACTATGGCTCTATTGTGTACTTCAAAACGGCGGCGCTGCTCAAGTACCTGGCCGGCTACCTGGGGCAGGACGTGTTCGACCGCGCCATGCAGGCTTACTACCAGGAGTGGAAGTTCAAGCACCCCTACCCCGAGGATATGCAGGTAGCGTTTGAGCGCAGCACCGGCCAGAAGCTGGGCTGGTTTTTCAAGGAGATGCTCACCAACACCCAGGAGTACAACGCCGACATTGGCGCCATTGCCGTGTTCAACGACGTGGTGAAGGTGCTAGTGGCCACCGACTCGCCCACCCCCTGGGCGGTGCCCGTATCCAGCGTCGATGCCCAGGGCAAGGTGCTGGAAACCCTCTGGACTACGCCCTTTGGCAACACCGAGCCCGACCCGGAGGAGGACGCCACCAGCCAGCTCAACTTCAAGCGCGAAAACGTGGCGGCCATTGTGGTGGATGCCAACTACGTAGCCCCCCAGCTCAACCGCCGCGACGACCGGCTGAAGCTCAGCGGCTCGCTGCCGCGCTGGGAGCCGCTGCGCCTGCGCCCCCTGGTCAGCCTCGAGCGCTGGGATAAAAGCACCCTGAACTGGCTGCCGGTGGCCGGCTACAACACCTCCGATAAGTTTATGCTGGGAGCGGCCTTCTACAACAGCCCGCTCACGCCCAAGAAGATTCAATACCTGGCCATGCCCATGTATGCCTTCGGCTCCAACGAGCTCAACGGCATCGGCTCTATCCAGCTCAACGTGCTGCCCGGCCGCTTCGCCCGCCGCGTCATCACGGCCGCCACGGTGCAGCGCTTCGAGCGCTACCTCAAGTTTGAGCCTTCTCTTACCCTGAAGCTGCCCCACCGCGGCTTCTACCGCCAGCAGCACGAGGTGGGCGTTTCGGTGACTTCGGTGAAAAACGAAGACTTCAACCGCACCAGTAGCGTGCAAACCCTGGAGTACCGCCTGCGCGGCGGCAACAGCGTGCACAGCTGGGGCGGCCACCTCGAGCTAAACCGCTTGGTGGGCGACGACACCGAAACCGGTACCGGCAGCCAGGCTACGCTGCTGCGCGCGGCTTTAAACTATCAGCGCTACTACAGCCCCAAAAACAAGATTTATGTGCGCCTGTTCGCGGGCAGCTTCCTGCAGAAAAACAACCAGCAGGAGTTCTACATGGGCCTGAGCAACTCGCTCGACTACCGCCGCCAGACCGCCTTCCTCGACCGGCAGGAGTCCTCACCGGCCCTGGCCGCTTTCCGCCACCAGACCGACGACCGGGATGGGGCGTTCAAAGCCTTCCTCCCGGTGCTGAGCAACAATTGGCTGACCACGCTGAACGTGAAAGCCGACGTACCCAAGCTGCCCCTGGCGGTATTCGCCGACTTCGGCCTGGGCTCGGTGCGCGATTTGAGTGCTCCCAACTTTCCCATCCAAACCGAGACCCGCAGCTACTACGATGCGGGCCTGACGGTGCCGCTGTTCCGAGAACTCCTGGAATTCTACATCCCCGTAGTAGGCTCCCAGTTTGGCAACGGCTTGCCAAACAGCCGGCAGCAGTTCACCGACAACATCCGCTTCGTGCTGCGCCTCAACAACCTCAGCCCCTTCCGCCTGCTGGACGAGCAGATAGCGAAATAGCTTTCTGCAGACGCTTTTCACTACTTCACCTGCTATCCCAGCGCCTGTACAGGCCGTTTCTTTGCCTTTCACGCAGGGTTTCGCAGTAGCCGTTCATCGGTTAGAACGACAGCGTGAAAGTCCGCGGTAGCAGTGTACCAGCACCGTGGAGTTCCCAGAATCAACTCATAATTCATAATTCTTAACTCATAACTCTCATGCAATGGCCCAAGCTGCTGTCGCAGCGCCGCTTTCCCGACCAGCAGCTGGCTTCCACCGCCGCCGCGCCGGTGCGCGGGGCCTTTGTGCAGGACTACGACCGGGTGGTGTTCAGCTCGGCCTTCCGGCGGCTGCAGCGCAAAACCCAGGTGATGCCCCTGCCCGAAACCGACTTCGTGCACACCCGCCTCACGCATTCGCTGGAAACGGCCGTGGTGGGCCGCTCCCTGGGTAGGCTGGCCGCCCGCCACCTGCTGGAAGCCGATGCGGAGCTGGCCGCTGCCCTGCCCAACCTCGACCAGGACTGCGGCGACATTGTGGCTGCCGCCTGCCTTTCCCACGACATTGGCAACCCGCCCTTTGGCCACTCCGGCGAAGACGCCATCAGCTCCTACTTTGCCTCGTCGGCGGCCGCGCCCTACCTGGCCCGCCTCACGCCGGCGGAGGTGGCCGACCTGCAGCACTTCGAAGGCAACGCCGCCGGCTTCCGCATTCTGACGCACACCTACGCGGCCCACAGCAGCGGCACGGCCGGCCTGGGCCTCACCTACGCCACCCTAGGCGCTTTCACCAAGTACCCCCGCCCCAGCCTGGTGCCGGGTGCCGCCCGCGTGGGCGGCGCTTCCGAAAAGAAGTATGGCCACTTCCAGACCGAGAGCGCCCGCTTCCGCCACGTAGCCGCCGAGCTGGGTTTGCTGGCTAAGGACGAGGCCAGCGGCTTCTACCACCGCCACCCCCTGGCCTTCCTGGTAGAGGCCGCCGACGACCTGTGCTACCGCATTATCGACTTTGAGGACGGCCTCAAGCTGGGTCTTATCGAGCCCCAGGCCGGACTGGGCCTGCTGAAGAAAATGCTCAACGACCCGCCCGGCCGCGTGGGCAGCGTGCAGTGGTACGACTGGCGCGAAGAGCTGGGCTACGTGCGTGCCCGCCTCATCGGCAAGCTGGTGGCTGAGGCCGCTGGCTTATTCGCCCTACATGCCCCGGCCATCATGGCCGGCACCTACGACCAGCCGCTTATCAAGGAGCTCAGCTGCTGGACCGACCTGCAGGAGGTGCAGCGCCTGAGCATTGAGAAGCTCTACCGCAGCCGCCCCGTGCTGGAGATTGAAGCCGCCGGCTTTGAAGTTCTCGGCGGCCTGCTCGACGCCTTTCTCTGCGCCATCTTCGACGAAAGCCGGGGCCACCGCAGCCGCAAGCTGCTGCTGCTCCTGCCCGAGCAGTTCCGCGCCGAAGGCCAGCAGGCCGACGTATCCGATTACGAGAAAATCCTGCTGCTAACGGATTTCGTGGCCGGCATGACCGACCAGAACGCGCTGAGCCTGTACAAGACGATTAAGGGAATTGAGTTGCCGAAAGGCTTCTAGTTTAGTTAAAAGTGAAGAGTTAAAAGTTAAAAAGCAGAACGGCTTTTTAACTTTTAACTCTTCACTTTTAACTTCCTTTCTCTTCCTCAAACAGCGCCACCATATTGGCCAGCAGCTGCTCCAGCAGCACCCGCCCCTTCCACACCGATTTCAACTTTTCCCTAATCTGACCGGCGGTTTGTACGAACTCCTGCTCTTCGGCTTGCTCGTGCCCTTCGTTTAGCATGAGCTGCTCCGCCATTTCTCGTGTCATCTCGGGGTGAAACTGCAGGCCGATGATGCCATCGCCCCACACAAAGCCCTGGGTGGCACAGCCGGCCGACATGCCCACGCGCTGGGCGCCCGGCGGCACCGTAAACGTGTCCTGATGCCAGTGCAGCACCAGCGCCTTTTCGGGCCAGCCGCGCAGCAGCGGATGCTCCAGCACGCGGCTGGAAAAGCGCACCGTCCAGAAGCCAATTTCCGGCTCGGGGTTGGGCTTCACCTCGCCGCCCAGGGCCTGGGCCAGCAGCTGGGCGCCCAGGCAGATGCCCAGCGTGAATTTGCCGGCCCGCAGCGTTTCCCTTAAGAAGGCTTTTTCATCGAGCAGCCAGGGAAATTCGGCTTCGTCGTGTACGCTCATGGCCCCGCCCAGCACCAGCAGCCCATCGAACTCGCTGAGCCTGGGGAATACGGGGTTGGGTTCATACAGGCGGGTATAGCTCAGCGAATGACCATGGGCCGCCAGCCAGTCGGCGGCTTGGCCGGGCCCTTCGTCGGGCAGGTGTTGGAGGCAGTGCCAGCGCATACTCTTAGCGTAAGTCGTCAAATTCCAGGTATATACTTTGCTCCAGACGCAAACCCGGCGCCGCATGGCCTTTAATCCCGGCCGGGGCCTTGAGCGGCGCAGGCCCACCGGCAGCGGCTTCCCAGCTCACCAGTCCTTGCGCTTTTAATTGCTCTGTTAGCTTTCCCTTGGGTACCGTCACCCGCAGCACCTGGTCGTAGCCCGGCTGGCCGGCGATGCGGTGGGCCAGAAACTGCTCCTGCGCATTGCCCAGCAGCAAATAGGCAGGATGTGTCGGGGGCGCTTCCTGAGGGTTCAGCTGCCGGAAGTAAAGCACCTTTTTGATGTGCACTTCCACGTTTTCGACTATTGCCGTACCGCCCCGCTCGAAGTGGCCCCGGTACAGACTGGCCCGAAATGGATGGGGCTTTGCCACCATAGCCGGCAGCACAAACTTCTCCGGCTCCAGGGTGTACAACGCTTCCTGCGGATACGCCCGCCGGCTGGTTTGGTACGTTTTCAGCGTTGCGGAATCCAGCTCCAGCTCCAGCCATACCTGGTAGTCGTGCGGCCGGTTAAACATGGGCAGGTGCGAGGCAAATACCTGCTGCGTGCCCACCAGCAGCATGCCGTGGGTGGCCGGAGGGTCGGGCGCCATTTTCACAGTACCAGCAGAATGAGGACTGTGCTGCCCGCATGCAGCCGTGGCGGCCAAAGCCAGCAGGCCGGCCACTAGGCTCAGCCGCTTTACCCGTAAGGGGTTGAAAAGCATTCGTCAGAAAGACAAGCTTGGGATTGCCAATAATCGGCACCGCGGCAAAGGTACGGCCACCCCGTTAATCGCACTACGCTGCCATGCCAGCGTCGAGGACTCGTCTTTAGCCTGGGTTGAGGTAGATACCTGCCAGCAGGTAAATCAGCAGTGCCCCACTCACCAGGTTAACGCCAAATATCAGCCAGCGCACCCAGCGCTGCCAGGCCGGCCGCCCCGCCAGCAACTTTTGCCGGGGAAAGGTTACCCACAGGCTGAACAGCACCAGCAGCGTAATGGCAAGCGGAAGCAAGGCAGTTGAAAGGGACATTGGAAAGCAAGAAACCAGGAGCGCCCCGCAAATGAAAGCGCGGTAGGAGCAACTTAGAATGCAGCAAGGACAAATCCGCTAGCTATGAAGTTCGCGGAGCACCTATAGAAGCGGCCTTTCCTGGGAAAGCCGGCCAGCATGTATGTTGATTACCAACCATTTTCCTCAGGCAGTATGGGAATCGAGGCCAACTGTGAGCGCCACTGATGGATTGGCGGGCACATAAATCCTTTCCTGTGGAATAATAAGCTGCTCCAGCAGCCGCTTGTCAACGTGCTGCCTTTGCGCCTGCACAAAATCGGTTATATCCTCAATCAGCCGCACCTGCTGTTTGCCAAACCGCTCCAGGACGTCTCCTTTCAGCCCAAGCTGAATGGCCCTTCGGTTGAGCTTGGCGCCGTAGGGGCTGTGGTCGGGGTCCCACTGCAAGCGCACTGCCTTGCTAGCCAAGTCCTTCTTCCACTCGCCTTCGCTGGCATAGTTGCCGGCCGTGAAGGTGGAGAAGGCAGCCTGCCCCAGAATTTCATCAAAGGCCGTTTTATCGAGCCAAAGCGCCAGTACCCGCTCCTGATTTTCCTTGCTGGCCCAGCCGCAGCGGTACATCATCCAAAGAAAGTTGGGCTTAATCCACGACATTCGCCCGTAGTTAAAGTCCGGCCCACCCAGGAGCTGGTTTGCCACTGCATAGGCGGCAATGGCTGGCTTATAAGCCTGATATACCACCAGCTGCGTCTCCGTTTGATGCGCCATAATGTGACGTCCAGCAGCCGGAAATGCGCGTTGTGCTGCCTCGTAAAGCTCTGTTTTTATCTGCATTGTCAACTTTAAAAAAATTACCCCACTCAATTAATTGAGTGGGGTAACGAAATCGTCCACAAAATCCGATTAATCCGTTAAATCCGTGTCAAACGAAGTTCGGCGTAGCCAATCCGTGGTTCAGACTACTCCCACTCAATGGTCGCCGGCGGCTTGGAGCTGATGTCGTACACCACGCGGTTGATGCCGCGCACCTGGTTGATAATCTTATTGCTGACCTCGGCCAGGAACTCATAGGGCAGGTGGGCCCAGTCGGCCGTCATGCCATCTACGCTGGTTACGGCGCGCAGGGCTACCACCCGCTCGTAGGTACGCTCGTCGCCCATCACGCCCACGCTCTGCACGGGCAGCAGCATAGCGCCGGCCTGCCACACGTGCTGGTATAAATCATGCTGCTTTAGCAGGTTGATAAACACGGCGTCGGCCCGCTGCAGCAGGTCTACTTTCTCGGGGGTGATGTCGCCCAGGATGCGGATGCCCAGGCCGGGGCCGGGGAAGGGGTGGCGGTTGAGGATTTCGCCGGGCAGGCCCAGCGTGGCACCCACCTCGCGCACCTCGTCCTTGAACAGCATGCGCAGGGGCTCCACCACCTTCAGGTGCATCTTCTCGGGCAGGCCGCCCACGTTGTGGTGGCTTTTGATGGTTACGGCCGGCCCTTTCACCGACACCGACTCGATAACGTCGGGGTAAATGGTGCCCTGGGCCAGCCAGGCGGCACCCTCCACCTTGTGGGCCTCGCGGTCGAACACCTCGATAAAGGTGCGGCCAATGGCTTTGCGCTTGGCCTCCGGGTCGCTCAGGCCTTCCAGGGCTTTATAGAACTCCGGGGCGGCGGCCACGCCGGTCACGTTCAGGCCCAGGCCCTCGTAGGCTTGCAGCACCGCGGCAAACTCGTCTTTGCGCAGCAGGCCATTATCCACGAAGATGCCGTGCAGGCGCGGGCCGATGGCGCGGTGCAGCAGCAGGGCCGCCACGCTGGAATCGACGCCGCCCGAGAGGCCCAGGATTACCTGGTCGGTTTCGCCGATGGTGTTGCGCAGGGCTTCCACGGCCGAGTCGACGAAGTGCTCCGGCGTCCAGCTTTGGTCGCAGCCGCAGATTTCCACTACGAAGTTGCGCAGCAGCTGCTTGCCCTCGGTAGAGTGCGTTACCTCGGGATGGAACTGAATGCCGTAGGTAGGCTGCCCGGCAATGTGGAAGGCAGCTACTGCCACTTCGGGCGTGCTGGCGATGATGTTGTAGCCCGCGGGCAGCGTCTTAATCGTGTCGCCGTGCGACATCCACACCTGCGACTCCACGTGCATGCCTGCCAGCAGCGGCGCGCTGTGGTCCAGCTCGGCGAGGCGGGCGCGGCCATATTCGCGGATGGTAGCCGGCAGCACTTCGCCCCCGCCCTGGTAGGCCAGCAGCTGGGCCCCGTAGCACACGCCCAGCACCGGCACCCGGCCCAGGATATGGCTCAGGTCAGGATTGGGGGCCCCGTCTTCCCGCACCGAGCACGGCGAGCCGGAAAGAATAACGCCCCGAATATCGTCGCTGATGACGAGGTTCGGGGCGTGGGTGAAGGGGTGGATTTCGCAAAACACGTGCAATTCGCGAATGCGCCGGGCTATCAACTGGGTGTATTGAGAGCCGAAATCAAGAATGATAAGTCGTTCCATGCCGCAAAGCTAATCACTGATTTAGGCTGATTGTGTTGATTTCACTGATTATATCCGCACCTGCTGCCCCGGCCTGAATGGCAATGCCGGGCAAACGCTGCGGAAGTATCCGGCAAAGCACATCTCAGCCAAACTCACTTCCCTCCTCTTCCAAACATCGCTTCCCCCGGCCCAACAGACTATCAGAAAATCAGCGCAATCAAAAAAATCAGCGCCCATCAGCGATAATAAAGAGGGGAATTTGCGCCGGATTCGCGGAATTCCTGCTTACCTTTGCAGCGGCGAGTCAGAACGACCAGCTCCTGCTGAACTCCCCCAGGACCGGAAGGTAGCAAGGGTAAGCGGTTGTAGCGGTGCGATTTTGGCTCGCTTTTTTTTGCCTTTTCCCGTCGGCCCCGACGCTGCCCCGCTCCGCTTTTGGCGGCTTCGTGAGTAGCTTTGGGGCCGATTCTTTTTCTGGGGACTTAGGTCTTGGGGTCTAAGGAACTTGGTTTTCGCCATTGTCCTTGCAGAACCCAATTCTTCCAAGTCCCTAAGACCCTAAGTCCCCAAGACCCAATTATGAAATTCTTCATTGACACCGCCAACCTCAACGACATCCGCGAAGCTGTAGAGCTGGGCGTACTCGACGGCGTTACCACCAACCCCTCGCTGATGGCCAAGGAAGGCATCAAAGGCCTCGACAACGTGATGGCCCACTACCGGCAGATTTGCGAGCTGGTGGATGGCGACGTATCAGCCGAGGTTATTGCCACCGAGTACGAGGAGATGATTCGCGAAGGCGAGGCCCTGGCTGAGCTGCACCCCAACATCGTGGTGAAGGTGCCCATGATTAAGGACGGCGTGAAGGCCATCAAGTACTTCTCCGACAAAGGCATCAAAACCAACTGCACGCTGATTTTCACCGCCGGGCAGGCCCTGCTGGCCGCCAAAGCCGGTGCTACCTACGTGTCGCCCTTCGTGGGCCGCCTCGACGACATCGGGCACGACGGCCTGCAGCTGGTGGAGCAGATTGTACAGATTTTCAGCAACTACGGCTACCCCACCGAAGTGCTGGCCGCCTCCCTGCGCCACGTACCCCACCTGATTCAGTGCGCCGAAATCGGCGCCGACGTGGTAACCTGCCCGCTGAGCGTCATCACCGGCCTGCTCAACCACCCCCTCACCGACAAAGGCCTGGCCACCTTCCTGGCCGACCACAAGCGGGTAAACGCCTAGTGTGGAATTATGAGTTATGAGTTATGAATTATTTGACCGGCTAATGGCGCGAACAATTCATAACTCATAACTCATAACTCATAACTCCCTTCAACCGTGTACATCATCAAGGTAAAAGGCAAGGCCAAGATTCCGGACTACATTCAGCTGCGCGACGAGCAGTTTGTGCTGATTGCCTATTTCCGGGCCGACCGGCCGCTGAAGGACCTGCACCGCTACGGGCTGGAAGGCAAGGAAACGGAGCTGGCTGCGGTAATTGCGGGCCTGGAGTTTGGCAAGCTGCAGCCCCTGGCTATCTAACTCCGGCTTTCAGCCGGGATGCTACCGCGCGGGCTGGTCTGCCTAGTATTTGCCTGACGCCGTGCCCCGCTTCCCCATCGTTCAACGATTCCCCAACACAACGTTGGCGCTACTATGTCTGAACCCGTAATTGAGCTGCACGATGCCGTGATAATGCAGGAGCAGCCTGTGTTGCAGGGCGTGTCGTTTACGCTGGAAAAGGGCGAGTTTGCCTACCTGGTGGGCCGCACGGGCTCCGGCAAGTCGTCGCTGCTGAAGACGCTGTACGCCGACCTGCCCCTGCAGCAGGGCGTGGGCACCGTGGCGGGCTTTGCCCTGCCCAAGCTGGCCCCGGCCAAAATCCCCTTTTTGCGCCGCCGCCTGGGCATCATCTTCCAGGATTTTCAGCTGCTCTCCGACCGTACCGTGGGCGAAAACCTGATGTTTGTGCTCAACGCCACGGGCTGGACAGGCAAGGCGCGCAAGCAGCAGCGCATCAGCGACGTGCTGGCCCGTGTAGGCCTGGCCGCGGCCACCAACCGCATGCCCCACCGCCTCTCCGGCGGGGAGCAGCAGCGCGTAGTTATTGCCCGCGCCATGCTCAACGAGCCCGTGCTGCTGCTGGCCGATGAGCCCACCGGCAACCTCGACCCGGAAGTGTCGGACAGCATCATGCAGCTGTTTGCCGAAATCAATAACGCCGGCACGTCCATTCTAATGGCCACCCACAACTTCCAGCTGCTGGAAAAATATCCGCACCGCGTGTTTACCTGCAAAGACGGGCAGCTGCTGGATTCGGGGCGGCGGTAGAAATGTAAGTTAGCAAGTCGTTCTGGCCCACATGGAGGACCTCTCGCACTATCTTATTCAAACTGAGCTGGTAGATACCACTAAAGTATTGTCCACGTGGAATTGGCTCATACAGAGCGACAAAGCCATTGCGGCTTTAACTAAGATGGGAGATGCAGTGCTGATTGATAACAGCAACAATCTATACCATTTGGATACAGGCTTAGGGGAATTATACTTGCTTGGTCAGGACCGTTATCAGTTTCTGGATGGCACCCTTAACCCAGATGTTTATGAGGATATCCTCTCCCTGAGACTTGTCGACGAATTAGAAGCAGCCAATAAATACCTTGAGACGAATCAAGTTTATCCCTTTTATCAATTACCTCTGATGGGAGGCGCTTACGCAGCTGACAATATTTATTGCCTGGATATTTATGAGCATTTTGGCTTGACAGGTGAAATTCATTTGCAGCTATCAGGCTTGCCCGATGGAACAGAGGTCATCTTAAAAACAGAATAGGATAAAACAGCTGTGGCAGGCCTGATAAATGGAGCATATTGATGGGTTATCCATATTAATTCCGGTTTATAATCGGTTGGTTGGTCTTTTAATTAACCAATTAATTAACCAAGCAACCGACTGGCCTGGCCCGGTAGAAATCCGGCTGCTTGACGATGGCTCGGCCGAGGAGTACCGCCGCCAGAACCGTTCACTGGCCGAGCGCCAGAACGTAATTTACCAAGAGCACACCCAGAACGTTGGCCGCGCCGCCATTCGCAACCAGCTGGCTCAGGCTGCAAAATATGAGTGGCTGCTGCTGCTCGACAACGACAGCCTGCTGCCCGACGCGCAGTTTCTGGCCCGCTACGCCGCCGCCCGGGAGAAGGCGTCCGTGCTTATCGGCGGCACCTGCTACGAAGCTGCTCCCCCGCCCGACCCGGCCTTGCACCTGCGCTGGCGGTACGGGCAGGCCCGGGAGGCCCGGCCGGCAGCTACCCGGCAAACCGTGCCTTACGCGCAGCTTACCATTAACAACGCCCTGCTGCGGGCCGAGGTGCTGCACCGCTACCCGTTGGATGAGCGCCTGACCGGCTACGGACACGAAGACACCAAATTTGGAGTGGAGCTGGCTGCCGGTCGGGTGTCGGTATTACACGTCGACAACCCCGTGCTGCACGACGGGCTGGAACCGGCCGCCACTTTCCTCGCCAAAAGCGAGCAGGCGGTGCGCAACCTGGCCCGGGTGTACCAGGAAGACGGGCTCGGAACGGAGTCGCGGCTGCTGCAAACGGCACTACGGCTGCGCCGCCTGGGCCTGGCGCCGGTAGCCCGCGCCAGCCTGAAGCTGCTGGCGCCTTCCCTGCGCCGTAACTTACTATCAGCCCAACCCAGCTTACGCCAGCTCGACTTGCTGAAGCTACACTGGCTGCTGCCGCTGTTATAAAACCAAACTACCGGCCCCCGACTTTGCGTCCAGGACCGGTAGTTTGGTTTGCGGTGGTTATTACTTGGGCGAATGAGTGGTGCCATGGCAAAAGAGCATGGCACCGCTTCGTTAGCTTAACAGGCTGTTAGTGCGGTTTCGCCTTTCGTGTACGCCGCTCAGGAGCGCGGACTATTAAACCGCGAGCTCGCTAATTCGGGCGCACTCGCGGAGTAACAGTCCGCGCTATGTACGGCAACCCCGAAACGGCTCTGAATTAGTCGTTATCCTTGTCGTCTTTGCCGTCGAAGACGTCTTTCACGGCGCCGCCCACTTTCTTGCCGGCATTGGCTGCCCCGCGCCCTACATCTTTGCCGGCCTCCTTCACGTCGGAAGCGGTATTGCTCACGGCCCGGCCCACTTTACTGCGCTCGTCGGCGGTTTCGGCTTTCAGCTCCTGGGCTTCGCCACTAACGGCATCAGCGCCCTGGCCGGCGCGGATTTTGGTTTTGTCCCAGGACTTGAAGGCAGCATACTTCAGCTTCTCTTTCTGGATTTCGGCCAGGTCTTTGGCGGAGATGTCGCCTTTCACCTTGTCGTAGGCCTCGTCCAGCGCCCGCCATTCGGAGTTGATGTTGCGCCAGTCGTTGATGTCGTAGCGCTCCTGGTTTTGCTTGACGTTGCGGATAAACTGCTCATAGGTGCTGCGGGCGTTGGCAGCCGTAAGTTGACCGGCCGGGTTGCTGGGCTTGTAATACTGGCCCAGGGTCATCTCGCCGCTGCTCAGGCGGCGGTTCCAGGCGGCGGTGCGCTTGTCGTAGGCGGTGGTATAGCGGGTGCGCAGGGCCTCGATTTCCTGGCGGCGGGCATCATCGTACCGGTCGTTGTATTTCTCTACGGCAGCCAGGCGGGTATCATAATCAGCCTTCATGCGGGTATTGGCTTCGTCGTAGTCGGCCTCCACGTCACTGTCGAATTTCTCGGCATTGGTTTCCGTATTGGTCACAAACGTCTGAAAGTCGTTGTAGGCCCGGTCGCTTTCCGATGCTGTTTCCTGGCGGTCGGCCTGCGAGCAGCCGGTAGTGGTGAAGGTGGCGCCAGTCAGGAGCAGGGCCGCAGCCAGCGCATTGAGGGTGAGCGAGTTTTTAAACATGGCGAAAGGGGTAAGCGGGTAAATAAAAGAAAGACAATAGGGATACTATTGTCTTTTTCATAACGGCGGAGTCTGTGCCGGGGTTATTTCCTGACCTAAAAGGGCCATGCGCTGCTGCGCCTGGCAAGGAAACGGCGCTCTATCTTTGAGGCTGGCCTTTTGCAGCATTTTATCTTATCCGTGTCTATTCTTCCGGCACCTTCCTCTCCTATTCAGCTATTGGACCTGGTGGCCGAGCACGCCGCCCTGCAGCCCGCCCTCGACGAGGCCCTGCGCGGGGTACTGAGCGAGGGTGCCTTCATTCAGGGCCCGGCCGTGGCACTGTTTGCGGCCGAGCTGAGTGAGTACCTGGGTGGCGCTCACGTAATACCCTGTGCCAATGGCACCGACGCCCTCACCCTGGCCCTGATGAGCCTGGAGCTGCCCGCCGGGGCCGAGGTCATCGTGCCGGCCTTTACCTACGTGGCCACCCTGGAAGCCGCGGCCCTGCTGGGCTTGCAGCCCGTGCTGGTGGATGTGGAGCCGGCTACGTTCGCCGTTGACATGCAGGCGCTGGAAGCGGCTGTTACGCCGCGTACCGGCGCCATTGTGGTGGTGCACCTGTTTGGGCAGTGCGCGGGGCTGGAGCAGGTGGTGGCCCTGGCTGCCCGGCTCGGCATCCCGCTGATTGAAGACAACGCCCAGGCCATTGGCGCCACCTACCGCTTTGCCAGCGGCGAAACGGTTGCTGCCGGCACGGCGGGCGCGGTGGGCACAACCTCGTTTTTCCCGTCCAAAAACCTGGGGGCCCTGGGCGACGGCGGCGCCCTGTTTACCCGCGACGCGGCGCGGGCTACGCTCCTGCAGCAGCTGGCCAACCACGGCCAGAGC
This sequence comes from Hymenobacter saemangeumensis, assembly GCF_039541835.1. Classification (NCBI taxonomy): domain Bacteria; kingdom Pseudomonadati; phylum Bacteroidota; class Cytophagia; order Cytophagales; family Hymenobacteraceae; genus Hymenobacter; species Hymenobacter saemangeumensis. The sequence continues at coordinate 32,418 of NZ_BAABGZ010000010.1, read as the reverse complement.
CGCAAGTACTACCACCAGCGCATCGGCTTGAACTCCCGGCTGGATACCCTGCAGGCGGCCCTGCTGCGGGTGAAGCTGGGCAGGCTTGCCGCCAATACCGCCGCCCGCCAGGCTGTGGCCACTCGCTACGACGCCGCCTTAGCGGGCCTTGCCGGCCTTGAAATTCCGGCCCGCGACCCGCGCAGCACCCATGTTTTTCACCAGTACACCATTAAGCTCACGGAGGCCGGGCGGCGCGATGAGCTTAAAAGCCACCTGCAGCGCTGCGGCGTGCCCACCATGATTTACTACCCCCTGCCGGTACACCTGCAGCCAGCCTATGCCTACCTGGGCTATGCGGCGGGGCAGTTCCCGGTGGCCGAGCGTCTGTGCGGGCAGGTGCTGTCGCTGCCCATTCACCCGCTGCTGACGGGTGAGCAGCAGGCGTACATTATTGGCTTAGTCAGTAAGTTTTAACGGCGGTTTTTCCGCATGATACTTAAGGCGCATGCAAAGCTGGTATTACTTCCGGGAGGGAAAGTTTTTAAGCCTTCAGCTACTGGGAGTGATGATATTGCTGGTCGTCAGTGGCCGGGTATACTACAACGGCTACTTTGCACCCCGACTTCCCATATACTCGCGGGAATGGTATTCCGAGGGCCATTACTTATTCTTTGCTATTTCGATGGCCTTCCTTGTTTACAGCTTGGCATTCTGCTTCTGGCATTTTAGAAATCTGAAGCAGCGCATTCAAGGGCTACCGACCTCAGCTAATGCCACCGCTGCATTAGTACTGGGCTCGTTGCCAATTCTTTTCCTTGGTGCAGTTTCCCTTTTGACAGAATTGGCCGCTGGCTCAATGTGAGGCTTTGCCAGTGGCAGGTAGTTTACCGCCTAGCTTTGCCCTTATCCAATGCCTGTGTTTAGTTTATGGGGGCATCCTGCATTCGGCAGCGTGGGCTAAGTCAGCCGTTGAACCCCCGCCAGTAAGGCAAACAGAGTCGAGACAACTTCTATCTTTGTTCACTATAGGTGAACTTTGCAATTACTTCGGTGTTCAACATTATCAACCGGCGCACATTGCTGGCTTACTGCCGCCAGTATCCGGCTGCCGCGGTGGCCCTGCAGCAATGGTACGCCGAAATGCTGTACCAGGAGTTTGCCAATTTCAACCAATTAAAGGCAGTTTATGCATCTGCCAGCCTGATTGGCGACGACCGGGTGGTGTTCAACATCATGGGCAATAATTATCGGTTGGTGGTGCGATTTGTGTTTGCTTATAAAACCATTCTGTTGAAATGGTTTGGCACCCACCGCGAATACGACCAGGTCGACGTTGCCACCGTTCAGTTCCGTCCCTTATGAAACTACGTCCCATCAAATCGGAAGAGCAATACGACCAGCTGCTGCAATGGCTGGATACACAATTCGACCAGCAGGTGCCCCCGGATAGCCCGGAAGGCGAAACCATTCAAATGGCGCTGTTACTGGTGAAAGCCTATGAGGATGAGCATTACCCCATTCCAACGCCCGACCCCATTGCTGCCATTCAGCTCAAGATGGCTGAGCAAGGCTTGAAGCCTAAGGACTTAGTGGGCCATATTGGCAGCAAAAGCTACGTGTCGGCCGTGCTGAACCGGCGGAAGCCGCTTACCCTGGCCATGGCCCGCTTCTTCCACCATACCTTGCACATTCCCGCGAGTGTGCTGCTTTCCTAGTGAGTGCCGTTCGCTTCGCCATCTGTGGCGTGGGCCACATTGGCCGCCGCCATGCCGCACTGGTGTCGCGCCACCCCGGCGCCCAGCTGGTTGCGCTGATTGATGTGCGCCCCGAGCTGCAGGACGGATTTGCTCAGGAGTTTCCCGGTGTACCCTTCTTTCCCTCCCTGGAGGACTACCTGCAGCATGGCCCGGCGGCCGATGTGCTGACCGTGGCCACGCCCAACGGCCTGCACGCCCCGCAGGCCATTGCCGGGCTGCGTCATGGCTTGCACGTAGTAGTAGAAAAGCCTATTGCCCTGCGCAAAGCCGATGCCGAAGCCATTGTGCACACGGCCCTGCAAACCGGGCGGCTGGTGTTTGGGGTGATGCAGAACCGCTACTCCCCGCCGGCCGCCTGGCTCAAGCAGGTGGTGGACGAAGGCCGCCTGGGGCGCATTTTTCTGGTGCAGCTCAGCTGCTTCTGGAACCGCGACGCCCGCTACTACCAGCCCGGCGGCTGGAAAGGCACGCAAGCACTCGACGGCGGCACGCTATTCACCCAGTTCAGCCATTTTGTGGACCTCCTTTACTGGGTGTTTGGCGACATTACCAACATTTCGGCCCGCTTCCGCGACTTCACGCACGAGGGCCTCACCGAGTTTGAAGACAGCGGCCTGGTCACCTTCGACCTGCTGCGCGGGGGCAGCGGCAGCCTCAGCTACAGCACTGCGGTATGGGACCGCAACCTGGAAAGCTCCCTGACGGTGGTAGCCGAGCACGGCTCCCTGAAAATCGGCGGGCAGTACCTGGACCAGGTTGAGTATTGCCACCTGAAAGATTATACCCTGCCAGCGCTGGCCCCCACCAACCCCGCCAACGACTACGGCCCCTATCAGGGTTCGGCAGCTAACCATGTGCAAGTCATTGAGAACGTGGTAGACACTGTTCAGCAACGTAGCTATGCTACCACCAATGCCCTGGAAGGCATGAAGGTGGTGGAGATAATAGAGCGGATATATGCGCTTAGAGCGTAAAGCCATCAGCAAATAGGCGTTCACGCCGACCGCAGTGAAGCACCTGTCCCGCGTAAGAATGGCCAAACCACTACTGGCTTATGCGATAAAGTAAACCGGATAATGGGACAGCTCGACTCACTGCGCTACCCTGGCTGACCCGCCCGATGCAACGAGCCTGCCCTCCCGGCAGGCTCGTTTTGCTATTAACTGACCGCTGGCTAAGGCAATGGCTTATTCCCTGCCAGCAGTGCCCAGATGCATCTGCAACGCATCACCCGCGGGTTATCACATTATCATGTGATACACATTTTTTTCAATTTGTTCTAGCAAAGATTACATTTGAAGCAGGATATTCTTAGGAATGTCATCACTTCATAACTGCTTCTGCTATGCAACAAAACTTACTTCTTTTCCTGCTTTTCTTACTTGGGCTGCCGCTTGCCCAGCTCAGGGCCCAGAGCGTGGGCGTAGGCACCACCGCCCCCGACGCCAGCGCCGCCCTTGATGTAGTAGCTACCGACAAAGGTGCCCTGCTGCCCCGCCTTGCCGAGGCAGCCCGCACCAGCATGGCTACGCCGGCCCCGGGCCTGATTGTGTACCAGACCAACGGCAGCCAGCCCGGCTTCTGGTACAATGCCGGCGGCACGGGCGTAGCGCCTTCGCCCGCCGTGAACTGGGTGCGCCTCACCGACTCCCAGGGCGTGAGCTACGACCCGGTGACGGGCCTGCAGGTGGGGCCCGGTCCCGTGGCGGGGCCCACCGGGGGCACGGTAGGCAACTTTTCGGGGGGCACGAGCAGCGCACTGCCCTTTTCGGGCGCCGTGCCCGATGGCCGTGCAGTTTACCTGTACCAGGCGAGCAGCCTGCTGGCGGCGGGCGTAACGGCCGGGCCCATTACCATGCTCGAGCTCTTCGTGCGCACTAAAAGCAGCACTGCGCCATACCTTAACTTCACCGTGAAGCTGGGCCTCACCACCGCCAGCAGCGTGAGCAGCTTTCCCAGCGGCCTTACCACCGTGTATACCGGCACCTACAACACTGTGCCCGGCTGGAATGCCATTACGTTGAGCACGCCCTTTGTATGGGACGGCAGCAGCAACCTGTACCTGGAAACGTGCTACGACAACAGCGTGGGTTCGGCGCATGACCAGACTTCTAACTTCACTGTGCTCTACAATGGGGCGCTGGGCTTTGCCGACACGGGCAACGTCACGCCCGGCTGTGCCCTCACCAGCGGGGGAGTCGTTACCCCCCTTCCTACCCGCATTCCCATTCTGCGGCTGACGCAGACAGCGGCGGCCTCCTACACCCTGCCGGCCACCGGCGGCACCGCCGGCCAGATACTGGTACAGCAAGCCAACGGTACCGCCCAGTGGACCGACCAGCTCTGGCTGCAGAACAACACCAGCATCTTCCGCAGCCAGGGCAACGTGGGCATTGGCACCACTGGCCCCCTCAACCGGCTTAGCATCTCTCCCAACGACGTAGAGTCCAAAATCACGCTCTGGGACGGCGGCAGCACGGTTAGCCACTACGGCTTTGGCGTGAGCGGCTCCCAGCTCAACTACCACATCGACATTCCCAACTCCAGCCACGTATTCTGGGCGGGCGGCAAAAACGGCGACGGCGCCGAGCTGATGCGCATTCGCGGCAACGGCCGCGTGGGCATCGGGCTGAGCAATCCGCAGCAGCAGCTGCACGTGTATGGCACCGGCCCGGTTACCAAAATCCGCATTCAGAACTCTAACACCGGCGGCGGCTACGGGCCGGCAGCAGTGGAATTCTGGAGCGACCCGCCCGGCTCCGGCGGCGAGTGGCGGCCGGGCATGATACGCTCGACCGACCAGGCAACGGGCACTTACACCGGTGGGTTGGCTTTCTACGTCAACGGCGCGGGCTATGCCGCGCGCCAAGACTCCATTGAGGTAATGCGCCTGACCCAGAACCGGGTGGGCATTGGAACAAAAACGCCCTCCTCCCACTTCGAAGTCGTCAACGACGGCGGTGGCAATGGCGGCGCCGATGATATTGTACTGCGCTCTTACGGCCCCAGCGTGGCGCCGGGCCTGTCGCTGGGCGCCGCTCATGGCACCGCCGCTGCCCCCAGCAACCTGCTGCGCGACGACTTCATGGGGGAAATCGGCTTTACCGGCCGCGCCAACAACAACTGGCTGGGCTTTACCTCAGCGGGCATGTACTCCTTTTACAAAGGCAATGGCCTGACGGCGGCCTCCGAGCTGTGGCTGAAAACCAGCGGCGCCGCGCAGGTGCTGCTCGACTCGGCCGGGCGCATGGGCCTGGGCCTGTACCCGGCTCACCGCCTGCACGTGCAGGGCGCCATCGCCGCCAACACCAACCAGGGCATTATCCTCGACGCCCAGGACCGGCCCATCATCACCCGGGGCTGGAACCCCTTCACGTCGGGCAACTACGCGGGCCTGGGGCGCTGGGGTCTGTTCATGGAGCCCAACACCCTCACTTTCGGAGTTCCCACTGTGGCCAACCGGCAGTTTCAGTGGGCTACCTATAACGACAATTCCACCATCGACAACCGCCTGATGACCCTGACCCAGTCTGGCTTTCTGGGGTTGGGGACGCCCACGCCCGGTACCCGGCTCGACATTGTGAGCGACGACCTGGGCGGGGGCGGCACCGACGACGTGCTGCTGCGCTCCTACAGCGCCGCGGCCAGCCCCGCCATCGGCATCCGCCGCTACCGCGGCACCCGCGCCGCGCCCCTGGGCCTGCAAGCGGGCGACGTAATGGGCACCTTCGGCTTCAGCGGCCTGATTAATGGCAACGAGAACTTCTTCCGCCTCTCGGGCATGGATGGCTACTACCGCGGCGACGGCACCACCTTCCTCTCCGACCTGCGCCTGTTTACCAGCAACACCGAGCGTATCCGCATCGAAGCCGACGGCCGCGTGGGCATCAACAACGTACTACCTAGCCACCAGCTCGACGTTAATGGCAACATCAACGGCAGCCGGCTGTACCTGGGCAACACCCCGGCCCTGTTTTACGGCACAGGCTCTAACACCAATGCCTTCGTCGGCACGGGCAGCCTGGCCAGCGAAACCAACTCGGGCGCCTTCAATCTGGCGGTGGGCTACACGGCGGGTGCCGCCCTGGGCAGCGGCAATGGCAACACCCTGCTCGGCGGGGCCGCGGGCCAATCAAATCCCGGGGCCAGCAACGTGACAGCCGTCGGCCGCCTGGCCCTGAACGGCCTCAACAACGCGGCAGCCAATAACAATACCAGCGTAGGCGCCTATTCTGGCGGCTTCGTTTCCAGCGGTGCCAACAACACCTTTGTAGGTTACGGCGCCGACTTGTCTTCTGCCACCCAGCGCAGCAACGCCACGGCCATCGGTTACCAGGCCAAGGTGAATGCCGACAATGCCCTGGTGCTGGGCGGCACCGGCGCCAATGCCGTCCGCGTCGGCATCGGCCTCACGGCGCCCACGCACCGCCTCCATATAGTGGCCACCGAAGCGGTGGAACGGGGCGTGTCGGCCGAAAATACCTACGTAGGCAACTTCGACACCCGCGGCGTCTTTGGCCGGGCCGTGAACAACCCCGGCTATGGCTACGGCGGCTACTTTGAAGGCGGGTATATGGGGGTACGGGCCGAAGCGCAGGCCACTTCCTACAACTCCGCCTCCTACGCTGTTTCGGCCCAGGCCAGTGGAACGGCCGGCTCGCACTATGCGCTGTACGGCAACGCCAGCGGGGGCTCCTCGTCGTACGGCCTGTGGGCCACGGCCACCGGCGCCACCACCAACTGGGCCGGCTACTTCCAGGGCAACGTGCAGGTAGTGGGCACGCTCAGCAAATCGGCCGGCACCTTCCGCATCGACCACCCCCAGGACCCCGAGAACAAGTACCTCATTCACTCCTTCGTGGAAAGTCCCGACATGATGAACGTCTACAATGGCAACGTCGTCACCGATGCCCAGGGCAACGCCACCGTGTCGCTGCCGACTTACTTCGAGGCCGAAAACAAGGACTTCAAGTACCAGCTCACCGTTATCGGCCAGTTTGCCCAGGCCATCGTCGGCCAGGAAATCCGGAACAACCAGTTTGTGGTGCGCACCGACAAGCCCGGCGTCAAGGTCAGCTGGCAGGTGACGGGCGTGCGCAACGACAAGTACGCCCAGCAGAACCGCATCGTGGACGTGGTTGAGAAAACCGGCCCCGACAAAGGCAAGTACCTCAACCCCGAGCTCTACGGACGGCCCGCCAGCGAAGGCATCGGCGCCGCGCCGACGGAGCGGAAAGGCGCTGCGGTCGGCAAATAGCCCGGTAAAGGCCCCTCTCAACGACGGGCCTTTACTTTTTCTCGTCTGCGAAGTTCTGGAAGGCGTAGGCGATGCCCAGCGTCAGCCCCTGGCTGTACTGAATGGCGTTGTCCTGGTCAAAATCATAGAGCGCGATGCCGTTTACTGACACGTTCACGTACTTGCCCACCCTGGCCGTCAGGCCTACATCCAGGCGGTGGTCGATTTCGCGGCCGTTGAGGTTGCGGTAGTTGGCAAACAGCAGGTAGCGCGCCTTGAGGTTGACGCTGGGGCTGAGGTTTTTGTTGGCCTCGGCCAGAATCTGGGCGGCCAGTACTTCCCAGCGCGTGCTGTGGCCCAGGTTTACGCCGTAGGGCGTGTCGCCCAGCACCTCCACAAACCGCTCGGCGCGGTTTACCACCGTGAGGCGGGGCGCGAAAGGTGACAGGCGCACATGAAACCAGTCCGCGGGCCGGTACTCAAAGCCATAGGCGGCGGTGAGAAAGGCCGGGGCGAAAAAGTCGGACGCCAGCCGGGCCCGCTCATCGCCGTTGGCGGCTTTATCATACTTGTAGCCGGGGGCAAACTGCGACAGCAGGTTCAGCGACACGAACATGTCCCAGTGCTCGCTCATGTGCCAGCCGTACTTGGTGTCGATGTACAGCCGGTCTTGCCCCTTGCGGTAGCCCAGGCCCTTGGTCTGGGTGAAGGCAAACAGGAAGTCGGCTTCGTTGTCGAAGGAATGCCCCCCGCTGCGGCGGTTGGCCCGCAGGTTGAGCAGGGAGTTGAAGCCGATGCTGTTGACGCCCCCGCCGCGCCAGTTGTCGCTGAGCAGCGACTCGTTGATGCCCAGCCCCGCCTTACCCGACTTGCGCCACAGCGGCGGGGGTAGCGGCGCGGGTGCCTCCGCGGCCGGCTCGGCGGGAAGGGTGGTGGGAACGGGGGTGGTTTGTGCCAAAGTGGCAGCAGCCAGCAATAGCAAGGGTAAGAGCAGGGTGTAGCGAAAGTGCATAGGCTGGAATTGAGAGCGACAAAATACGGGGCTACCGCCGCGCTTTCGCAGTTACGTATTTTTTGACTTCCGGTAAGCGCACTCAGCCACCCTTGCTCGCACGAATGCGTGGCCCACAGCCCAGGCAACGCACCTTGCCGGCCGTTTTTTTGTTGCTCTACCCAGCCGCAGCGCCTGTTTTGCCCGGTACCTTTACACTATGCCCGCCAGCCCTTCTCCCCTTTCTGCGCCCACTACCGCTCCCCTTACCGCCCCGGTTTCCTTCCTGGCCCAAACCGCCCGCGAGCTGATTGAGCGCTACGGGCACGGCCCTACCGACGAGCTTCCCGACCTGGTGGTGGTAGTACCCACCCGCCGCGCCGTGGTGTATCTGAAAAACGAGCTGGCCCTGGCCTTGCCGCCCGGCGCCCCGCTGTGGGCGCCCCGCGTGGCGGCCATGGAAGACTACATGGTGGAGCTGGCCGGCGTGCAGGTGGAAGAGCCCATTGCCCTGCAGCTGCTCTTGTTCGACATCCTGCGCAACATCGACACCAGCCTCGACTTCGACAAGTTCGTGGGCTGGGCCGGGCTGCTGCTCAGCGACTTCTCCAACCTCGACCAGAACCTGGCCAAGCCCCGCAAGGTGTTTGAGTACCTAAGCCAGGCCAAGGCCCTGGAGCGCTGGAACCTGGAAACCCTGCCCGAGAACGGAGTGGCCCGCCGCTCGTTCAGCTTCTGGGACCAGCTTGAAAAGGTGTACCGCGAGCTCAAGCGCCGCATGCTGGCCAACAAGCTGGCCTACCCCGGCCTGGCGTACCGCATGGCCGTGGAGAAAGTAGAAAAGCAGCTGACCGACCCCGCCGCGCCCGAGCCCGCCCGCCACGTGTTCGTGGGCCTGGGCAGCTTGTCGCGGGCCGAGGAAAAGCTGATTCGCCTGCTGTTCCAGGCCGGCCGGGCCGAGGTGCGCTTCGACGGCGACCCGTTTTACCTGGAGATGGGCTCGCCCAACCGGGCCGGGCAGCACCTGCGCCGCTACTTCTCCAAGTGGAACCTGCCGCTGGAAGCCATGGGCGGCGGGGTGGAGTGGCTGCGGGCCCGCCCCCGCCACGTGCGCTACCTGGGCGTGGCCAACCCCAGCATGCAGGGCAAGCTGGCCGGGCAGCTGCTGGCCGAGGCCCGGCAGCGCTACCCCGACGAAACCGTGGCCGTGGTGCTGCCCGACGAAACCCTGCTGCTGCCCGTGCTGCACGGCCTGCCCACCGACGCCGTGCCCGACTTCAACGTGACCATGGGCCTGAGCTTTCAAAGCACGCCCCTGTTCAACCTGGTGGACTTGCTGTTTGAAGTGCACCTGACCGGCATCCGCGAGGGCAGCGCCGAAACCGGCTACGGCGTGCCCCGCTACCACCACCTGGCCGTGAGCAAGCTGCTCAGCCACCCCTTCCTGCGCCGCTACCAGCAGTGGCTCGACCGGCAGCCCGAGCAGCCCGGGTTCCACGGCATCCTCGACCACGTGTGCCGCGAAATTGTGCGCCTGAATGCCGTGCTGCTGCCGGCGGCCGAGCTGCTGGAGCTGGGCCGCCACCACCCGCTCATCGAGGCCCTGTTCCGCACCTGGAACAACTGCGACGACATCATCGCGGCCTGCAACACCCTCATCGACCTGCTCAAGCAGGTGTACTCGGATAAGCAGTCGGGCATCGAGGCCGAATACCTTTACCTGTTCTACACCCTGATAAAGCAGCTAGACTCGGCCTTCGACTGCCGCGAGCAGCGCCTGTCGGTGCGCTCCTTCCGCCGCTTCCTCTACGAGCAGATGGCCCGCACCCGCCTGCCCTTCAGCGGCGAGCCCCTGGCCGACGTGCAGGTAATGGGCCTGCTCGAAACCCGCGCCCTGGACTTCGACCACCTCATCATCCTGAGCTGCAACGAGGGCGTGCTGCCCGCTCCTAAAAAGCAGCAAAGCCTGTTTCCCTACGACGTCCTGACGGAGTTTAAGCTGCCCACCTACGCCGACGCCGAGGCCGGCACGGCCTATAACTTCTGGCGCCTGCTCCAACGTGCCGGCCGCGTGGATTTGGTGCACGTGCTGCCCGGCGCCGAGGGCATGAAAAGCGGCGAGCGCAGCCGCTTCCTGCTGCAGCTCGAAAACGACCTGCTGCCTCAGAATCCGTATTTGACGCTGGAAGATTTGACGGTGGTGGCAATGGAGTTGTCAGTTGACAGTTGTCAGTTGTCAGGTCGTTCTGATAAGGCAGATACCAGAACAATCCTGACAACTGACAACCAACAACTGACAACTGACAAATACGAAGGCGACCTGGTGCTGGAAAAAGATGCCGAAATGCTGGCCGCCCTGCGCGGGGTGCTGGAGCGCAACATCTCCCCTTCCCGCCTCAACGACTTCCTGGCCTGCTCCCTGCGCTTCTACTTCTCCAAAGTGGCCCGCTTCCACGAAAACGAAGCGGTGGAAGAAACCCTGGAAGCCAACACTTTCGGCACCATGGTGCACGAGGCCCTGGAAAACCTGCTGGGCGCCTTTGCCCTGGATGGCCGCCCGGTCACTGCCGACGACATTCCCGAGCTGATTCGCCAGGCTCCCGAAGAAGTGCGCCGCTCCCTGCGCCAGGCCGAATCGGACAAGCACGAGCGGGCCGACGAAGGCCTCAACCACGTGTACGGGCAGGTGGCCACCCGCCTGGTGGTGCGCTTCCTGGAAAGCCTGCCCCAGCAGCCCGGCCTGCTGCCCCTGCGCCTGTTTGGCCTGGAAAAAGAGCTGGTGGCCACCGTCTTCGTGGACGAGCCCGGCCGCCCCGGTCGCCTGGCCGTGCGTCTCTCCGGCTTTGCCGACCGCATCGACGAGCTGCCCGACGGCCGCCTGCGGGTGGTCGACTACAAGTCGGGCCTGGTGAAGCGCAGCGACCTGCAGCTGCGCGGCTACCGCGACAAGCTCAGCCCCGCCGATGCCATCGAGCGGCTCGTAAACGAGTCCACCTCTTCCGTGGACAAGGTGCGGCAGCTCTGGCTCTACCGCCTCATGCTCTCGCATACGGCCAAGCGGGACACCGCCGATACGGCCATCCTCTCCCTGCGCAACATCGATGAAGGCCTGCTTTCCGCCGATTTAAGCTTCCTCACCGAAGGCGGCCAGGATTTCGTACAGGTTTCCGAGGAATTGGTGACTAGAATTGTACTCAAAATGCTCGACCCAGCCGAGCCGATTCGGAAAACCGACGATTTCACGAAGTGTGAGTACTGCCCCTACCGGGGGATTTGTGCACGGTAAACCAGACGTGTCATTGCGAGGTAAGCCGAAGCAATCCGTCCTCTCTGTGCGACCAGCTTAATAATGTGATGAGCCTTTTACCCAACGTGCAACCGCCTTTTCAATTACTACATCAGCATAAGCGTAGCGCTTAGAGATGACGGATTGCCGCGCTCTACTGCGTTCCGCTCGCAGTGACACGCTCCGCGAGCCCAGCACTTTAGTTACGACATACAACTGTTTCATTTCCACCAAAAAAAGCTAACAGCCATCAGCTATTAGCTAACAGCTTAAAAACTATGGACCAATTCATGCAAGCCGCCATTGACGAAGCCCGCCTGGGGCGCTCAGAAGGGGGCATTCCCATCGGCTCGGTGCTGGTGCGCAACGGCGAAATCGTGGCCAAGGGCCACAACAAGCGCGTGCAGGAGCTCAACCCCATCAAGCACGGCGAGATGGACTGCCTCAACAACGCCGGCCGGCAGCGCAGCTACCGCGACACCGTCATCTACTCCACGCTGATGCCCTGCTACATGTGCGCCGGCACCATTGTGCAGTTCAAGATTCCCAAGGTGATTGTGGGCGAGTCGCGCACCTTCGACGGAGCCCGCGAGTTCATGGAAAGCCACGGCGTGGAGGTTATTGACCTCGACCTGCAGGAGTGCGTCGACATGATGAACGAGTTCATCGAAGCCGAGCCCGTGCTCTGGAACGAAGACATCATGGAGCTGTAGGACCGGCCTGGTTGCTTGCTTCAGGTTTCTAGCTGCTGGTTTGAACAACAACCAGAAACCAGAAACAAGCAGCCAGAAATCCCTGAACCAGCAACAAGAAACCCGTTGCTACGTTGACCTTAGTGAGCTAACCTTTCTTCTGCACCCATGCAAAAAAACGCCGTTCACCGCTTGTTGCGCCCGCTGTTGGTGTGGCGGGCCCGCCACGTGAACGAGCGGATGTACATGCTTGTGCTCAGCATCCTGGTAGGCGGGTTTGCTGGCCTGGCAGCCGTGCTGCTGAAAACCTGTATCCGCTGGCAGGCCGATTTACTGCAGGCCGGTGTAGCCGAGCAGTACCGGGTGTTTGCCCTGTCGCTCTACCCCATTGTGGGCATTACGCTTACCGTACTGGTAACCAAATACCTGCTGGGCGGCAACCTGGGCCGGGGCGTGGGCCCCATCATCTACAACACAGCCCGCGAAGGCAGCATCGTGCCCCGCTCCAAGCTGTACTCCCAGATGATTACGGCCTTTCTCACCGTCAGCTTCGGCGGCTCGGCCGGTACCGAGGCCCCGATTACTGTCACGGGCGCGGCCCTGGGCTCCAACCTGGGCCGGGTGCTGCACGTGGACCGGCGGCGGCGGCGCCTGCTTACGGGCTGCGGGGCGGCGGCGGGCATGGCGGCCATCTTCAACTCGCCCATCGCGGGCGTGCTGTTTGCCGTGGAAGCCATTCTGCTGGAGCTGCCGGCCCAGTACTTTATTCCGCTGCTCATTTCCTCGGCCACGGCCACGGTGGTATCCAAGGCCCTGTACGCCGGGCAGCCCTTCGTGCTCATCACCAACAGCTGGCCTGTCGATGCCGTGCCCTTCTACCTGCTCATGGGCCTGTTCACCGCCTTTTTCTCGGTGTACATGATTCGCGTGTACCATTGGGCCGAGAAGTTTTTTGAGCGCTGGCCGGGCCTCGACTGGCGCAAGGTGGTGGTGGGCGGGCTCATGCTCGGCGGCCTTATCTTCCTGTTTCCCACCCTCTACGGCGAAGGCTACACCACCGTCGAGCTGCTGCTCAAGGGCAAGGCCGAGCGCCTTACCGACGGCAGTATCTTCTCGGTGTACCAGGACGACAACCCCCTGCTGCTACTGGCGCTGGTCGTTTTCAGCATGCTGCTGAAGGTGGTGGCCACCAGCATTACCGTGGGCGCGGGCGGCAACGGGGGCATGTTCGGCTCCTCGCTGTTTTCGGGTGCGCTGGCCGGCTTTTTCTTTGCCCGCCTCATCAACATGAGCGGAGTGATGCACATTCAGGAAGTTCACTTCGTGGTGCTGGGCATGGCCGGCACCCTGGCCGGCGTCATTCACGCCCCACTCACGGCCATCTTCCTCATTGCCGAAATCACCGGCGGCTACGCCCTGTTTGTGCCCCTGATGGTGGTGAGCAGCAGCTCCTACCTCATTACCAAGTACTTTGAGCCCTACTCGGTGTACACCCGCAAGCTCACTCAAAAGGGAGTCGACGTGTACGCCAACCGCGACAAAGGCCTGCTGGCCAAGCTCGACCCGCGGCAGCTGCTGCAAACCGACTTCATTTCCGTGCGCCCCAACACCACGCTGGGCGAGCTGGTCGACGTGTTCCGCCACGCCTCCCGCAACCTGTTTCCGGTGGTGGCCGCCGGGGGGCGCCTGCTGGGTGTGGTGTCGCTCAACCAGGTGCGCGACTCGCTATTTGACGACGCCAACTACTCCACCATCCGGGTGCGCGACCTGATGCAGCCCGCCCCCGCCATCGTGGGTCCCGACGACGACCTGGAGCATACCCTCGACCTGCTCGACCGCCACGGCGCCTGGGCCCTGCCCGTGTGCGAGGAAGATGGCCGCTACCTGGGCTTTATCCTCAAATCGGCCATCCTCGTCCGCTACCGCCGCCAGCTGATTATGGAAAGCGAAGCGTGATTTTGGTGATGAGGTGATGAAGTGAGGAAGTGATGAAGTGAGGAAGTGAGGAAGTAAAAAGAACGTCATGCTGAGCGAAGTCGAAGCATCTTTACCACGAGAGTAAACCCAAACAAAAAGGACTACTCCCCCTGGCAAGATGCTTCGACAAGCTCAGCATGACGTTTTTTTGTCTTCATCACCCCATTACCTCCTCACCCCATCACCAAAATCTCTACATCAGCACACCAGCACATCAAAAAATTAGTACTCGCCCAGCACCGGAGGGCGGCGGGTGAGCTGCAAGCCTATCATCATGAGTATGCCAGTGAGGAGAATAACCAAGAAGAGAATGTTTTCGCTGACCTCGCCAATAAGCAGTTTGGGCGGGATACTGTAAAAGAGCAGCACCGAGATGAGGCCTTTGGGCGCAATAAAGAGCTCCGGAATCAGGTCGGACTTAGCCACGAAGCGCAGGTAGATGTAGCGGATAAACGTTAGCACCGCCACAATGAGCAGGCCCTGCAGCAGCAGCGTGAGGCTGATGAGATGGGCCAGGGTGATGGAGTAGCCAAACAACAGGAAGAAGAAGGTGCGAATGAGAAAGGCCGACTCGGCGGTGATGCTTTTCAGCTGGTGTAGCTCCACCATCAGCTGCTTGGGGTGCAGCCAGCGCCGCAGGCGGGCGCTGCGCACCAGCAAATCTACGTTGTTGACGGCCAGCCCGAACACCAGCACCAGCACCAGGGAAGAGAGATGCAGCTTCTTGGCCAGGCTGTAAATCAGAATCAGGAAGGCAAACAGCAGAAAGAACTTGATGTGGCCCCGCAGCCGCGACAGCAGAAACACCAGCAGGGCCGTGCTCAGCACTGCCACAACCCCAATGGCTATGACATCGCGCCCGAACGTCACGACCGACCACCCCTGGGCAAAATTGTCCTGCACCGCGAAGTTGAACAGCATGATGCCCATGATGTCGGAAAACGTGCTTTCGTAGATGATGAACTCCTGCTTGTCGCCGCCCAGCCCGGCTACGCTGGGAATGGCCACGGCACTGCTCACCACGGCCAGTGGTACGGCATTTACCAGGCAGCTTTGCCAGCTGGCCCCCAGGTACAGGTGCAGCAGCCAGGCTATTACCCCCGCCTGCACTACCATAATAAGGCTGGCAGCCAAAAAGGAGCGCTGAATAAGCGGCAGCTTGTCGCGCGAAAGCCGCAGGTCCAGCGAACCTTCCAATACTATGAGTATCAGCCCGACTATGCCCAGCAGCTGCAGCACCAGCGAGGGCACGACAATGGAAAAGTTCCAATAAGCCGCGGCTTGATTGAGGGCAATGCCGGCCAGCAGCAACATCAGCACCGAAGGCACTTTTGTAGCCCGGGCTGCCAGGTCAAACAAGTACGACAGCACCACGGCCAGGCTCAGGCCAATGAGAATAGTATAAGGTCCCATGCGTTCTGCCTAACGGCCCCTGGGCGGGCCGGGTTAGCTCCGGCTGCCCAAATGGCTTTATTTTAGGCTTTTTGTTGGCAAAGCTAGTGGCTGAAACTTCGATTCCCGATTTTCCCTTTGTGGCCGTTGTAGGCGGCGGCCCGGCTGGCCTGATGGCCGCTCAGCGCCTAGCTGAAGCCGGGCACCGCGTGCTGGTATTTGAAGCGCAGGCTACCGTGGGCCGTAAGTTCCTGGTAGCCGGGCACGGGGGCTTCAACCTCAGCAATGCGGAAGATGCCATCGGCTTTGCCAGCCGCTACGGCCCGCAGCAGGCCCGCCTGGCCCCGCTGCTGACGCACTTCTCCCCTGCTGACTTGAGAACCTGGGCCGCCGACCTGGGCATTGCGACCTTCGTGGGCAGCAGCGGCCGCATCTTCCCCCAGCCCCAGCACAAGCCCGCCGACCTGCTGCGGGCCTGGCTGGGCCGCCTGCGTGAGCTCGGCGTGGCCATCAACGTGCGCCACCGCTGGCTGGGCTTCGACGGCATACAGGGCCTGCGGCTGCGTAATGAGCGCAGCGGCGAGGAGTTTTCCATCCGGCCGCAGGCTACGGTGCTGGCCCTGGGCGGCGCCAGCTGGGCCAAAACCGGCTCCGATGGCAGCTGGGTGCCCTGGCTGCAGGAAACTGGCGTGGAGGTGATGCCCTTTGCCCCGTCCAACTGCGGCGCGGAAGTAGCCTGGTCGGCTTTCTTCCAGCAGAAAGTAGACCGCACCCCCCTCAAAAATATAGCCCTGCGGGTTGCTGCTGGCCCCGCCATCCGAGGGGAGCTGATGCTGACACCCTACGGGGTGGAGGGCACCCCCGTGTACGCCCTTACCTCCGCACTGCGCGCCGCCCTGAGCCAGGAGAAGCCGGCCACCCTCCTGCTCAACCTCAAGCCCGACCTTAAGCCAGCTCAGCTGCTGGCCCGGCTGAAAGAGCGGCGCCCCGGCACTTCCCTGCCCGATCTGCTGCGGCGCAGCCTGCACCTGGGCCCGCCCATCCCCACGCTGCTGCGCGAGCTCGTGCCCGACCTGGGCAGGCTAAGCCCGGAGGAGCTGGCAGACCTGCTCACGGCCCTGCCCCTGCCGGTAAGCGGCCTGCGCCCCCTCGACGAAGCCATTTCCACCGCCGGCGGCATCGCCTTTAGCGAAGTCGACGAGCACCTGATGCTGCGCAAGCGCCCCGGCACCTTCATTGCCGGCGAGATGCTGGACTGGGAAGCCCCCACCGGCGGCTACCTGCTGCAAGCCTGCTTCAGCACCGGCGCCTGGGCCGCGCGGGGAATCAGGGAGGTGATTTAGGTAATGAGGTGATGGTGTGATGAGGTGATGGAGTGATGAGGTAAAAAGAACGTCATGCTGAGCGCAGCGAAGCATCTTGCCCGCAGCAGTAATTCCAAAAAAGGGTTTACTCTCGTGGTAAAGATGCTTCGCCTCCGCTCAGCATGACGTTCTTTTTACCTTCATCACTCCATCACCTCATCACACCATCACCTCCTCACTCCATCACCTCATCCCCTAAATCAGCACATCAGCACATCACCCAAATCAGCACATCAAAAGACTACTCGCTCTTTACTGCTTTTTTCTCGGCTTCGCGCAGAATCTGGCGGGCTTCCCGCACGAGCTGCCGGCCGGGGTCGAGCTCGTCGCGGGCGACGAGGGCGATAAGCAGGAAGAACGATGCCAGCGGCAGCAGCCAACCCAGGGCAAACCACAGCCAGAACGAGCGGCCGTGCGAATGCGCGCAATAGCCCGTCATGATGGGAATGAACGAGATAGCCGCCAGCACAAACAGTATCATGTCAATTAGCATAGTCGGCGGGGCTAAGAGGGTTGTAAACTGGACGGTAGCACGGGCTGGGAGGCACTCCGAAGATACGTAATTGCCCAGCGGCTGGACAAGCAGCCAGCGGCATTTTTTAACTAACTGCCACTGTTTGGCCTTTTTTTGCGTAGTTCGGGTGAAGTCCGGCCCGCACAGGGGCCAGGCCGTCCTTTTGCCCATGTGGGAACACCAAAGTTTGTTTAGAGTTTCGGCCCAGCTGTTTGCCGAAGGGGTATTCAATTTGCTCGACCGCAACCTGCGGCCGGAAGTTTTTTTGCTGGGGCTGGCTTCTGCCAAAGAAGCCGACGAGCCCAATGCCGTTGTGCTTGAGCCCCAGTCGGTACGCTATGACCCGGAGGATTTTCTGGAGGTAAAGAACCGGGCAGCCGGCACAGAAGCCAACGCCGGCCCACGCGAAGTGGTGTACCACCTCCACCCCAACGACCACGACCGGTACGAAAAGCAGCGCTGGTACGAGCTGGTGTGCCACGCTACCGAAACCACGCTCAACGAGCTGTCGGAGAGCCGCGCCGAAAACCGCCGCTCGTTCTGTGCCGTGCCCGTAAGCCTGCAGGGCTACCTCGTGACGGTGGTGCTGCAGCTGGCCGCCGACTGCTACGACGGCTACTACACCCTGCCCAAGCCCAGCAGCACCCGCCCCGGCAACCTGCCCCACGCGGCCGTGCTGGAGTTTCTGCACGACTGCAGCCGCGCCCTGCGCGAGGCCGACACCGCCGACAACGACCGGCCCATGCTCGACCGCGACTACAACGAGCTGCTGCGCTCGGCCGGGCGACGGCTTATGCTGGGCGTGTCGCCGGGCACCACCCACGGCCTCTACGACGCCTGCAACGGCGTGGCGGCCCTGCGGCATGAGGGCGACGAAGGCATCGGCACCCTGCTGGTGAGCCGGCGCCTGCACCCGGCCATCATGCCGGTACTTACCCTGGAAGCCCCCGTCACCATGCGCGACCACCGCTCCATTCGCAAGCTGCTGGAGCTGAGCGAAGGCCACACGGCGCTGATTTCAGACTCCTCCCACGTCTTCGGCCTGGGCCAGCTCGTGCCCGAGTCGGATGCTCAGTTCGAGCACCTCGTAACGGTGCACTTCACCAACCACTACAGCTGGGAGGTAAGCCACGCCCACAACGTGCTGATGCGCGTGGTGAGCAACACACCCCGCCTGCCCCAGGGGCGGGTAGCGGCCGACAACTTCGCCCGAGTGGCCAGCCAGGTATTTCCCTCCCTCAACCCCGACAGCATCGACTACCTCTGGGATTTGGCCCACTCGGCCACCACCCAGCCCACGGGCACCATCCTGGTCATCACCACCGGCGCGGCCCAGGAGGCCCAACGCCTGAGCCGGCAGGGCTTCCGCGTGGTGCCCCGCATCATGACGCCCTCGGTGCTACGCCTGGTTACCAACATCGACGGGGCCGTACTCATCGAGCCCAACGGCATGTGCCACGCCATCGGCGCCATCCTCGACGGCCTGGCCACCGAAAAAGGCGACTCCTCCCGCGGCTCGCGCTACAACTCGGCCCTGCGCTACGTCAACAGCAGCACATACCCCGTACTGGCCATTGTTGTGAGCGAAGATGGCTGGATTGACCTGCTGCCTTCTTGAGCAATGAGCAATGAGCAATGAGCAATGAGCAATGAGCAAAAGGTACGTGTCATTGCGAGGAGGCACTACTAAGCAATCCGTCCTGCTCTCAGCGACCAGCCTACTCATGTGAAAAGCCCCGGCACCAGTAACGGCGCCAGGGCTTTTTTTATGTGTCACATCTCAAGGCAAATGGCTGCTATAGAACAATTTGCCCGTTTTTCTTGCAATGACACGCTCTGACTATTTCAGAATTTCATGCAGCACCGTTTGCATAGAAAACACGCGGTTGGCGGCTTCCTGAATAACCAGGGAGTTGGGTGAGTCGAGCACGGCGTCGGATACTTCCACGTTGCGGCGCACGGGCAGGCAGTGCAGGAAGCCGGCGTTGTTGGTCAGGGCCATATGCTGGGGAGTGAGCATCCAGGCGGGGTCGCTGGTCAGCACCTGCCCGTACTGGTGGTAGCTGCTCCAGTTCTTAGCCTGCACGAAGTCGGCTCCTTCCAGGGCCTTTTTCTGGTCGTACTCAATGCGGGCGCCCTTGGTAAAGCGGGGGTCCAGCTCGAAGCCTTCGGGGTGGGTAATAACGAAATCCACCCAGTCGACTTCGGAGAACCAGTCGGCGAATGAGTTGGGCACGCACTGGGGCAGGGCGCGCACGTGCGGTGCCCAGGTGAGCACCACCTTCACGCGCTCAGTGCGCTTGCGCTCGGCCACGGTAATGAGGTCGGCAAACGACTGCAGCGGGTGCAGCGTGGCACTTTCCAGGCTGATGACGGGCACGGTAGCGTACTGCAGAATCTTATTGAATACCACTTCGCCGTAGTCAGCCTCCCGGTCTTGCAGCGTGGGGAAGGTGCGCACGCCCAGCACATCGCAGTACTCGCTCATCACGGCAATGGCTTCCTTGATGTGCTCCTGCGTGCCGCCGTTCATCACCGCGCCGTCGGCCATTTCCAGGGTCCAGGAGTCGGCGCCGGCATTTAGCACCCAGGCCTGTGCGCCCAGGTTGTACGCCGCCTTGATGGAGCTCAGGCGTGTGCGCAGGCTGGGGTTGAAGAAGATAAGGCCAACGGTTTTGTTTTTGCCGACGTGCTGGTAGCCGAAGGGGTTGGCCTTGATTTCCAGGGCTTGCTGCAGCAGCACCTTATAGCCGCCGGCATCGGCGAAGGAGGTGAAGTTTTTCATTGTTCATTCGTGAGAAGAAGAGCCAGATACTGGCGCAGGTTACGCTGCGCTACATTCGCGCCAGCTTAGGCAGCTACCGAAGTAGCGGATAACCGCTGCTAGCGGCGCGTTTCGGCATACTCGCTGCGCGCGCTGGCCGAGCGGAAGCTCAGCGTTACGTCACTCAGCGCCTGAAGGAACTGGTCTACCTCGGCCCGGGTGATGTTGAGCGGCGGCAGCAGGCGCAGCACCGTGGGGTCGGAGGCGTTGCCGACGAAGATGTGGTGCTCGGTCAGCAGCCGCTCGCGCATTTCCTTAATGGGGAAGTCGTACTTGATGCCGAGCATCAGGCCCCGGCCGCGAATTTCTTCGGCGCCGGCGTGGGCTTCCAGCTCGGTGCGCAGGTAAGCCCCCAGCTCCTCGGCCTGCGTTAGCAGGTCTTCCTGTTCCATCGCTTCCAGCACGGCCAGGGCGGCGGCGCAGGCCAGGTGGTTGCCGCCAAAGGTGGTGCCCAGCAGGCCGTACGAAGCCTGGAGCTCCGGCGAAATCAGGATGCCACCAACGGGGAAGCCGTTGCCCATGCCCTTGGCCACCGAGATGATGTCGGGCCGGATGCCGGCGTGCTGGTGGGCGAAGAAAAGCCCGCTGCGGCCGTAGCCGCACTGCACCTCGTCGGCAATGAGCAGGGCGTCGTACTTGCGGCACAGGGCCGCCAGTCCCTGCAGAAACTCATCCGGGGGCATGATGATGCCGCCCACACCCTGAATAGGCTCAATGATGACCGCGCACACGTCGTCGCCGTGCAGCATGCGCTCCACCGCCCGCAGGTCGTACTCGACAAAGCACACCGCGTGGGCCGCGTTGAAAGGCGCCACGATTTTGGGGTTATCAGTGGCCGCTACCGCGCCGGAGGTGCGGCCGTGAAACGCGCCTTTGAAGGCAATAACGCGGCTTTTGCCGGTGTGGAACGAGGCCAGCTTCAGGGCATTCTCATTAGCCTCCGCGCCGGAGTTGCACAGAAACAGGGAGTAATCGGGGTAGCCCGAAGCCTCGCCCAGCTTATGGGCCAGCTCCTGCTGAATGGGAATCTGCACCGAGTTGGAGTAGAAGCCGATGTTATGGAGCTGCGTGGTGAGGCGCTGCACATAATGCGGGTGGCTGTGGCCGATGGAAATGACGGCGTGCCCGCCGTAGAAGTCCAGGTACTCCTGGCCATTCTCGTCCCAGATTTTGGCACCCAGCGCCTTCACCGGCGTGATGTCGTTGAGCGGATAAACGTTGAACAGCTCCATGTTGAATAGAGGTTAGATGTTAGAGCTTAGAACTTAGCGTGGTGCTGGTATAGCTCAGAACAGCACGGATTTAAGGTGAAGGCCGGTGGTTTCGGGCAGGTTAAACAGCAGGTTCATGTTCTGCACGGCCTGGCCCGAGGCGCCCTTCACCAGGTTGTCGAGTACCGAGGTGACGAGCAGCTGCCGGCCGATTTTCTGCACCTGCAGCAGGCACTTGTTGGTGTTCACTACTTGCTTAAGGTGTATTTCCTGGTCCGATACGTGGGTGAAGGGCGCGTCGGCGTAAAAGTCCTGAAACAGCTGTTGAGCCTGGTCCTGGCTTAGCTCCGAGGGCAGGTATACGCTGGCGAAGATGCCGCGGGTGAAGCTGCCCCGGTAGGGCAGAAAGTGAATGTCGTGGGCAAAGCCGGGCTGCAGCTGCAGCAGGCTCTCCCCTATCTCGCCCAGGTGCTGGTGCTGGAAGGGCTTGTAAACCGACACGTTGTTGGCGCGCCAGGAAAAGTGGGTGGTGTCGGACAAAGCCTGTCCGGCCCCGGTGGAGCCGGTGATAGCCGACACGTGCACGTCGTCGCTGAGCTTGCCCGCGCTGGCCAGCGGCAGCAGCGCCAGCTCAATGGCCGTGGCAAAGCAGCCGGGGTTGGCAATGCTTTGCGCCTGCTGTATGCGGGCTTTGTTCAGCTCCGGCAGGCCGTACACAAACTCGCGGCCGGCCAGGTCCCGGTCGGCCCCCAGCCGGAAGTCGTTGCTCAGGTCGATGACCTTGCAGCTGGCCGGCAGCGCGGCTTTCTCCAGAAAAGCCCGGGAGTTGCCGTGGCCCAGGCAGAGAAACACCACCGCTTCGTCGCCGGCCAGCTCAGATGAAAACTGCAGCTCCGTGTCGCCCAGCAAATCGTCGTGCACGCTGCTCACCGCCTGGCCCGCGCTGGAGCTGCTTACCACCGCCCCCACTTCCACGTTGGGATGCCGGAGCAGAATGCGCAGCAGCTCGCCCGCTGTGTAGCCAGCCCCGCCTACAATGCCGACCTTAATCCCTCCCCTAGCCGCAAATGCTTGAGGTGCATTACCCCGCTGGGAAGCGGACCTAGTTAATTCATTTTGAATGCTCATACAAGAGAGTGCTAACTAGGCTCCCTCCCCATCGGGGAGGGCTGGGGAGGGGCTCAGGGATGCATGAATGCGCAGCTGGTTGCTGAAAATCTTGATAAAGCCCTTGGCGTCGCGGCCGTCCCAGGCGTCGTTCTCTTCGCCATAGGTGGCCACCTTGGAGCGCATCATGTCGTACGGCGAGTCCACGCCCAGCAGCTCGAACCGATAGGGCTTCAGGGTGATGAACACCGTGCCCGATACCCGGGCCTGCGACGAAGCCAGGAAGGCTTCCATGTCGCGCATCACCGGGTCGAGGTACTGGGCCTCGTGCAGCAGCGTGCCGTACCAGTTGGCGATATAGTCTTTGTGCAGCAGCTGCCAGCGGCTCGAGGTGTGCTTTTCCAGCAGGTGGTGGGCCTTCAGAAGAATCAGCGGAGCGGGCGCTTCAAACCCCACCCGGCCCTTGATGCCCAGAATGGTGTCGCCCACGTGGGTGTCGCGGCCGATGGCGTACCGCCCGGCCAGCTCGTTGAGGGCCTGAATCAGCTGCACCGGGGGCAGGGCTTCGCCGTTCAGCGCCACGGGCTCGCCCTGCGCAAAGGTGACTTCGATGCTTACCGGCTCGGTTGTACTGAGCGGCGTCGGGTAGGCCGACTCCGGCAGGGCCTGGTGCGAGGTCAGCGTTTCGACGCCGCCCACGCTGGTGCCCCAGATGCCCTTGTTAACCGAATACTTGGCCTTCTCCCAGCTCATCTCGAAGCCGTGCTGGTTCAGGAAGTCGATTTCCGCTTGGCGGCTCAGCTTCTGGTCGCGGATAGGCGTAATGATTTCCGTATGGGGCGCAATCACCGAGAAGGCCACGTCGAAGCGCACCTGGTCGTTGCCGGCGCCGGTGCTGCCGTGGGCGATGTAGTCGGCCTTATGCTCGCGGGCATACTCGGCCAGGGCCAGGCTCTGGAACATACGCTCGGCACTCACACTCAGCGGGTAAGTATCGTTTTTGAGGATGTTGCCGAAAATCAGGTAGCGCAGGCAGTCCTGGTAGAAGCGCTGGGTTACGTCAATTACCTCGTGCTTGCTGGAGCCCAGCTCGTAGGCGCGCTTTTCGATGGCGGCCAGCTCCTCCGCAGAAAAGCCGCCCGAGTTCACGATGACCGTGTGCACTTCCAGGCCCAGCTCGCGGGTGAGGTACACCACGCAGTAGGAGGTGTCGAGGCCGCCGCTGTAGGCTAAAACTACCTTTTTCATTTTTTAGGGCTTAGGTCTTAGGTATTAGTTGAACGTCATCAAGTAGAACGTCATGCTCATCTGGCGTCCGCTTGTCGAAGCATCTTGCCCGCAGCAGTAATCCATTTGATTAGGTTTACTCTCGTGGCAGAGATGCTTCGACTCCGCCCAGCAATAACAAGCTATTAATGAGGCATTAAAACCTCAATCGTCTCCTGAACCGGCTGGCTGAATCCATCATCAAGCTTGTCGTACACCATGCCGGTGCACAGGCACATCTTGCGCTGGTTTTCCTGCAGGATGGGGTAGTTCTTACAGCCCATGCAGCCTTTCCAGAAGTCGTCGCTCTGGGTCAGCTCCGTGAAGGTGACGGGGCGGTAGCCCAGCTCAGAGTTGATTTTCATCACTGGCCCGCTGGTGGTGATGCCGAAGATTTTAGCCTGCGGGTACTTGGTGCGTGAAAGCTCAAACACGCGGTGCTTGATGGCCCGGCCCAGCCCCACCTGCCGTAGGCTGGTGTTCACAATCAGGCCGGAGTTGACCACGAACTTGGCGTCTTCGAAGGTTTCGATGTAGCAGAAGCCTGCCAGCTCCTTGCCGACGAAGGCCATGATGGCGTCGCCTTTGGCCATCTTCTTGGCCAGGTAGTTAGGGTCGCGCTTGGCGATGCCCACGCCGCGCTGCCGGGCCGATTCCTCGTACCATTGGCACAGCAAATCCACGTACCGCACATCGGCGGCATTGGCAACTCGTAAAATCATGGGAGTAGAGGGGGGATGCCGGGCCGGCAGGCCACGGAAGCTGGACGACTAATGCAAAGCAGTCGGAAACAGCCAGGTAGGTGTGCGGGCTCCCGCGGCCGGCGCAATGCCAGCCCACGAAAAACCCACGAAAAAGCTGTTGTCCGGATGCGGCCCACCTGGGCCGCGCAAGGCGTAAAGCTTAATTTATCTCGCCTTGGATGGATGCACTACGGCCTACACGCGTGTCAGTCTGCTTTGGGGTTGAACTTCTCTTCACTGTTCCCGCTCCTGGGCGGGACTCGCCGGCTTTATCAGATTAAAAGCGCAGGCGAAATATTGCAAGCCAGCTATTAAGCTGGCATAATTCGCAGCACCGATACCGGTCGTCGCAAAAGGGCAATAGGTGAGAGATGAGTCATGGCAGTTACCGGAGGGCGGTAAGCGTGGTAATTGATTGCGCCCCTAAACCGTAAAAGGGTCGGAAATCGTTGCAAAACTAGAACGGTTTTTCAGAAACTTTGTCCCCCAAACAGCACTTTTATTAGCGGGATGTTTTGGGCAGCCCTTTCTCCAAGCCATTATATCATTACAAAACAATGCTTTACAAAACCCGGATTCAGCATGTTATTTTTTTGAATTGAATGAACGACGCCCTGAAAATTTTTAAGATTGGCGGTGGCATCATCGACGAGCCGGCCCAGCTGCGGGTCTTTTTGCGGGAGCTGTCCCGGGTGCCGGGGCCGAAAGTTCTGGTGCACGGCGGCGGCAAAGGCGCCAGTGACATGCTGCGTGCCCTGGGTATTGCCCCGCAGCTGGTCGACGGCCGCCGCATCACCGATGCCGCCACACTCGACATCGTGACCATGTTTTACGCCGGCAAAACCAACAAGCAGATTGTGGCCGGCCTGCAGCGGGAAGGCGTCAACGCCCTGGGCCTTTCCGGGGCCGACGGCAACCTGATTCGGGCGCAGAAACGCCCGGTAACGGAAGTCGACTATGGCTTTGTGGGCGACCTCACCGAGGCCGGCATCAACACCGGCCTGCTGCGGCAGCTGCTGGGCGCGGGCCTGCTGCCGGTGTGCTGCGCCATCACCCACGACGGGCAGGGGCAGCTGCTGAACACCAACGCCGACACCATTGCCAGCACCCTGGCCCGGGCCCTGGCCCCGCACTATCGCGTGGCCCTGCACTACTGCTTCGAAAAAGACGGCGTGCTGCTCGATGTAAACGACCCGGCCTCGGTGCTGCCCCGCCTTACGCCCGGGCAGTACCAGGAGCTAAAAGCCAGCGGCGCCATTGCCGCCGGCATGCTGCCCAAGCTCGACAACGCCTTTGCGGCCCTGGCGGCAGGCGTGGAGCAGGTGGTCATCGAAAACGCCCTGAATATCAATGAGACCACCAAGACTGTGCTATGCCCGAGCTAATTGAGCAGCTGACCGACACGGCCATTGAATTGCTGCAGGCCCTGATTCGCACTCCCTCCTTTTCGCGGGAAGAAGGCGGCACGGCGGAGCTGATTTATAACTTCCTGACGGCTCAGGGCGCCCGCCCCCAGCGCCGGCTGCACAACGTGTGGGCCCTGGCCCCCGGCTACGATGCCGCCCGCCCTACCCTGTTGCTTAACTCCCACCACGACACGGTGAAGCCCGGCGCGGGCTGGACCCGGGACCCATTTGGCGCCACGCTGGATGGCGACCGGCTTTCCGGCCTGGGCAGCAACGACGCCGGGGCTTCAGCCGTGAGCCTTTTGGCGACGTTTCTCTACCTGCGGCGCCAGCCTTTGCCGTTCAACCTCATCTGCGCCATTACCGCCGAAGAGGAAATTTCCGGGGCCAACGGCATTGCCAGCCTGCTGCCGGAGCTGGGCCCAATAGACCTGGGCATTGTGGGCGAGCCCACGCAGATGGACCTGGCCATTGCCGAGAAAGGATTGGTGGTGCTCGACTGCGTAGCGCAGGGCCGCACCGGGCACGCCGCCCGCGACGAGGGCGAAAACGCGCTCTACAAAGCCGTAGAGGACATTATGTGGCTGCGCCACTACAAATTCCCGCAGGTGTCGGCGCTGCTCGGGCCGGTGAAGCTGAGCGTAACCCAGATAGAGGCCGGGCAGCAGCACAACGTGGTGCCCGACCGCTGCCACTACGTGGTAGACGTGCGCAGCAACGAGCTGTACCACAACGCCGAAATTGTAGAATTCCTACAAACTAACCTGCGCGCCACCGTCACGCCCCGCTCGCTGCGGCTTAATTCCTCGCGCATCGCGCCGGAGCACCCGCTGGTGCAGCGTGCCTTAAGCCTGGGCCGCAAAGCCTTCGGCTCCGCCACGCTGTCGGACCAGGCGCTGATGCCCTTCGACACGGTGAAAATGGGGCCCGGCGACTCGGCCCGCTCCCACACCCCCGACGAATACATCTACCTTCGCGAAGTGAGGGAGGGCATACGCGGGTACATCGAGCTGCTGGACGGCTTTTCTTTTTAGGTCGTTAGCTCATCATGCTGGGCATAGACTAAGCATCCTGCCCGCTGCAGTAAACAGCATGACGCTCAACATTATTTAGTCAGCATTACCGAATGAAAATCTGGGAAAAGGGCATTGCCGTTGATAAGAAAATTGAGGACTTCACCGTGGGCCGCGACCGGGAGCTGGACCTGTACCTGGCTTTGTTCGACGTGCAATCCTCGCGGGCCCAGGCCCGCATGCTGGCAACGGTGGGGCTGCTCTCGGAGGCCGAAAAAGAGCAGCTGGTGCAAGGCCTGAACGAGCTGGAAGCCCAGATTGAAGCCGGTACTTTCACCATTGAGGAGAGCTTTGAGGACGTGCACTCCAAAATTGAATTTTACCTGACCGACAGGTTTGGCGATGCCGGCAAGAAAATCCACACCGCCCGCTCCCGCAACGACCAGGTGCTAACGGCCATTCAGCTGTTCCTGAAAGACTACTGCGAGCGGGCAGCCGGCCGCATCGTGGCCCTGGCGGAAGTGCTGTTGGCAAAAGCCGAAGCGCACAAAACCGACCTGATGCCGGGCTACACCCACTTTCAGGCCGCCATGCCCAGCTCCTTTGGCCTGTGGTTTTCGGCCTACGCCGAGCACCTGCTGCTGGACCTGGCCCTGCTGGAGGCCGCCCACACCGTGGCCGACCAGAACCCCCTGGGCTCGGGGGCCGGCTTCGGCAGCAGCTTTCCCATCGACCGGCAGATGACCACGCAGGAGCTGCACTTCTCTCAGTTGGCAGTCAGCTCGGTGGGGGCGCAGATGCTGCGCGGCAAAACCGAGAAAACCCTGGCCTTTGCCCTGGCCGGCTGCGCGGCCACGCTCTCGAAAATGGCCTACGACCTGGTGCTCTACAACAGCCAGGACCTGGCCTTCGTGGAGCTGCCGGCGGCCTTCACCACGGGCTCCAGCATCATGCCGCACAAGAAAAATCCCGACGTGTTTGAGCTGGTGCGGGCCCGCTGCAACGCCCTGCAGGGCCTGCCCACTACCCTGATGCTGGCCACCAACAACCTGCCCAGCGGCTACCACCGCGACTTCCAGATTCTCAAGGAGCTGCTGTTCGAGCCCATGACGCAGTTTCTCGACATTCTCGACATCCTGCTCTTCGCCCTGCCCCAGCTGAAAATCAAGCCCGACCTGCTCAATCAAGCCAAGTACGACCCCATCTTCTCCGTCGAAAACATCAACCAGCTGATTCAGGCCGGGGTGCCTTTCCGCGAAGCCTACGTGCAGGTGGGCAAGGCTGTGGAAAACGGCAGCTACCAGCCCCATCGCGCGTTCCACACCACCCACCTGGGCAGCGTGCACAACCTGGGGCTGGCCGAGATTTGGGCCAAGGTGGCGCAGGCGAAGGCCAGCTGCCGGGTGCTGCGCCACCGGCCAGCGTAAGCAGCATGCCGGGCGGGACTGCTACCACGTCCCCACAGGCCCGGCCTTTTCTGCACGCGGGGAGAGCGTAACGTGTAGCTTGCGGCCCTTATCCGGCCATTGTGCTATTCATTTTTCTGCTTACTCCCCATGTCGTTCCGCCTGAAGCTGCTGCTGCTGTTCCTCTTTACCCTGGTTTTCTCGGTGGCCGGCGTGGCCGCGCAGGAGCTGCCTGCTGATTCGCTGGCCTCCCAAGCGGCCGGCTCCACGTTCGACGTGGAAGCCGCCACCCAGGCTTACCTCAACTCACTTACGCCGGCCCAGAAAGCCAAGTCGGATGCCTATTTCGAGGGCGGCTACTGGCTGCAGCTCTGGCGCATTCTGTATGCGCTGGGCATCGCGGCCGTGTTTCTGGTGGGTGGGCTTTCGCGGCGCATGAAGGCCCTGACGGCGCGCCTGCCCGGCCAGGCCCTGCGCACCCTGGCCTACGCGGCCCTGTACTTCCTGCTGGCCGGCCTGCTAAGCTTCCCGCTGCAGGTATACACCGACTTTATCCGCGAGCATCAGTATGATTTATCGAATCAGTCGTTTGGCGAGTGGCTGCTCTACGTGCTTAAGAGCGAGGCCTTGTCGGTAGTATTCGGCAGCCTGCTTATCCTGGTGCTTTACCTGATGGTGCGGCGCACCGGGCGGCGCTGGTGGCAGTGGGGCACGGTCATCGTGATGTTCTTCCTCACCCTGAGCGTCTTCGTCAGCCCGGTGTTTATCCGTCCCTTGTTCAACAAATACACGCCCCTGCCCGCCGGGCCGGTGCGCGAGGCCATTCTGAGCATGGCCCGCGCCAATGGGGTGCCGGCCGACAACGTGTACCTGGTGGACGCCTCCCGGCAAAGCAAGCGCATCAGCGCCAACGTGAGCGGGCTGGGCAGCACCATCCGCGTATCGCTCAACGACAACCTGCTCAACCGCAGCACGCCCGCCGAAGTGCAGGCCGTAATGGGCCACGAGCTGGGCCACTATGTGCTCAACCACATTCCCAAGATGCTGATTTTCTTCGCCATCATCGTCGGGCTGGGCTTCTGGTTTGTCGACTGGGCCTTTCACCGACTCCTGGTTCGCTACGGAGCGCGCTGGGACGTGGCGGGCATTGGCGACGTGGGCGGCCTGCCGCTGGCCCTGGCCCTGTTCGCCCTGTTCACCTTCCTGGGCACGCCGCTGTTCAACACCATCATTCGCACCAACGAGCAGGAGGCCGACGTTTTTGGCCTCAACGCCGCCCGCCAGCCCGATGGCTTCGCCAAGACGGCGATGAAGCTCTCGGAATACCGCAAAATAAACCCCGGCCCCTGGGAGGAAATCCTGTTCTTCGACCACCCCAGCGGCCGCACCCGCGTGCTGACCGCCATGCGCTGGAAAGCCGAGCACCTGAAGGAGATGAAAAGCAGTGAGCAGTGAGCAGTGAGCAGTGAGCAGTGAGCAGAAGGTAGCGGTTATTGCGAGCAACGCAAAGCAAACCTCGTTTGCTTCGTCAATCTGTCCTCTAACATCCAGCAACCCGTTAAAGCCAGACATGAAAAAAGCCCCAGCGCCGGCCACTGGCGTTGGGGCTTTCACATCCAAGGGTCAGTCGCTAAGAGAGGACGGTTGGCTGCGCGGAACTTCGGTTGCCGCGTTTCGCTGCCCGCAATGACGCGTCTTTTCCGCTCATTAGGCTATAAAGCCCTCATCTTATCACCCGTTCACCGAAGCCATCATGGCGGCGGGGTAGCGCTGGCCGGCGGCAGCACCCTGGGGGGCAATTTCCTCCAGCTGCGCCAGCTCATCTGCCGTTAACGACACCTGCAGGGAAGCCACGTTTTCTTCCAGGTACTTCACGCGCTTGGTGCCGGGAATAGGCACAACGTCGTCGCCCTGGGCCAGCACCCAGGCCAGGGCCAGCTGCCCCGGGGTGCAGCTTTTCTGCTGGGCCAGCTCGTTGATGCGGGCCACCAAATCCAGATTTTTCTGGAAGTTTTCGCCCTGGAAGCGCGGGGTGAAGCGGCGGTAGTCGTCGGGAGCCAGGTCGTCGAAGCTCTTGATTTGGCCGGTGAGAAAGCCGCGGCCCAGCGGGGAATACGGCACGAAGCCCACACCCAGCTCGCGGCAGGTGGGCAGCACCTCGTCTTCGGGGTCGCGGGTCCAGAGCGAGTACTCGCTTTGCAGCGCGGCGATGGGATGCACGGCCACTGCCCGGCGCAGGGTGGCCGCCGAAGCTTCGCTCAGGCCCAGGAAGCGCACCTTGCCTTCCTTCACCAGCTCGGCCATGGCGCCCACGGTTTCCTCGATGGGCGTGCGGGGGTCAACGCGGTGCTGGTAGTAGAGGTCGATGTAATCGGTGCCGAGGCGGCGCAGGCTGGCTTCGCAGGCGGCCCGCACGTACTCGGGCCGCCCATTGATGCCGCGCTTGCCGGGGTCGCCTGGGTCGCGCTGAATACCGAACTTGGTGGCCAGGATAAGGCTGTTGCGCTGGCCCTTCAGGGCTTTGCCGAGCAGCTCCTCGTTTTTGAAGGGGCCGTACATGTCGGCCGTATCAAAGAAGGTGATGCCCAGGTCGAGGGCGCGGTGCAGGGTGCGGGTGCTTTCGGCGTCGTCGGTCTGCCCGTAAAAGTCCGACATACCCATGCAGCCCAGGCCCAGGGCAGAAACCGTAAGGCCGGAGCGGCCCAGTTGGCGAGTGTTCATATGGATGAGGTGATGAAGTGAGGAGGTGATGGGGTGATGAAGTGATGAAGGAAAAAAGCAGGTCGTGCTGAGCGCAGCCGAAGCATCTTTACCACGAGAGTAAATCCAATCGAAGGGATTATTTCCCCTGTCAAGAGGCGTCGACATGCGGACGCCAGCCGAGCATGACGGCCATTAATGAGTTTTCATACTTCCCAAACAGCTTCGGTGTGGTATGCATATTTCTGGATGATACAAAAAAAGTGAGGCAGGATGGAAACGCTCAAACTGGCTGACACGAAGCTTTTGCTTTACGTGGCTGGGCTCCCTGCCAGTGGGGCCGTACCTTTGCAGCATGCGTTTTTCGTTTAAAAATACCCTTCTGCCCTTCCTGACAGGCTCCTTTGCCCTGCTTACCGCCTGCTCTGCGCCCGTTGAAAGCGAGAAGAAGTCGCCGGCCCTGGCGGCTGAGCGCGCCGTGATGGACCGCCACGACTCGCTGATGGTGCAAACCGGTCAGCTATTTGAGCTCAAAGAAAAAGTAAAGCAGGCCAGACCCGCTCATGCCGGGCGCTACCTCCGCGGACTGCAGGCCGCCGACAATGCCATGATGAACTGGATGCACCAGTACCGGGCCCCCGACAGCACCATGAGCGAAGCCCAGCGCCTGGCTTACTTTCAAAAGCAGCAGGAAATCCTGGACGCCGTGGAAAAGCAGCAGCAGGGCATTATTGACTCGGTCCATGCGTTGTTGCAGCAACAGTCTGCCACCACTTCGGTTAAGTAAGCTATGCTTCGTCGCTTTATTCTGCTGCCCTTGCTGGCGGCCTCCCTATTCTCGGCCTGTACCGATTCGGCTGCCGACAAGCCGGCCCGGCTGCCCATCCTGGGCGAGCCCGACGTGCGCGCCGACCCCAACGGCGGGCCCAACGACACCATTCACGCCACCGCCCCGGCCTTTCGCCTCACCAACCAGGCCGGGCAGGTTATTACCAACCAGACCTTTGCCGGGCAGGCGTACATCACCGACTTCTTTTTTGCCACCTGTCCCGGCATCTGCCCCAAGATGCAGGGCGAGCTGCTGAAGGTGTACAACAAGTACCAAGCCGACCAGCGCATCGCCTTCCTGTCGCTTACCATCGACCCGGCTCATGACAGCATTCCGGTGCTGCGCGACTACGCCGAGCGCCTGGGCGTGACCGACCCTCGGCGCTGGCACTTCGCCACCACCGACAAAGACACGGTGTTTCAGCTGGCCCGCGCCTATTTCACGGCGGCTGAGCCCGACAAATCGGCCCCCGGCGGCTTTGCCCACAACGGCACCTTTGCGCTGGTCGACGACCAGGGCCACATCCGCGGCCTGTACGACAGTCTCAACCCCAAGGAAGTAGAGCGTCTGTTCAAGGAGCTGCCCATTCTTTTTGCCGAGATGGACGAGCGCAAAGGCGGCGTAGCCAGGCAGTAGTTTTTGGTGCTTGGTGCTTGGTGCTTGGTGCTTGGTGCTTGGTGCTTGGTGCTTGGTGCTTGGTGCTTGGTGCTTGGTGCTTGGTG
>NZ_BAABGZ010000009.1:0-740 GCF_039541835.1 Hymenobacter saemangeumensis | reverse complement strand
TACTCCTCGCCCATGAAGGCCAGCGCCAACGGCGTGAGCACGACGGTGCAGGAGTTTGCCGACGACCTGCCCGTGTTTGAGCTGAATCAAGCCTACAACACGACCGGCAACACCGTCACGCCCTTCCCCACCCTGTTCACGTACGAGGAAGGCCGCCTCTCCAGCACGCTCAACACCTTCGACCGCGGCTGGCTGGTGCCGGGCCTGAGCGAGGACCTGCAGCCGCTGCGCGGCTACTCGGCCCAGACCAACGCCAACACCGTCGTCGACATCGCCGGGGTGCTGCAGAACGGCCCGGTGAGCTACGCCGTGACCCGCGGCAGCATGAGCAACTCCGGCTGGCAGCTCATCGGCAACCCCTACCCCGCCCCCATCGACTGGGACGTGGTGCGCAGCACCGGCATGCTCACGGGCATCGAAGACGCCATATATGTGCACAAGCCCACGGGGCGCTACACGGGTTCCTACGCCGCCTACGTCAACGGCATTGGCTCGAATGGCGGCGTGAAAGACCTGGCGTCCATGCAGGGCTTCTTCGTGCGGGCCACCCAGCCCACCGGCGCGGTGAGCTTCACCAACGCCGCGCGCCACACCAGCTACACCGCGCCCACCGTGTTCCGCCCCGGCACGCCCAACCCGGCCGCGGGCCAGAAGCCGGTTATCCGCCTCGAAGCACGCAACGCCGCCGGCCTGGCCGATGAAGCCGTGGTGTACTTCGAAGCCGGCGCCGGCCTGGGCTT